>JBDZWC010000002.1:57207-74914 GCA_040256005.1 Deinococcaceae bacterium | reverse complement strand
GCCGCCAGCGATAGTCCTGGCTGCCCGCCAGTTCGAGCCGCTCGTGGTCGGAGAGGTGCATGTCGCCGACGCGGCCGCCGTTGGTGCTGGCGACGCCGACGCCGTCGTCGAGCAGGCCGGTCACCGTCAGCTGGGCCAGGCCGCCCGCCGTCGTGAACGGCACCACGTCGCCTACCCCGATGCCGCGCGCCTGGGCGAAGCCGTCGGCGATGGCGATGCCGTTCGAGCCGGCCGTGGGCAGCGTGCCGGCGTTCGCCTCGGCCGGCAGGTCGGCCGGGAACTCCGTGAGCCGGCCCTGGATCTGGAAGCCGCTGTCCACACCGGGGATGGGCGACCGCTCGAACTCCTCGACCTCGCGTAACGGCTCGGCCCTGGTGTTCAGCACCGGGTACGCGGCCTCGACGCCCGGCTGGGCCCGCACCGCCGCCAGGACGGGCGCCGACTCGAAGACGATGCGACCGGACGGCCCGGGCGTGATGACCAGGTCGGCCTTGCCGGCGGCGGCCTTTAGGGTGGACCTGAGGTTCGCTTCTACGTTGTCGCCGACCGACAACGTGGTCAGCACGGCCGCGATGCCGAGGCCGATGCCCAACGCCGTGGCCAGGGAGCGCCATGGGTGTCGCAGCAGGTTGCGCCACGCCAGGCGCGTGAGGGTGCTCACCGGGCCAGTGTAACCGTGGGGAACGCCGCTCCCGAGTAGGGTTCGTCGCTCTCGCCCGGCGCTAACGGAGCCGTGTTACGTTCCGGTGGCCGGACCATGAGAGACGGGCGACGCTCGTACGCATGCCGGCGGGCGGAAGGCTGAAGCGTTGAAGATCCTGTTCGTTGCCGATGACGTCTACCCGGGCTTCGGTGGCCAGGCGCGGTCCACCGAGGGGCACGTCGCCGCGTTGGCGCGACTCGGGCACGAGATCAGGGTGCTCGCCGGCGCCGAGCCGCGGCCCACCCAGGCGCCTCACGGCGTCCGCGTCGACCGGCTGCCGTCATGGCGCCTGGGAGCCACGCAGACCCGTTTCGCCCACCCCATCGTCAGCCGCATCGCGCGCCACGTGGCCTGGGCCGATGTCGTGCACGCCAACACGCCGGCGGCGCTCACAGCCGTCACCGCCCATCTGGCCAGGCGCCGCCGCGTGCCCGTCGTGATGGGCGTCCACACCCAACTCGAGACATCCACGCTCCACGCTCCGCTCGTGGGGCCCGTCGTGGCCCGGCTCCTCACGACCTGGTACCGCTACCTGTTCGGCCTCGCCGACCTGCTGGTGACCCCGACTCCCTACGCGGCGAGGCTGGTGACGCCGTTCACGGACAGGGAGCCGGTGCCGGTGTCCAACGGCATAGACCTGGCCGGCATCCGGCGGTCGACCGCAGCGGCCGAGGCACGCGAGACGGGCGTCAGGCGGCTCGCGTTCGTGGGGCGCCTGTCGCCGGAGAAGAGGCCGCTAGACCTCTTGCCGCTCATGCACGAGCTACCCGAGCACTATCACCTGACGATCGCGGGCCATGGTCCCCTGGCCGGCGAGATGGAGGCGGCCATCGCCCGGCGCGGCCTGCAGCATCGCGTCACCCTGGCAGGCTTCGTCGGCGAGGCCGAGAAGCTCGAGCTCCTGGCGCGCACCGAAGCGTTCCTCATGCCGTCACCGGCCGAGCTCCAGAGCATCGCGACCTTGGAGGCGCTCGCGTCGGGAGCCCCGGTGTTCGCCTGGGACTACCAGAGCAGCGCCGTACCATCGCTGGTCCGCGAGGCTGGGGCCGGTGCCGTGGTGCGGCCCGGCGACCCTCGAGCGCAGGCCGGCGCCATCGTCTCCTTGCTCGAGGACCCGGAGGCGCTGGCGGCGGCGAGCACGAGGGGCCGCGCCTACGGTCGCAGCCACGACGTGGCCTTGAGCGCCGCTCGGCTCGAGCAGCTCTACGCTGGCCTCGTCTCCGCCAAGCGCGGCGCCAGGAGCCCACGGCTGGCGGCGGGCAAGGCCTTCGGGCCCGCGCGCGGCCGCGTCGCGGCCCAACAGGAGGGCGCCAGGACGTGATCGTCGCGGTCACCGGCGCCACCGGCGGTGTCGGTCGCGCACTGGTGCCGCTTCTCGTCGCGAGCGGCCACGTGGTGAGGGCCGCCGTGAGGACGGACGAGCAGGCCGGTCTGGCGAGACAGATGGGCGCCGAGCCCGTCCATGCCGACCTCCTGACCCCCCGGACCCTCGCGCAGCTGGTAGCTGGCGCCGACGTCGTCCAGCACCTAGCCGCCTGGATGGGCTCGCCCGCCGGCCTCGCTGACCAGGTGAACGTCGAGGGCACTGCCGCCCTCGCCCGGGCGGCCGCTGACGCCGGAGTGAGGCGCCTCGTGCTGGCCAGCAGCATGGCCGCGTACGGGCCGGTGGCCGAGGGGACGGTCACGGAGGACCGTCCGCTCGTGGCGACCGGGGATCCCTACGGGGACAGCAAGGTGCGCGGCGAGGCGGCGGCGAAAGCGGCGCTGGAGGGGACGGGCACGGAGTTGGTCGTGTTGCGACCCACACTGATCTACGGGCCGGCCTCCGGCTCGTGGACCCTGGCGCCCGTGGCCGCCATGCGCAAGGGGCTGCCCGTCATGCTCGGCGACGGCTCCCACCGGGTGGACGCCGTCTACGTCGCGGACGTTGCCAGGGCGTTCGCGGCGGCAGGGGAGGCTAGCGGCGCCGCCGGCAGGGCCTTCAACGTCACCGGGCACGACGTCTCCACGGGCGAGTTCTTCGGTGCCTACGCCAAGATGCTCGGTGTTCCGCTCAGGCGCGTCCCGGCCGGCCTGGCGCGCTCGGGCGCGGCGCTGGTGGGCAGGCTGACGTCGCTGCTGCCCGGACCGCCGCGCTTCGTCCCCGAGACCCTGACTACCCTGATGAGCACAGCGCGGTTCGACGGCTCGGCGGCGCGCGACGTCCTGGGCTACGCGCCACGGGTGTCGTTCCAGGAGGGCATGGCGAGCACGGCCGCCTGGCTGCGCGACGAGGGTCTCGCTCCGGGCCCGCGTACGGCGCTCGTCGTCGGCGCCGCCACGGGCCTCGGGCGCGAGGTCGCCCTGGAGCTGGCCGGCAGGTACGTGAGGGTGTACGGCGCCGACGTGCGCTCCGCTCCCGCCCACGGGGCCGACGCTGCTGACGCCGAGCGGGCGGCACGCATCGAACACCTGGAGGTTGACGCGACGGCCGACGAGAGCCTGGCCGCCGCGGTCGCCCACGTCGAGGAGCGCGAAGGCGCGATCGACCTGCTCGTCAGCACGGTCGGGGCGCTCAGCCCCGGACCTGTCGAGTCACAGCCATGGGAAGACGTCATGAGGCAGCTCGAGCTCAACGCCCTGGCCCCGGTCAGGGCCGCTCGCGCCGTCGCGCCGGGCATGCGGCGCCGTGGCGGCGGCACGATCGTCAACGTGAGCTCGACGAACGCGCTGTTGGTAACGCCTTTCATGGGGGCCTACTCGGCGGCCAAGGCGGCCCTGGAGATGTTCACGGACGCCCTGCGTCTCGAGCTCAGGCCGTTCGGCGTGGACGTCGTCCTCGTTCAGCCCGGCGCGATGCGCACCGGCTTCGCGCGCCGAGCGAAGACGCTGCTCGACGCCGAGGCCCGCCGGCAGGGTGAGCCGTGGGCGGCCTACCTGAAGCGGCTGCGCGAGTCGAACCTGTGGGGAGAGGCGAACGCAGCGGAGCCGTCCAGCGTGGCGAGGGTGGTGGCCCGCGTCGCGTTCATGCGCCGCCCACCGGCTCGCGTCGCTGGCACGCGGGAGGTGCCGTTGCTGCGACTGTTCGCGACGCTACCCGACAAGCTGAAGGACGGCGTGTTCGTCAGGCCCCTGGGCTTGGGCCGTCCGCGGGCGAGGCGGGGCGAGCGCCCCGCCGGCCGGGGCGCCGACGCGGCCGCCTCGCGATGAGCAGCCAGGCGACCAAGGGTCCGATCAGGTAGACGACGTAGAACGTGCCGGCCCGCCATAGCGCGACCGGAGCCGCGATCGACGTCTGCGACGTGCTGTTGTCGACCACCAGGCCCACCATCAGCTCCGTGAAACCGGCGGCCCCCGGCGTCGGGACGAAGAAGCCGACGAGGGTGATGATCGACAGCACTGCCAGCACGTCGAGGAGGCGGGCCCGGGCGCCGTAGCCAGACAGGAGCGCCCACAGCAGCAGGAAGTTGGCCAGCCACGCGACCACGTTGGTGGCGTGCAGGTACACGAAGCGCTTGAGCGGCAGGTCGCGAAACGCCACGGCGCTCACGTAGTACTCCCGACCCAGCCGCGTCAGCCGGTCGCGGAAGCGCCGCAGAAGCCGCCATGTCGACACCCGCTTGATGAGCCGGTAGAGGGCCACCGGGTACCGCGCCAGCACGATCGCTCCCACCAGCGCGACAGCCGCGGCCCCCAGCGCCAGCGCCGTCAGGGCGGGCGGCAGGCTGAGCGGGCTGATGACGACGATGTAGGCCACGCCTATCGGTATGAGCACCCCGAGGGCCGCCAGGTCGAGGATGAAGAGCTGCACCGCCACGCCCACGCTGGTGCCCAGGGGCACGCCCGAGCGTTCCAACGCCAACACCAGGCCGGGCGCGCCGCCGGTGCCGCTGGGCGTCATGGCCGTGCCGAACACCTGGCCCACGTGGGCGGTGAACGCTTCCCAGGCCGTGATCCTGTGGCCCTGGGACGCCAGCAGCGCCTTGATCTTCACCACCGGGGCGAGCCACAGCAGCAGGAGGCTGAGCGCGATGACGGTGACGACGGTAGGGTCCAGCCTCAGGCCCGCGTAGGTGGCGACGGAGAAGACGGACTCGCGGGTCGCGAGGTAGAGGCCGCCGAAGCCCAGCACAAGCGAGAGGGCGAGCACGCCGATGAGCCGCTTCACGGCGCGACCCCTGTCACCGGCGCAGGGGCAGGGGCGAGCGAGCGCTTGGTGATGGCCGCGAGCGCCCCGGGCTTCAACAGCGCCGGATCCGCCTCACCGTGGACGGCCAGCGCGGCCAGGAAGGCTCCTATGCCGGCCGTCATGGCGCCGAAGTCGAGCGCGGCGGCCGTTCGGCCGGCGCTTTCCAGGCGCCCAGGGTCGTCCCGCCACCGTGCCACTACGTCAGGCAGCGCCGTGAAGGAACCGGCGTGCTCGCCCAGGCCGTTAGCTGCCAGGAAGCGGACGACGGCCAGCTCGTTGAGGCCGGCGTACGTGGCCGCGATCACAGGTCGGCCGACCGCCAGCGCCTCCAGCGTGCTGGCCGGCCCGGCCTTGCCCACCATCACGTCGCAGGCCGCCAGCGGCAGCTCCATGCGCTCAACGAAGCCCAGCGCCCTCACCCTGTCGGACAGCCCCGCAAGGGCGGCCTCGCGCGTCAACCGGCCGGCCAGCTCCTCGTTGCGCCCGGTGACGCACAGCACCGCGCAGCCGGCGCGGCCCAACGCCAGCGCCGCGGCGATCGCTGCGGAAGACGCCACGCCCTCGGCGCCGAGGCTCATCAGCACGACGAAGTCGTCGCCCAGGGCGAACCGTTCCCTGGCGGTGGCACGGTCAGGGGCGGTCGTGAAGCGCTCCGCCACCGGGTAGCCCGCCACGTGCACGGCTGCGCTGGGTACGCCCAGCCGGACCAGGTCCTCGGCGGCGGCGGCGCTGGGGGCGAGCACCGTCTCCGCCAGCGGTGCCGACCACAGCGCGCTGGCGTCGAACGGCTCCGTCGCGAACACGGCCACGCGGCTCTTCAGCCCGTGAAGGGCACGGGCGCGCGTGAAGGCCGTTGCCAGCCAGCCGTGGTTGACGACGACGAGGGTCGGCGCCTCTTGGTTCAACGCCGCGGTCACGTTGGTCGTGAAGCCCTGCAGCAGTCGGTTCTGCACGGCCCGGCTCAGCGGCGGCGCCGCGTCCATCAGGCGTTGGCTGGCCCTGACGAGGGGAGGCATGCCCAGTAGCGCTTTCCAGGAAGCCTTGTGCCTGGCGTCGAGGCTCTGCGGGCCGTACTCCGCCATCACGTCGGAGACGCGGACCTGCACGGACCCACCGGAAGCCGCGGTGACCGCCTCCGCCATCGCGCGGGCGGTGGCGACGTGGCCGCCACCCGCGGCGATCGTCGCGAAGAGCACCGCGGGCATCAGCGCGAGCCGGAGCGGAGCGCCTCGAGCGCGATGGCGAGCCCCTCGCGCCACGTGACACGCGGTTCGTACCCGAGCTCCTCCACGGCGTGGTGGATCGAGAAATGGACGTCGTGGGCCATGAGGCCGGCGCGGTAGCGCGTCATCGGCGGCTCGGTGGCGGGGAAGAGCGCCCGCCAGGTGGCCTCCACGCCCGTCGCGATGGCCCGCGCGGGACGGCGTGGCACGCTCAGACGCGGAGGGGCGCTGCCGACGAGGCGCGCCATCTCGGCGAACAGCTCACGCCAACTCGGGGCGCCGTGGTCGGCGAACAGGTACACGCGGCCGGCGGCGACGGGTGAACGCACCGCCAGGGCCACGCCGTCAGCGAAGTTCGTCGCGTAGGTGGTGTTCAGGACGCTCTCGCCGCGCTTGAGCAGCGGCATCACGCCGCGCGCGACCGCCCTCTCGACCCGCTCGAAGGTCGCGTCGCGCGCGCCGAAAGGCCACAGCCCCGGCCTGACGACGACGCCCTCCACGTCCGGTCTGGTCATCACCAGGTTCTCGGCGAGGATCTTCGAGTAGGCGTACGGGTTGGAGACGTTGTCGCGGGGCAAAGTGCGCGGGTCGGCGTCCCTGAACCCCCGGTAGGTGTGGACGGCGACGCTGGAGATGAGCACGAACCGTCTCGTGCCGGCCTTGGCCGCGGCGTCGAGCAGGCGTTGGGTCCCCAGTACGTTGGTCCGGTAGAACGCGTCCCATGGGCCCCAGTCGGCCGCCCGGGCAGCGGCGTGCACGACGGCGTCGACGCCCTCGAGCGCCCACGACAGGTCGCCTTGCTGGCTGAGGTCCGCCCGCACGACCTCGACGGGCGCCGTCGCCTGGGCCGAGGCCAGGTTCTCGACGTCGCCCCATGGCGACACCAGCGCCACGACCTCGTCGCCGCCGGCGACGAGCCCCTCGGTGATGTAGCTGCCGAGGAACCCATGAGCGCCGGTGACGAGCACCTTCACGACAGGAGGTTACCCGCGCGGGCGAGCAGGGCGACGTCCAATGTCAGGCCGATCGCCAGGTGCACGAGCGCCGGGTAGAAGATCGACCTCGAGCGCACCGCCAGCACGCCGAACAGCAGGCTGGCGGGGAGGGCAGCCAGCACCTCGGGCAGGGGCTTCCCGAGGTGGACGAGCGTCGCGGCGAACGCCTGTAACCACACGGCCAGGCTGGTGCCGAACGGCGCCTCGAGTGCCCGCAGCAGGAAACCGCGGTAGAAGGCCTCGAAGGCCAGGTAGTAAAGCGCGTACAGCACGGCCCAGCCGGCCAGGGTGCCCAACGACCTGCCGATCTCCGTGCCCGCCCAGGGGTACGCGGCCGCCAGTTCGGACGCGCCCCCCGAGGCCAGCGCCACGAGCGGCACCGCCACGAGCGCGCAGACCCCGACGGCCGGCCAGCCGAAGCGAGGGTCGCCGCGCGTCAGGCCCATCTCCCTGAGGGTGCCCCCCGTGGTCGTGAACAGAAGGGCGGGCACCGCCAGCAGCGTGACGAGCGACCAGGTGATGCCTACCGCGGCGGTTGGCAGGTCGCGCGGGGCGTAGCCGATGAGCTGAGGCCCCGGCGTCGCCAGGTACCAGAACGCCACCTGCAGCACGGTGGCTGCCGAGAGCAGGAACCAGGTCCTGGAGCCGCGGCGTGTGAAGAGGGAGGCGAGGTCGCCGAGTAGCGCCCTCAGCGCCCCGCCCAGGGTCATAGCCCCTTCTGGAAGATCCTGTAGGTCTTGCTGCGCACGCCGCCGACGGCCTCGATAGCGTTGTTGATGCGCACGTTGTCCTCGAGGGTCCAGCCGCACTCACCACCGTTGATCCCACGCTCGCGGGCGCGCTTCACGACCTCGTGTATCAGCAGCAGGTCGTAGCCCTTGTTGCGGTGCTCTGGCAACACGCCGAGCATGACGAGGCGGGCCCTGTCGATGATCTGCTTGCGCCTCAGCAGGTGGACGATGCCGAACGGTAGGAGACGCCCGTTGAACCGCGCGAGCACCTGGTTCAGGTCGGGTACCGTCACGGCCAACGCCACGGGCTCGCCGCGGTACTCGAGGAACAGGACCAGCTCGGGGTCGATGATCATCTTGAGGTCGTTCGCCAGGTGCTCGACCTCGGCGTCGGTGAGGGGCACGTTGCCCCAGTTCTGTTCCCACGCCTCGGTGTGGATCGTCTTGAGTATCTCGATCTCGCGGTCGAAGCGCTTCATGTCGGCGGGCCGCACGACGATCGGGTAACGCGACTTGGTGCGCTCGGCGATGCGGTCGATGCGCTCGTCGAAGGGCTTGTGCGTGTCGAACTCGAAGCAGTAGAGGTCCTTGATCTTGCTGTAGCCCGCTCCCTCTACCCAACGTGGGTACTCCGCCGGGTTCTGCGGCATCATCACCGCGGGCTTGGCGTCGAACGCGTCCACCTGGAAGCCGGCGCCGTCGTTCATGCTCGGGTTGATGGGGCCCCTGACCGCCGTTAGGCCCTCGGCGGAGGCGTGGCTCTCCACGACCTGGAGCAACGCCTTCGCCGCCTCCTCGTCCTCCGCCTCGAAGAAACCGAAGAACGCCAGCTGCTCGTCGTGCACCCTGATGTGCGCGTCGTCGCGCACGTACGCCACCCGGCCCACCACGCGACCGTCGCGCCTGGCCAGGTAGAGCGCCTTCTCGGCGTGCCGCCAGAAGGGGTTCTTCTTCTCGTCGAGCATCTCGAACTGCGAGATGCGCAGCGGCGCCACCCAGTTGGGGTCGCCCTTGTACTTGGCGTACGGGTAGTCGACGAAGGCTCTTACCCCGGCCCCGTCCTCCGCCGTCTCGACCGTGAGCTGCCCCACGGCGGTCCTCAGATGACGCCGAGCCGCCTGCCGACCAAGGCGAACGCGGACAGGAGCCGGTCGAGCTGTTCGGCGGTGTGGTTGGCGTTGACGCTGGTACGGATGATCGACTGGCCGTTGGGCACGCCCGGCGGCAGAGCGGGCGTGGTGAAGACGCCCTCCTCCCACAGGCCCTTCCAGAAGGCCATGGCCAGCTCGTCGGGCCCGACGAGCACCGGCACGATGGGCGTCTCGGACCCGAGGGTGTCGAAGCCCAGCTCGTTCATGCCGTTCCGGAGCCGGTGGACGTTCTCCCACAGCTGTACGCGCAGCTCGGGTTCGGCCTGCATGATCTCGAGTGCCTTGAGCGCCGCCGCCATCTGCATGGCCGGCAGGGCGGCGGTGAAGATGAACGGCCGCGCGGAGTGCTTCACGAACTGCACGACGGCCCTGTCGGCCGCCATGAACCCGCCGACGCTGGCCAGCGACTTCGAGAACGTGCCGATGACCACGTCTATCTCGTCCACCAGCCCGAAGTGGTCACCCGTACCGCGCCCGTCGGGGCCGAGCACGCCGGTGGCGTGGGCGTCGTCGACGATCAGCCTGGCGCCGTAGCGGCGCTTGATCTCCACGAGCTCTGGCAGCTTGGCGATATGGCCGCTCATCGAGAACACGCCGTCGGTGACGATGATGCGTCCACCCGGTCGGCCCGCGTCCTGCTCCAGGAGCCGGGCCAGGCCGGCGAGATCGTTGTGCTCGAACTTGCGCAACGAAGCGAACGAGAGCTTGGCGGCGTCGTACAGCGAAGCGTGGTTCTCGCGGTCGTAGTACAGGATGTCGTGCCTGCCGGCCAGGGCGGAGATCACCGAGAGGCAGCCCAGGTAGCCGGCCGAGAACGTGAGGGCCGACTCCTTGCCGAGGAACTCCGCGAGCCTGTGCTCGAGCTCCTCGTGCAGGGTCAGCGTCCCGGTCAGGAACCGCGAGCCGGTGCACGAGGTGCCGAAGTCGTCCAGCGCCGAGCGGGCTGCCTCCTTCAGACGCGGGTCCTGAGTGAGGCCCAGGTAGTCGTTGGAGCCGGTGATGACCATCTCGTGGCCGTTCACCATGACCGTGCCGCCCCGCTGGGAAGCTATCGGCTTGAAGTAGGGGTGCATGCCCGCCGCGGCGGCCTCGTCGGCCCGGCGGAAGGCGAACGCCTTCGCGAAGGCGTCCTCAGCCTTCTTCATCGTGACGGAGTGCGCTTCTGGTGGCGCTACCTCGGACAAGGGTTCCTCCAGGGGGGTAAGCGCCGTTGTGCCAAGGATGACCTCGCGGTACCCCGTACCGAAGTCGGCGCCAGCATGAATAACCCTACGGCACGGCCCGCTCCCAGGGCAAGGAGTTCTCACGTTCCTCGCCGCCCTGACGGGTAAGGGCGGCGGCGCTGCGAGGGCGCGAAGATGGGACCTGGGGACGCTGCCTAGGCCTCATCGGCAGAGGGCTCCCGGACACTGAAGCCCTCATCGCTCGCTGGTATCATCCGGGGAAAGCGCATCCAGGCGGGTTCCCACTGCCCGCTCGACACCTCGTCGTTGACACACCGCAGGAGATGACCTGACGTGTTGCTCGCTACGCCTCCCGACGACGCCACGAAGACCGCGGTAACGACCCGTCCAGCCGAAGCCTCAGACGCCCCGCTCGTGCACGGCCTCTACCTGGCCACACCGTCGTACTTCGACATCATCTCGATCCCGATTCCGACGCTCGAGGAGGTCAGCACAGACCTCGCCACCGCGGGAGCGGACCCACGCCGGCACGTCGAGCTGGTCCTCGTGCGGCCCGAACACGCCAGCGGCGTGCAACCGGTGATCAAAGATCCGGTGTCGGGCGGGGTCGTGGCTGGTTACCTCGACTACAAGCTCGACTACCCGGAGGTCGGCGACGCCACCGTCAACCTGTTGCTGGTCAGCCCCGGCCTCCAGAGCCGCGGCATCGGCGGAGCCTGCGCTCAGGACCTCGAGGCCCGCCTCAAGGGCAAGGTGCGCAGGCTGCTCGCCAGCATCTACGGGGAGAACCCCAGGGCGCGGCGCTTCTGGGAACGTCTCGGCTACACGTTCGCGATCGACGCGAAACCGCTCCTCGACTGGTACGCCAAGTCGCTGTCCTGAAGGGATCGCACACCACGCTGTCCGCAGCGCGGTAGCGTGGTGCGCTCATGTCAGCCGCGCCCGAGAAGACCGTCGTCAGCGTCTCGATCGGCTCTAAGACGCGGGACATGGACGACTACCTCGACCTGCTCGGCGTGCGGGTGCGTCTCCGGCGCCTCGGCACCGGGGGAGACCTGGCCGCGGCCCGCCGGTTGGTGGCCGAGCTCGACGGCCAGGTCGAGGCGATCGGCCTGGGCGGCACCGACCTCTACCTGCGGGTAGGTGACAGGCGGTACTACCTGCGCGACTCGCTGCGCATCGCCTCGGCCGCGCGGCGGACGCCCGTCGTCTGCGGCGCCGGTCTGAAGGACAGCCTTGAGCGCCATGCGGTCACGGCTCTCGACGAGCTACTGGGCTGGCGGGACAGGCGCGTGCTGCTGGTCAACTCCGTCGACCGCTTCGGGATGGCGGAGACGATCGCTGGGCTGGGCGCGGACGTCATCTTCGGCGACATCGTGTTCGGCCTCGGCGTCGACGTGCCCCTGAGGTCGCTCGGGACGCTGCGGCGGGTCGCCGCCGTGCTGCTGCCCGTGATCGCGCGGCTGCCGGTGAGGTGGTTCTACCCGACGGGATCCTCGCAGGAGTCGGCGGGCTCGCGACCCGGCCTGGCGCAGCACTTCGCTTGGGCCGACGTCATCGCCGGCGACTGGCACTACATCCGCCGCTACGCGCCACGTGACCTGGCAGACAAGGACGTGCTCACGAACACGACGACGCCGGCCGACGTGGAGATGCTCAGGAGCAGGGGCGCGAGGCGACTGATCACGACCACGCCACGGGTGGGCGGCAGGTCGGTGGGCACCAACCTCCTCGAGGCAGCGCTGGTCGCCGTGGAGGGCGCGAACGGGGAACTGGGCCGCGAGCGCTACGACCAGCTGATCGCGCAGGCGGGGCTGGGGCCGACGGTCGTGGACCTGCGGGCGTAGAGCCTGGCCGCCCGTGGTACCGGCGCGGGCGGCTGTGCCGTCTGCCACGCTCAAGGCCGGATGCTAGACTGGCCCGTCTCGGGCCCCTGTGTCACAGGCGGGGCCGAAAGAGCCGCCTGTCGGGGGAGACCCGGCTGCTTGAGTGCGGCCAGCTAGGGCAGTCGGAGGACAAGGGAACCTATGATCAGCGTTACAGACCTGCGCAGCGGCACCAAGGTCGAGATGGACGGCGGTCTCTGGGAGGTCGTCGATTACCAGCATCAGAAGATCGGCCGCGGCGGCGCCAAGATGGTCGCCAAGTTCCGCAACCTGGAGACCGGCTCGATCGTCGAGCGCTCCTTCAACGCGACGGAGAAGATCCAGGACATCTTCATCGAGTACCGGACGATGTCGTTCCTGTACGTCGACGGCGACCACTACACGTTCATGGACAACGAGACGTTCGAGCAGCCCACGCTGACGCGCGATCAGATCGGCGACGGCGCCAGGTTCCTCAAGGAGAACGTCGAGGTGACCGTCGACTACTACCAGGGCAGGCCGCTCAAGGTGACCCTGCCCAACGTCGTCGAGCTCGCCATCACGAGGACCGATCCCGGCGTGAGGGGCGACACGGTCTCGGGCGGGTCCAAGCCCGCGGAGCTGGAGTCCGGCGCCACGGTCAACGTGCCGCTGTTCATCGAGCAGGGCGAGGTCGTCAGGGTCGATACGCGCACCGGCGAGTACCTGGGTAGGGCCTGAGCGGCATGCAGGTAAAGGACATCAGGCGCCTGCTTGACGTACTCAAGGACACAGAGGTGAGCGAGCTGACGCTCGAGACGGGCGAGTACAAGTTGACCGTCAAGCTGGGCGCCGGCAACTACCAGGTGGCAGGGCCGGCGCAGGTCGTCGCGACCCAGCCCACCAGCGGGACGCCGACGCCCCAGCCCCAGGTCGCTGCCCAGGCGAGCAGCCAGCCGCCCGTCGCGGAGGCCGCCCCGGCTAGAGACGAGCGGCTGGTGGACGTGACCGCGCCGATCGTCGGCACGTTCTACTCTGCCCCCTCGCCCGACGCCCCGCCCTACGTGCGGGCAGGCGACAGCGTGAAGGCGGGCTCCGTGCTGTGCATCATCGAGGCCATGAAGCTCATGAACGAGATCGAGGCCGACGTCGCCGGCGTGGTCCGTGAGGTCCTCGTCGACAACGGCCAGCCGGTCGAGTACGGGCAGGTCCTCTTCCGCATCGAGCCGGACTGAAGGACGACAGCATGTTCCGTAAGATCCTCGTAGCCAACCGGGGCGAGATCGCCCTCAGGGTCGTGCGTGCCGCTCGCGAGCTGGGGGTACAGACGGTCGTCGTCTACTCCCAGGCGGACGAGAGCTCGTTGCCCGTGCTGCTCGCCGACGAGGCCGTGTGCATCGGGCCCCCGCCGGCCGGCAACAGCTACCTCAACGTCAGGAACATCCTGGCCGCCGCCGTCGTGACCGGCGCCGACGCCGTGCACCCGGGCTACGGCTTCCTCGCCGAGAACGCCGAGTTCGCCACGAAATGCGAGGAGCACAACCTCGTCTTCATCGGGCCCCGGCCCGAGAACATCGCCCGTATCGGTGACAAGTCCGCGGCTCGGGCCCTGGCCCAGGAGGCGGGCGTGCCGGTGACGCCCGGCAGCGGCGCCCTCCACGGGCTCGACGGCGCCCGCACGTTCGCGGACGAGGTGGGTTTCCCGCTGATCCTGAAGGCCTCGGCCGGCGGAGGCGGGCGCGGCATGCGCGTCGTGCAGAGCTACACGGATCTGGAGCGTCAGTTCGTCAACGCCCAGGAGGAGGCCAGGGCCGCGTTCGGCAACCCCGAGCTCTACATCGAGAAGTACATCGAGGAGCCCAAGCACATCGAGGTACAGGTGTTCGGGGACGGCGAAGGGAACGTCGTCCAGCTGTTCGAGCGCGACTGCTCCATCCAGCGCCGCTACCAGAAGCTGCTGGAGGAGGGGCCGTCGCTGCTGGCTGACGACCTGCGCCGGAGCATCGCCGAGGCCGCCGTCAAGCTGGCACGACACGTCTCGTACCGCGGCGCCGGCACCTGCGAGTTCCTCGTCGACAAGCAGGGCAACTTCTACTTCTCCGAGATGAACACCCGCATCCAGGTCGAGCACCCCGTCACCGAGATGATCACGGGCACCGACCTGGTGCAGGAGCAGATCAAGGTGGCGGCCGGGGAAGGGCTCTCCTGGCGGCAGGAGGACCTGGCAGTGGACGGCCACGCGATCGAGGTGCGGATCAACGCCGAGGACCCAGACCACGACTTCCGGCCCATGGCCGGCACGATCACGGACGTGCACTGGCCGGGCGGGCCGGGGGTGCGTGTGGACTCCCACGTGTACACCGGCTACCGGATCCCGCCCAACTACGACAGCCTGCTGGCCAAGATCATCGCCTGGGCACCCACGAGGGACGAGGCCATCATGCGTATGGAGCGCAGCCTGCGCGAGACCGTCATCGAAGGCGTCAAGACGACGATCCCGTTCCACCTCCGCGTGCTGGACAACGCTTTCTTCCGTCGCGGGCAGGTCTACACCAACTTCGTCCCGCGTAGGATGACGTCATGACCGAGGCGACCGACCTGGAGATCTCGCCCGACGTCCTCTACGGCATCGTCCAGCTGGCCCTCGATCAGGTCGAGGGGCTCCACACGGTGCAGCCGCCGGTGAGGGTCGGCGAGATCCTCACGGGCAGGCGGGCCAAGGGCATTCAGATCGATCGTGGTGAGGACGGCATCTCCGCGTCCCTGACCGTCTGCGTCGATTACGGCGTCGAGATCCCGAAGGTTGCGCTCGAAGCCCAGCGTGCGGTGCGGGAAGCGGTCGCGTCGATGACGGGCCTGAGCGTCGCGACGGTCGACGTGACGGTCGAGGACGTCGACCTCAAGCAGAGCGGTGGCTAAGAGCGTGCGCTGGTACCCAGTTGGCTAGGCGGCGGGCGAGGGAGCTCGCGTTCCGCACCCTCTTCCAGGCGGAGCGAGGCTCGGATGACCTGCTGGCGGTGTGGTCCGGTGTGCGGTCCGACCTAGCGGAGGAACCCGAGGACAGCGCGGACGATCCCTACGGCGACCCGCTCGACAGGACGGCGCTAGAGCTCGCCGACACGCTCCTCAAGGCCTACGCCGCCGACGGCGAGCGTGTGGACGCGGTCCTCGAGGAGAACATCGCCGGCTGGACGTTCTCACAGATGTCACAGACCGACCTCAACGTCCTGCGCGTGGCCGTGACGGAGCTCCTCCACCTCGACACGCCGCCGCCGGTGGTGCTCGAGATGGCGGTACGGGTGGCCAAACGCTACGGCGGAGACGACTCGGGCCGCTTCGTCAACGGCGTGCTGGCGAAGGTGGTGAGGGCCCTCAGGTCCGAGGCTCTCGGCGCCCCGGAGTCCGTCTCGGAGCGGGCGGGCGGCGAAAACGGCGTGCCGGCGCGAGCGAACGACGAAGGAGACGAGCGGTGAGCGCCAGCGTGCTCGACGGTAGGCTGGCCTCGGCTGAGCTGGTGGCGAGCCTCAGCGACCGGGTGGCCGGACTGAGCTTCACGCCGAAGCTGACCTTCGTGCGGGTGGGGGACGACCCGGCCAGCGCCTACTACGTCCGCTCCAAGGAGCGTCTGGCCGCCAAGGTGGGGATCACCTCCGAGACCCGGGTGCTGCCCGAGGGCACGGGTCAGCCTGCGTTGCTGGACCTCATCGGGCGGCTGAACGAGGACGAGGACGTGGACGGCATCCTCGTGCAGCTGCCGGCTCCCGGGATGGACGAGGCCGTCGTGCTCGAGGCCATCGACCCGGCCAAGGACGTAGACGGCCTCCACCCCATGAACGTCGGCAGGCTGTGGAGCGGCCGGCCGGGCCTGCGGCCGGCCACGCCCTCCGGCGTCGTCGCCTTGGCCGACCGCTTCGACGTGCCGCTGTCGGGGGCGCAGGCGGTGATCGTCGGCCGCTCGAACCTGGTTGGCAAGCCTCTGGCGGCGATGCTACTGGCTCGCGACGCGACCGTCACGCTGGCCCACTCACGCACGCGCGACCTGCCCGCGGTAACGCGCGCCGCCGACGTGCTGGTGGTGGCCGCCGGACGGCCCGGGCTCGTCACGCCCGGCATGGTCAAGCCGGGGGCGGCGGTCTTCGACGTGGGCCTCTCGCGTGTCGAAGGCAAGGTGGTCGGCGACGTGGACCCCGACGTGGCGGAGGTGGCGGGCTGGCTGACGCCGATGCCGGGCGGCACCGGGCTCATGACGGTCGCGATGGTCGTCGCCAACACCCTCGACGCCGCCCTGGCGCGCCGGGGGAGCGCGTGAGCGAGTTGGTGGCCAACACGCCGCTGATGGTCGCGATCGTGGCCACGGCGGTGGCCCAGATCCTGAAGCTGATCATCGTCGTGCTCACGGAGCGGCGCTGGGCGTTCGCTCGACTGCTGGAGACGGGCGGCATGCCATCGTCTCACAGCGCCGCCGTGTCGGCCCTGGCCGTCGCGCTCGGCATGCAGTACGGCTGGCAGAGCGCGCACTTCGCGATAGCCGCCGTGTTCGGGTCCATCGTCATGTACGACGCCACCGGTATCAGGCGGGCCGCGGGCCTGCAGGCCGAGCTGATCAACGAGCTGGTCAGCGAGCTGGGCCACCTCTTCGACGAGGGCTTCAAGCCGCAGGCGCTGCGGACGCTGCTGGGCCACACCTACCCCCAGGTGATCGTGGGGGCGGTGCTGGGAGTCGCGGTGGCGGTGATCTTCGGGCTCTGAGCGACGAGGCGCTCGGCCCCGCACGCCGGAGCCGGAGAGCCCTTGGGCGCGCGACGCCTCAAGCGCGTCCCGCTGCGGACCTCACGGTGCGCGCCACGAACGCCCCCCGGACCTCCGTCGCCCCTGCGGAGAGGAGCGCGGCGACGCAGGCGCGGTACGTGGCGCCGGTCGTCAGCACGTCATCGACAAGCAACACCCGCCCGGAGACGCCGCGTGTGGCGCCGAACGCGCCGCCGGCGTTCACCGCTCTACCGGCGCGGGTCAGGCGCTTCTGGCTCGTGGCCACGGGCGAGCGCGCGAGCGCTGCTAAGTGCGGGCGCCTGATGGCACGCGACACCACGGACGCCAGCACGGCGGCCTGGTCGAAGCCGCGCTCGGCCAGCCTCTCACCGGATGCCGGCACGTGCGCTACGACGTCGGGCTGGTAGGACCAGCGCGCCAGCCGCAGCGTGAGCAGCTGGCCCAAGAACTCGCCGAGCCTACTCCCGCCCCCGTGCTTGAACGCCGCGACGCACCGCTGCAAGGGGCCCGCATGCGGCCCCACCCAGCAGAGCTCACCCGACGGCGGTGGCAGCGCCCGCGCCGCGGCCTCGAGCCAGGCGACGCATGCGCCGCACACTCCGGTGCTGCCGGACGGAGCGGCTCGGCAGACCGGACAGCGGTCCAACGAACCCAGGGTGACGTCTGCTATCCCGTGCGCTACGGACCGAACTCGCGCCATGGCGGCAGGCTAGCGTCGCGGTCCTGGCGTGCCGGCGCCCCGCTCGGCGGTCGCCGTGTAGTCCTCGGCACTTGCCGTTCCTCATCCCAGTGTCGCGCGGTGTGCCCCCTACTGTTGGCGCCAACCAACCGAGCCCGCTGACCCGTCCTCGCGAACGAGTAGCTCGGATGACCCGTCCTCGCGAACGAGTAGCTCGGATGACCCGTCCTCGCGCCTCAGCTGGTCCTCTCTGCGACCA
>JBDZWC010000002.1:0-57107 GCA_040256005.1 Deinococcaceae bacterium | reverse complement strand
AACGAGTAGCTCGGATGACCCGTCCTCGCGCCTCAGCTGGTCCTCTCTGCGACCACGGCAAGTTCCCGCAGCAGGGCCTCGGCGTGGGTGCGGGAAGGAAGCTCCATGAGGGCCTCGCGGAGGGTCTCCATGCCGCGGCGTGCCAGCCGGTCCGCGGTCGCCTGGGCGTACGCCACCGAGCCGCGCTTCCGCATGAGCTCGAGCACCGCGATGACGTCCTCGCCGGTGCGCTCCTCGCGCGGCTTGGCGAGGCGGCCCGTTACCTCGGCCGCCTCCTCCGGGTCGACGGTGGCGAGCAGGTGGGCGAGTATCAGTGTGCGCTTGGCCTCGTACAGGTCGCCGAGGGCCTCCTTACCGTAGCCGGGAGCTTCCTCGCTGGCGGCCAGGTTCAGCACGTCGTCGCGGACCTGGAACGCCGCACCGAGGTCCAGACCGGCGGCGGTGAGACGGGGGTCGGGCGTCCGCCCGGCCACGAGCGCGCCCAGCCTGAGGGGCGACGCGACCGTGTACCAGGCGGTCTTGAGGGTGACCATCCGCAGGTACTCGTCCTCGGTGACGTCGAAGCGTCCGGCCGCGACCCAGGCCAGGTCGAGGTGCTGTCCCGCTGCGGTCCTCGTGACCATGGTCCCGAACTCGTCGAGGATCGCCCGCGCGCGTGCGGCCGACCGCCCCGCCCGGAGCGCGTCGGCGTCGGGGCCGGGCACCAGCGCGTGCAGCAGGCGCCACATGCGTGCGTGCAAGGCGTCGCCGACGTTGAGCGCGACGGGCACGCCGACGAGGCGATGGAGTGCGGGGGCGCCGCGCCGCTGCTCGGAGCCGTCCTCTATGTCGTCGTGGATCAGGACCCACGCCTGGAACAGCTCCAACGCGGCCGCGACCGT
Organism: Deinococcaceae bacterium; assembly: GCA_040256005.1. Lineage (GTDB taxonomy): Bacteria > Deinococcota > Deinococci > Deinococcales > Trueperaceae > DASRWD01. Next base: position 56,226 of record JBDZWC010000002.1, on the reverse strand, counting down.
TATCGCGTCTGCCAGGTCGGGGTCGGCGCCGTGCGCCACGGACGAGAGGACCAACACACGTCCCCTGAGCGTCTTGCCGACCCTGCGTGGGTAGTCGCCCTGCAGCGCCGCGTAGCGCTCCAGCTCGGCCTCCGCCGTGGCGTGCCCGGGTCGGGCGGGTCCCGCACCCCCCGTGGACCTCAGCGCAGCGAGCTGTGACTCGGGGTCGGTCGCCTCTGCCAAGGCGGCGAGCATGCGCTCGCGTATGGCCTCGGACAGCGCCTCTCCCAGCAGCGGCTCGCCCGTCGATCTCACCGTGGCTACTCGAAGGCCGACGTCACGAGCCAGGTGCCGACCAGGAGGGCCAGTACGAAGATCAAGAGGTAGGGGAGGGAGACCCAGTAGGTGCGCAGGATCAGGCGGAAGATGTCTGACGGCGTCAGCTTCCTCGCGGCCGTGGCCGGCTCATCGCTCGTGCCCTCGCGGGTCATGCACGGATGATAAGCCGCGGCCCGACCGTGCTGGTCGGGCCGCGCTGCGTACCGTTCGGCTTCGGGCCGTGAGGGCCCGGTCAGGGCCTGTGAATGCAGGCCTTGAAGTGACCGGGGGTGACCTCCTCGAGGGGAGGCACCACCTCGGCGCACTCCTTGGTGGCGATCGGGCACCGCGTGCGGAACACGCAACCCGACGGCGGGTTGATGGGGCTGGGTATGTCGCCCTGGAGGATGATGCGCTCGCGCCGCACGGTGGGGTCTGGGATGGGCACGGCTGAGAGCAGCGCCTCGGTGTACGGGTGTATGGGGTTCGCGTAGAGCTCCTTGGAGGGCGCGATCTCCATGATCCGGCCGAGGTACATCACGACCACGTGGTCGGAGATGTACTCGACGACCCCGAGGTCGTGAGCGATGAACAGCAGGGTGAGGCCCAGCTCCTCCTTCAGGTCGAGGAGCAGGTTGACCACCTGGGCCTGGATGGAGACGTCGAGGGCCGATACCGGCTCGTCCGCCACGATGAACTCGGGGTCGACGGCCAGGGCGCGCGCGATCCCGATGCGCTGGCGCTGGCCGCCCGAGAACTCGTGCGGGTAGCGGCGCATGTGGTTCGGCGACAGTCCGACGCGCTCGAGGAGGCTCGCGACCCTCTGCTCGCGTTCCCGGCCACGAGCGAGGTTGTGGATCGTCATGGCTTCGCCGATGATGTCCCCGACCGACATGCGCGGGTTCAGGCTCGCGAACGGGTCCTGGAAGATGATCTGCATCCGCTTCCGGTAATCGCGCATGGCGGACTTGCTGAGCTTCGTGATGTCGGTGCCGTCGAACCACACCTCGCCGGAGCTGGGCTCGATGAGCCGCAGGATCGAGCGGCCGACCGTCGTCTTGCCCGAGCCGGACTCGCCCACGAGACCGACGACCTCGCCACGCTTGACGTCGAACGAGACGTCCTCGACGGCCTTGACGTTAGCGACGACGCGCGAGAAGATCCCGCCCCTGATGGGGAAGTACTTCCTGAGGTTCCTGACCTCGAGGATGTTGTCGGTCGAGTGGTGGGTGCCGGCGACGTCCTTGGGGGCAGTATCGCTCATGCCAGGATCTCCGACTTCAGGTCGAGCTCGTTCCAGCGGACGCAGCGGACCTGGTGCCCGTTACCCGCGTCCTCGAGGGGCGGGATCGCGGCCTTGCACCGGTCTTGGGCGAAGCGGCAGCGCGGGTGGAACGCGCAGCCCTCCGGCAGGTTCAGCGGGTTGGGCACGTTGCCCGGGATCGCCTGCAGGCGCTCCTGGTGCTCGGCGGCCCTGTCGACGCGGGGGATCGAGTTCATCAGGCCCAGGGTGTAGGGCATGAGCGGCTCGGCGAAGATGGAGTTGACGTCCGCCTCCTCCACGGCCCGCCCCGCGTACATCACGACCGCCCGGTCCGCGATCTCGGCGACGACACCGAGGTCGTGGGTGATGAACAGGATGGACATGCCGATCTCTTCCTGTAGCTTGCGCATCAGGTCGAGGATCTGGGCCTGGATCGTCACGTCGAGCGCGGTGGTGGGCTCGTCGGCGATGAGCAGCTTGGGGCCGCACGACAGCGCCATGGCGATCATCACGCGCTGGCGCATGCCGCCGGACATCTGGTGCGGGTAGTTCTTGACGCGCTTGCCCGGCTCCGGGATACCCACCAGGTCGAGCATCTCGGCGGCCATCCGCATGGCCTCCCGGTAGCTCTTGCCCTGGTGGAGGACGATCGCCTCGGCGATCTGGTCACCGACCGTGTAGACCGGGTTGAGGCTCGTCATCGGCTCCTGGAAGATCATGGAGATGTCGTTCCCGCGGATCTTCCGCATCGCCCGTTCCGACTTCGTGACGAGGTCCTCGCCCTCGAAGAGGATCTGACCGCCGGCGATACGCCCCGGCGGCGTAGGTATCAACCTCATCACGGACAGGCTGGTCACCGACTTGCCGGAGCCCGACTCGCCCACGACGGCGAGGGTCTCGCCGCGGTCGAGGTGGAAGCTGACGCCGTCCACCGCCTTGACCGTGCCCTCGTCCGTGTCGAAGTAGGTCTTGAGGTCTATGACCTCGAGTAGCCTCTCGCTTTTCGCCATCTACGCGTACACTCCTCGTCGCGGACCGTCTGCGCCCGAGGGGACCGCAGCAGACCGGGTGAGTCGGCTAGAGCGCGCTATATGTGCTTCAGCGCTGCCCAGCAAGATAGTCACCTAGAACCTGTATGGAGATACGCAGACCCGACCCGCTACGAAGGAGCACCCTACCTGCGCTTCTTCGGGTCGAACGCGTCGCGTAGGCCGTCGCCTAGTAGGTTCCAACATAACACGGCCAGGAAGATGGGTATGCCGGGGATGAGAAGCCATGGCACGAACTGGATACTTACTCCACGAGCCGTGGCGTCTCGCAACAGCAGGCCCCAACTCGAGGTGTCCACCTCGCTGGGGCCGAGCCCCAGGAACGACAGGCCGGTCTCGGCGAGGATGAACCCCGGGATCGTCAGCGTCAGGTCGACGATCACGTAGCTGGCGGTGGACGGCAGGAGATGCCTCCACAGCACCCTGGTCTCGCTGGCGCCCAGCGCCTTGGCAGCAGCGGCGTAGTCGAGCTCTCGGGCGGAGAGGATGAGCCCGCGGATCACGCGGGCGAGGCCGCCCCAGCCCACGAAGCCCAGCACGACGACCGTCATGAGGAACGTCTGCGCGGAGGTCATCTCCAGGCCGATGGCCTGGGCGATCGGGTTGCGGGGGTCCCGCAGCAGCGATGCCAACACGATGAGCAGGAACAGCCCGGGTATGGCGGCGATGACCTCGACGAGTCGCATGATGAGGTCGTCGACGAACCCGCCGTAGAAGCCTGCCAGGCCGCCCATCAACAGGCCTAGGAACAGCGTCACCCATACGGCCAAGATGCCGATCGTCAGCGACACCTGACCGCCGAACATCACCCTCGAGAACACGTCCTTGCCCAGGTTGTTCGTGCCCCACAGGAAGATCCGCGCCGGGTCGTCGACCCCGAAGAGCTTCACGTCGGTCTTGAAGATCCCCAAGATCTTGTAGGGCTGGCTGGGCCTGTGGACGAAGAACTTGATGGGGTACATGACCGACGTGTCCTCGACGTAGATGCGCTGCCTGGTGACCGGGTCGCGCTCCTCCCTGACGTCGTAGACGAAAGGCCGTGTCAACCGGCCCGTCTCGGGGTCGATCCAGTGCACGGTCGTCGGCGGCCTGAAGGCTGCTACCGGTGAGCGCCGGTACTCGTTGATGCCGTACGGGGCTAGGAACCCCGCGAACGCCGCACACAGGTACATGACGACGAGGATCGCGCCGCCTACCAGGGCCGCCTTATGCTTACGGAACTGCTCCCAGACGATGGTGGCCTGTGACTTGCTGATGCGCTGTGTCGCCTCGCCGGCGTAGTGCTCGTCGGGGTGCTCGAGCTCTTGCCCGGTGGCGGACTGGTTAGGGTCCAGTTCGTCCCGGTCCGTCATGCCCGCCACCTACCCGTACCTGATCCGCGGGTCCACGGCGGCGAGCAGCAGGTCGGAGATGAGGTTGCCGACCATGAGCAGGATCGTGGTTATGACGAGGAGGCCCAGCACCACGTATATGTCCTGCGAGTTGAGGGCGTCGAGGAAGGCCGGCGTGATGCCCGGGTACGACATGACGACCTCGACCAGGCCGGCGCCACCCACGAGGCTGGGCAGCAGGCCGCCGATCCCGGCGACGAAGGGGATGATGGCGGGCCGCAGGGCGTGCTTGTACGTCACGCCCCGTTGACCGATGCCCTTAGCCCGTGCGGTGCGGATGAAGTCGGAACCCAGGTACTCGACCATCTGCCCGCGCAGCACCCGCGTGAAGCCGGCCATGCCGGAGGTGGCGACCACGAACGACGGCAGGATCAGGTGCACCGCCATGTCCTTGAACTGCTGCCATGGCGTCATGCGGTCGAAGCCGCTGGAGGTGAGCCCGGCTACCGGGAGCAGCATCTCGTTCCAGCCGAGGTTGTCGCGGGTGAAACTGCGAAGCAGGAACAAGCACAGGATCAGAACCTGGGCGAAGAAGAAGTTCGGGATGGCCAGCCCGAAGTAGGCGAAGACGCTGACCACTTGATCGCCCAGCGAATACTGCCTCACCGCCGAGTAGACGCCGGCAGGGATGCTCACCAGCCACAACATGATGATCGCGGTGATCGCGAGGTACATGGAGTTGCGCATGGGCCTCGCGATGCGGGCCATGACCGGCTGGTTGCTGACGAAGCTCTGGCCCAGGTTGCCCTGCACCAGGTTCGACATCCACCGCACGTACTGGACGTGTATGGGTTTGTCGAGGCCGAACTGGGAGCGCATCCGCTCGATGGTCTCGGGCCTGACGTTCGGCTCGAGAGCCTTGCGGTTCAGGAAGTCGCCAGGCACGAGCTGGCTCACCAGGAACGCCAGCATCGTGGCCCCGATGAACGTGGGGACCATCTGGATGAACCGGCGGACGATGAAGATAAGCATGCTTCAGGCTCCTACGTAGGGCACCGGCGATCTCACTGCTACGCCGCTATCGGTCGAGATCCCGTTCGGCGTGCCCGACGTGTTCGAGATAGTGATCGACATATGCGAGTCGAGGTTCGGCAGGTGGCCGATATCAGCCACCTGCCGAAGACTAGTTCCTGAGCCTCGTTACTGACCGAAGAAGGACAGGGCCAGTTCCCTGGAGCCGACGAGGGCGTTGATCTGACCCTCCTGGTGCTCGCCGCGGAGGCTGGACGTCCACGCGTAGTGGCTCATCTGGGCCGCGGTGTAGAGGATCGGCACCAGCTCGGATTCGACCTGCTGCAGTTCGAGGCCGATCTCGCGGGCGGCGTCGGTGTCGAGCGTCGCGCGGCCTTCGTAGTAGAGCGAGGTCATGAGGGTCTCTTGCGCAGCGACGCACTCACCGCTGGTGTTGTACATGTGCAGGTTCGTGCCGCAAGGGACCACGTTCGAGCCGAACGGCCAGTCGCGCGAGCCGCCGGTGAGGCCGATGAGGATGGCTTCGTACGGGCGGTCGGTGCCCTCGGAGAGGAGCTGTTCGACCAGCAGGTTGAAGTCGATGGCCTCGACCGTGATGTCCACGCCGACCTCGCGAGCGGAGTCGGCGAAGATCTGCGCCATCTGCTCACGGACGGTGTTGCCGGCGTTCGTGGCCAGCGTGAAGCTGATCGGGGTGCCGGCATCGTTCACGAGGACGCCGTTCGAGTTCGTCTGGTCGTAGCCGATCTGCGCGAGGAGCTCGGCGGCGGCCTCCGGGTCGTAGTCGTACTTGGTGACGTTGTCGTTCACCCAGAACGTGTTGATCGGGTAGACGCTCGTGTACATCGGGGTGCCGGCGCCGTTGAAGAGGAGCTCGATCATCGTGTCGCGGTCGACGAGGTGAGCCATGGCCCGGCGGAAGTTCACGTTGCGGAACAGGGCTTCCATCTCGGGGTTGGAGGCCATGTTCCAGTTGAAGACGATGAACTGGCTCGAGGCGACGGGCGCGACGGACTCGAGCACGGTGGCGTCGATGTCGCCGTTGTTGATCGCCTGGTTGATGACGCCGATGTCGTCGAGGTTGCGCGGGCCGAACAGGTCGATCTCGCCCGCGAGGAACAGGTTCAGGGCGGCGTCGAGGTCGGCGATGGTCAGCGTGTAGCCGTCGAGGTAGGGGAGGGGGTTGCCGGCGGAGTCCACGTTCCACTGGCCGAACGTGGGGTTGGCCTCGAGCACGACGCGCTCACCGGGCGTGTAGCTGACGGGTATGAAGGCGCTGACCCACTTGGTGGTGGACAGGTCGACGTCGGTGCCCCAGAGGGCCTTCACGGCCTCGGCGCCGCCACTGCGGTAGGCCTCGCCGAACACGTCGTCCGGCGTGGGTGCCATCGCGACCACGGGAAGCGCTTCGCGGTCAGGGCGCGGGAAGTTGAAGCGCAGGCTGCGCTCGCCGGTGATCTCGAGCGTGATCTGGTCGTCGCCCACGAACCAGCTGTCGTGGCCGTTCGAGCCCACGTCGGGATCGATCTGGAGCACGTACGTGAGGTAGTAGTCCTGCACCGTCACGGGCGAGCCGTCCGACCATACGAGGTCGGGGCGGATGGTCACGTCGACGGTGGTGCCGTCTTCACTGATCGTGAAGGTCTCGGCGGCGTAGGGGACCCACACGTCGGAGTCGGGGCCGCGCGTGATGAGCAGGCCGCCGCTGAAGATGTGGTCGGACAGCGCCTGCGACTCGGCCGACGTGATCGGGTTGAACGTGCGCGGGTCGCCGATCATGTAGCTGCGCAGCGTGCCGCCAGTGACGACCTCGTCTGTGGACGCGGCCGACCAGGTGGCTGGCCAGACGAACGGCTCGGCAGTCGCGAACGCGGCGAACGCGAGCGCGGCTAGGGCGAGTACCAGCTTCTTCATGCTACCTCCAGGGATGCAGCGGACGCTTCGGCTCCTCCAACCGTTCACATCCGCCGATGTCGTAACGACGGTCTAAGCTACCCGTTCCCCGGCGTCACCGCAAGGTATCCGACGGGAACGGCGTCCCGCGGTGTGTGACTGCGGTGGACTGCTGGTGATACGGGATGCTCTCGCCATCGCGGCGTGGGCGCACGCGGTTTGTTACCCACTGGCTGCGAATCTAGCATCGGGTCAAAAGGGCGTCAACGCGATGGGGACGGTACTTCAAGGGTGGGTGAAGGGCTAAGCGGGGCGCCGCAGAAGCGGTACGGCCGGCCCCGAGGCGGGACCGGCCGTGCAGGACGTGAGCGGGCTAGGCTGCCGCTGTCAGCGCGGCACGACCTGCATGAGTATGGCGAGCGCGCCCCAGATGGCGGCGAGGTAGATGGTCAGGCGATGGAGGCCGCCAGCCGTGCCGCCCATCGAGGCGAAGTCACCGCCGCCACCGCCGCCGCCGAGCGCATCACCGAGGCCGGACTGCTTCGGCTCCTGCATCAGGACGACGACCGTCAGCAGCGCCGACACGATCACGAACACGATGAGCACGATCCAGAACATCATTCCTCCAGCTTCGAGCGGCCCACCGGCCAGTGCCGACCGTGTGCCGCGCGGTGATCAAGGTGCATGGCGGCTCGATGGCCGGCCTCGCATGGTGCCGAGAGCGGGACTCGAACCCGCACGGGTCTCCCCGGTTGATTTTGAGTCAACTGCGTCTACCGTTCCGCCATCTCGGCAGGCCCGACTCAGCATGTTAGCCTGCCGCCAGGACGCGTGCCAAGCGTAGCCAAGACGCGTCAGCGCCACTTCGCACGGTCGCTTGGGCACCGCGCTCGCCTTCGGGCACCTTCGTGAGGCACGGGTTCTTTCTGAGACGAAAGGTCAACAGTCCAGCCTTGGCAGAGGTGAGAGGTTGAGACCCACGACGAGCAAGGGCATCGCGGTCATCAGCTTCCCTGGGAGCAACTGTGACGACGACGCCCGGCATGCTCTTCAGGCCGTGCTCGGCGCGCCCGTGCGCATGGTGTGGCATGACGAGACAGACCTGTCCGGTTACCTGGCAGTCGTTCTGCCGGGCGGCTTCAGCTTCGGTGACTACCTCCGGGGCGGGGCGCTCGCCGCTCAGAGCCCGGTGATGGCGGCGGTCGGCGCTTTCGCGCGTCGCGGCGGCCCGGTCCTGGGCATCTGCAACGGCTTCCAGGTCCTGACGGAGGCCGGGCTTCTCCCCGGTCAACTGGCTCGGAACAGGTCGCTGGGCTTCGTGTGCCGCGACGTGCACCTGCGGGTGGAGCGCTCGGCCCCACCGTTCACCACCAGGACGCCCGTGGGCTCGGTCCTCAGGCTGCCGGTGGCTCACGGGGAGGGCGCCTACTACGCCGACGACGAGACGCTCGACCGCTTGGAGGGTGACGGTCTGGTGGCCTTCAGGTACTGCGACGCGGCCGGGGTCGCGGTGCCCGAGGCGAACGTCAACGGCGCCAGCCGGTCTATCGCGGGCGTCGTCAACGCCCGTGGCAACGTCATGGGGATGATGCCTCACCCCGAGAGGGCCGTCGAGCCGCTGCTCGGCTACGGCGACGGCAGGCTCGTGCTCGGCTCACTGCTCGACCAGGTCATGGCGGCTGCCGCGTGACCATGGCCGCGTGACCAGGCCCCTGCCGCCCGTCGTGACACCCAGACTCAGGGACAAGGCGCAGGCGTTCGGCCTCACGACGGCGGAGTTCGACGAGGTCGTTACCAGGTTGGGCCGTGAACCCAACGCCGTCGAAGCCGGTGTCTTCGGCGCCCTGTGGAGCGAGCACTGCGGCTACAAGAACTCGCGGCCACTGCTCCGGCTGTTGCCCACCCAGGGTGCCGCTGTCCTGCAGGGTCCTGGTGAGAACGCGGGCGTCGTCGACATCGGCGAAGGGCTGGCCGTGGCGTTCAAGATGGAGAGCCATAACCACCCCAGCGCCGTCGAACCGGTGCAGGGGGCGGGCACCGGCGTGGGCGGGATCCTGAGGGACATCTTCGCCATGGGGGCTCGACCGTTCGCGGTGCTCGACTCCCTGCGCTTCGGCGAACTGAACTCACCGCGCAGTCGCCACCTTCTCGCCGGCGTGGTGGCGGGCATCTCGTCCTACGGCAACGCCGTGGGCGTGCCGACCGTGGGAGGCGAGGTCGAGGTCAACGCCTGCTTCGAGGAGAACCCGCTCGTCAACGTGATGGCGCTGGGGCTGCTGCGACATGAGGACCTCCAGCGCGGCACCGTCGGGGCGGTCGGTAACCGTCTGCTCTACGTCGGGTCGCGCACCGGGCGCGACGGTCTGGGCGGCGCAGTGTTCGCCTCGGCCGACCTCTCCGTCGCGTCGGAGGCCGACAGGCCGGCGGTGCAGGTAGGCGACCCGTTCATGGAGAAGCTGCTACTCGAGGCCTGCCTCGAGGCGTTCGCCCGCGACTTCGTGGCCGGTGTGCAGGACATGGGCGCCGCCGGCCTGGCCTCCAGCGTCGCCGAGATGGCTCACCGTGCCGGCAAGGGCGTGGACCTCGACCTCGACGCGGTCCCCAGGCGCGAGGAGGGCATGACTGCCCTCGAGGTCATGTTGTCCGAATCGCAGGAACGCATGATGCTCACCGCCAAGCCGGGTCGCGAAGTGGAGCTGCTGAGCCTGTTCGACCGTTTCGGCCTCGAGGCGGCCTGGGTCGGCGTGGTGCGGGACCACGGCGAGTTGCGCCTGTTGGAAGGCGGCGAGGTCGTCGCCGCCATGCCGGTCGAGGCTCTGAACCGGCCGCCCGAGTACGTGAGGGAGGGGCGTGAGGACGACGCCGTCCTGGCCGCTCGCCGCCGCGACCTGAGCGGCATGCCGGAGGTGGACGACCCGGCCGGTGCGTTGCTGACCCTCCTCTCGTCCCCCACGATCGCCAGCAAGGAACCGGTCTACCGGCGGTACGACCACCAGGTCATGACGAACACCGTGGTACTGCCCGGCAGCGCCGATGCCGCCGTGCTGCGAGTCAAGGGCACGAGCCTCGGCGTCGCTGCCACCGTCGACTGCAACTCGCGCTACGTTTACCTGAGCCCCCGTCTGGGCGCTGCCCACGCGGTCGCGGAGGCCGCCCGCAACCTCAGTTGCGTCGGGGCCGAACCGCTGGGCGTCACGGACAACCTCAACTTCGGCAACCCCACCGACCCGGGCGTGTACCACCAGCTGTCCGAGGCCATCCACGGCATCGAAGAGGCCTGCCTCGCGCTGGGTACGCCCGTCACCGGCGGGAACGTGAGCCTCTACAACCAGTACGTCGACGGCGACGTCACGCGGGCTGTGCACCCGACGCCGACGATCGGCATGGTCGGCGTGCTGCGCGACGTCTCGCGCCGGGCTACCCAGGGGCTCAAGCGCCATGGCGACGTGCTGCTCCTGCTGGGCGACGGCGTGCCCGGCTCGGGCGCCTCCGAGTTCCTGTTCCGCCTCCACGGCATGGAGGCCGGCTGCCCGCCGGCGCTCGACCTGGCGGCCGAGGCGGCGGTGCAGCGCGTCGTCAGGCGACTCATCATGAGCGGCGCCTGCGACACCGCGCACGACGTCTCCACTGGTGGGCTCGCCGTGTGCCTGGCCGAGATGACCATGACCGGAGGCGTGGGCCTGGTGGCCACCGTGCCCGCGCTCTCGGTGCCCGGGGCGGGTAGGGACGCCGCGCTGTTCGGGGAGTCGTCCGCCAGGATCGTCGTCGCGGTGAAGCCAGACGACGTCGCCGCCGTACTCGTCGCCTGCGAAGCGGAGAGCGTGGCGGCGGTGCGGCTGGGCGAGGCGACCGGCGACAGGTTCCGGCTGGTGGTGGAGGGCCGCGAAGACAGCGCCATCGACCTGGCCGTGGACGAGCTCCTCACAGCTTGGCGCGCGACCTTCGAGGGCGCGCTAGGCTGAACTGTGGCCGCCCCGATCCACCCACTGACGCCAGACGACCGCGACAAGCCGGCGGAGGAGTGCGGTGTCTTCGGGGTGCACGTGGCTCCAGGGTCCGGCGCTGGCGACCTGGCCACCCTGTGTCAACTCGGCCTGTTCGCCCTGCAGCACCGGGGTCAGGAGTCGTGCGGCATCTGCGTCGCCTCGCGCGACGAGGTCCGCATCGAGAAGGGCATGGGCCTCGTCACCCAGGTGTTCACGGAGGAGCGACTGGCGAAGCTCGACGTGCCGGGCGGGCGCACCGCCGTGGGTCACACGCGCTACTCCACCACCGGCTCCAGCCGCCTCTACAACGCGCAGCCGCTGACCGTCAGGTCGAACAAGGGCGTGCTCGCCCTGGCGCACAACGGGAACTTCACGAACGCGCGCGAGCTGCGCAACGCGATGCTCGCCACGGGCGCCGTCTTCCAGACGACCAACGACAGCGAGGTCATGCTCAACCTCATCGCTCGCTACTCGCACCTCGATCTCAGGCGCGCCGCTGCCATGGCGATGACAGAGCTCGAGGGCGGGTTCTCAGTCGTGCTCATGGACCAGCACCGCCTCATCGGCCTGCGCGACAGACACGGCGTCAGGCCGCTCGTGCTGGGCCGACTGACCGGCGGCTGGGTCCTGGCCTCGGAGCCGGGCGCGCTCAGCGTCGTCGGCGCCGAGTACAAGCGGGACGTCAGGCCGGGGGAGATGATCGTCGTCGACGACGCGGGCCTGCACTCGGAGCAGGTGTTGTCACCCGCCCCCACACCGTGCGCGTTCGAGTGGATCTACTTCGCTCGCGGCGACTCGGTCCTCGACGGCGTGCCCGTGCATGACGCGAGGATCCGCATGGGCGAGCGGCTGGCTATCGAGGCGCCCGCCCAGGCCGACGTCGTGATCGGCGTTCCGGAGTCGGGCTTGGCGGCCGCGGTGGGTTACTCGCGCGCCAGCGGGGTCCCTTACGACCTGGGCCTGTACCGGTCGCCCTACGCGGGCAGGACGTTCATCAACCCCACGCAGCATCTGCGCGACCTCAAGGTGAACCTCAAGCTCGGGGCCACATCGGCGGTGGCGGGCAAGCGCGTCGTGCTGGTCGACGACTCGATAGTCCGTGGCACCACGTCGGGTCGCATCGTGCGGTTGCTGCGGGAGGCGGGTGCGGCGGAGGTCCACTTCAGGGTGTCCAGCCCACCCATAGCGCATCCCTGCTACTACGGCATAGACACGGCCGCGCGCCAAGAGCTGGCAGCCTCGACCCTCAGCGTGGAGGAGATCAGGCAGCGCATCGGGGCCGACTCGCTGGCGTACCTGAGCGAAGCGGGCCTGCAGGCCGCTCTCGGGCTCTCGTCCGTGTGCCTGGCCTGCTTCAACGGCCGCTACCCGGCGGGCAAACCGGTCGAGGCGGGGGAGGCGCGCACCGCCGAGGAGGCGACCGCGTTCGCCTGAGCGGGCCGGGAAGCGCTCGTCTGCAAGCGCGCTAGACGCTGCGCCTGTTCAGGACCAGCCATACGAAGCGCCACAGGCGTGGGATCCGGCGCCATCTCCGCGGGTCGAGCAGGACGCGGAACAGCCATTCCACGCCCAGGCGCGTCGTCCAGGCAGGCATCCGCCGCACGGCGCCCGCCAGCACGTCGATGGTGCCGCCGACACCGATCATGACCGTGGCCCCTAGGTCGCTGTCGTGTTGGTGCAGGAACTTCTCCTGACCCTCACCCAGGCCCGCCAGCAGAAGCGACGCCCCGCTCGCGCGCACGTCGGCACACACCGCTGCGACCTCGCCGGGGCGGCGGAAGTAGCCGTGGTGGGCCCCCAGGACCCGCGTCCCATAGCGCTTCTGGATCGCGCGCGCCGCGGTCTTCGCGACGCCCGGCCGGCCGCCGAGGAGGTAGACGCTAAGCTCGGAGCCGCCCTCCCGCAGCACGCGGGTCACCAGGTCGATGCCTGGCACCCTGCCCCTGAGCAGCGTGCCGTGCCGACGAGCTGCCCAGGTGATCCCGACGCCGTCCGCCACGCACAGGTCGGCGTGCCTGATCGCGCTGCCTAGTTCGTGATCCGCGCGGGACATCACGGCGATCTCGGGGTTCAGTGTCACGACGAGCAGGCCCGGTTCCTCGGGCCTCTTGCCACGCCTGACCGCAGCGAGGACCCAGGCGGTCGCCTCCTCGAGGCTCACCGCGTCTACGGGCAACCCCAGGACGTAGGTGCGCACCCTCAGGCGTGTTCCGGTCTCACGAACCGGTAGAGGGGCGCCACGCCCGACATGTCGACCTCGGACAGCACGGGCGCGGTGTCCGAGATGGAGGCCGCGCCGGCCAGGCCCAGGTCCTGGTCGCTGCCCAGCGAGCGCAGGAAGTTGCCGACGCGCGAATGCCACAGGGCCTCTATCGGGTCAGGGTACGAACGCAGCATCGCCACGGCGAAGGAGGTGGCGCCGGTCTCCTCGGCCCCTCCGGCGCGGGAGCGGGCGAGGCCGGCGATGAGCCCGGCTGCGAGCCCGTCGTCTAGGTCCGGCTCGCCGCCGAAGCCCGAGCAGACCAGGTCGATGCGACTGTTGGACAGCGCGACGGCCAGTTCGGCGGCGGCCCTGGCGTTGAACAGTGAGCCGAGCACCACCGCACGAGCCCCACCCAGCGAGGCGAGCGCCTTGGGCGCGTTCTCGGTGAGGATCACGGCCGAGCGCCCCGCGACCTCGAGCGAGCGGAGCTCGGCCGGCGAGGTCCCGTGGTTGAACCTCTCGGGCGGGAAGCCGCCGCGTTCACCCATGAGCAGGACCCCCGAGTCCGCCTCGGCCTCCTGCCTGGCCCGGCGGACGGACCCGGTGAGTGCCAACCCGGCTAGGCCCCTGTCCAGGAGCATGGGCGCCAGCGTGCCCGTGCGCAGCACGTCTATGAGCACGACGACGTCTTCGTAGGGTCCGGCGGGCGCCAGATCGGTGTGGATTCGCATCGTTCCCTCGGGCTCGGCCGGCCAATGTGGCGACCGCGGCCTCCCCCCGTCAGGGAGCCGGCCGGTGCTCTCACACCAGGCACGCGGACTGTACCACCCGTGCAGCGGCCCCGGACGTGACCGACGTGCGACAGAGGTGGTGCTCCGGACCTCGGTAAGCTACGCCGTGCCCAGTGGCGTCCCTCTCCCCAGCAAGGACCTCCGCACCGATTACGCCGCCGGGGGGCTGAGCGAGTTCTTCCAGTTGGCGCCTGGCGACACGGCGGCCGCCCTCAAGCTGCAGCGCGACGTGGACCGCCGGGCGCTGGCCGCGGCGATCCGGCCGCACGCCACACGGCTGGGCGCTCCGCAGGAGGCGCTGGCCGGCCTGGAACGGCTCGCGCAGCCCGGCTCCATGGCCGTCGTGACCGGTCAGCAGGCCGGTCTGCTGCTGGGCCCCATGTACACGCTCTCCAAGGCCATGACCGCCGTGCGTCTCGCGCAACGCCTCGACAGCGAGGACCGTCCGGTCGTGCCCGTGTTCTGGGTAGCCAGCCAGGACCACGACGTGGCCGAGGTGGACCACGCCTTCCTCCTCGACGCCTCCGAGACCCTGCACGAGGCGCGCGTCACGCTCCCGGCCGACGTCCCGGTGGGGCGCATACCCATGCAGGCGGTCATGCTGGCCGCCGTGGCCGCCTCGCTGGGTCGTCATGAACCGTCGCCGGCGCGCCTCACCGACGTGCTGGCCCTGCTCGACGAGACGGCCTCCGCTTCCCGTTCGTTCGCGGACTGGTTCTCCGCTCAGCTGTACCGCTTCCTCGGTCGCTACGGTCTGGTCGTCGTCGACCCCATGGAACCCGCCGTCGCCGTGTTGTTCAGCGACGTCCTGCGACGCGAGGTGCACGAGCCACTGGCGGGGCCGGAGCGCGTGAACGCCGCCGGCCAGGCGCTGCGGCGGCTGGGGCACCTACCGCAGCTCGGTCGCGGCGACGGCGCCACCAACCTGTTCATCGAGCTGCCCGGCGAGGACGGCCTGCCCCGGCGGACGCTGCTGCGAGCGGTCCGTGGAGGGTTCGTCGCCGACGGCGTGAGGCTCACCGCTGCCGACGTGCTCGCCAGGCTGGACGACGACCCCACCGCGGTGACCCCGGCGGCGGGGCTGAGACCGGTGGTACAGGACGTGCTGCTGCCGACCGCGGCCGCGGTACTGGGGCCGGGGGAGCTGGCGTACGTCGCCCAGCTACGCGGTGTGTACGAGCTGCACTCTGTGCCTATGCCGCTGGCGTGGCCGCGGGCGACCGTCACGGTGCTCGAGCCGGCCGCGGCCCGATTGCTTGACGCGCTCGGGGCGACGGCCGCCGAGTTCACCTCCGACCCCGAAGCCGTGCTTGAGAAGGCGCTCCTGACGAGGCACGGCAGCGCCGCGGAGTTCGCTAAGGCGACCGCCGCGCTGGAGAAGGCGATGGTCGAACTGCTCGCCCACGTCGACGGTATCGACCCCACCCTGCGCGGCACGGTGCAACGCGGACGGCGGTACCTCGACGCGACAGTGGAGAGGCTCAGGGGCAAGAGCGCCGCCGCTCTCGCGCGGAAGGACGCCGACACGAGGCGCCAGTTCGAACGTCTGGTCGCGCACCTGACCCCTTCGGGACAGCCCGCCGAGCGCGTGCTGTCGCCCTACAGCCACGTTCTCAAGTTCGGTCTGGAGCCGTTGCTGACGAGCCTCGAGGGCATCAGCGAGCAGGGGGACCACGAGCTGCGGCTCTAGCCGAGACCAGGGCCCGTAGCGCGGTCTTCGCCGCCCGGCAGCCTAGCGCTTGACGGAGTAGTTGGGCGCGTCGGCCGTGATCGTGACGTCGTGGGGGTGCGACTCCACCAGGCTCGCCTGGGTGATCGTCACGAACCTGGCCGACCCTTGCAGGGTCGGCAGGTCGGGAGCGCCGCAGTAGCCCATCGCCGAGCGCACGCCGCCCGTCAACTGATAGAGGATGTCCCTCACCGGTCCCTTGTAGGCGACGACGCCCTCGATGCCCTCGGGCACCAGCTTGGCCCGGTCCTTGGCGTTGTCCTCCTGGAAGTAGCGGTCGGCGCTGCCGCCGGACATCGCGCCCAGGCTGCCCATCCCGCGGTAAGCCTTGTAGCGCCGGCCGTCGCGCAGGACCTCCTCGCCCGGCGCCTCGGTGGTGCCCGCCAGCAGCGACCCCATCATCACCGTGTCGGCGCCCGCGGCCAGCGCCTTGGCGACATCACCGGAGTACTTGACGCCGCCGTCGGCGATCAGGGTCACCCCGGCTCCGCGGGTCACGTCCGCCACCGCGAGGATCGCGGACAGTTGCGGCATGCCCACGCCCGTCACTACCCGTGTCGTGCAGATCGAGCCGGGCCCGATGCCCACCTTGACACCGTCGGCGCCCCGTTCCACGAGGTCGGCTGCCGCCTCGGCGGTGGCGATGTTGCCGGCCACGACCTCGACCGTGAACGACTCCTTGAGGTAGGCGAGGGCGTCGAGGATCCCTTGGGAGTGGCCGTGCGCGCTGTCCAGCACCAGCACGTCCACACCGGCTTCGACCAGCGCGCTCGCGCGCGCTTCCAGGTCGGGGCTGACGCCCACCGCGGCCGCCACCCTGAGCCTGCCGAGCTCGTCCTTGGCGGAGCTGGGGTACTCGACCGCCTTGTTGATGTCCTTGATCGTGATCAGGCCGCGCAGGCGGAAGTCGTCGTCGACGACGAGGAGCTTCTCGATGCGGTGCTCGCGCAGGATCTCTCGCGCGGCCGCCAGACCGGTGCCGACGGGGACCGTGACCAGGTCGCGCGAGGTCATCAGCTCGGTCACGCTCCGGGCGGGGTCGTCGACGAAGCGGAGGTCGCGGTTCGTGAGTATGCCGACGAGGCGGCCGCCCTCGGCGACGATGGGCACGCCGCTGATGCGGTACTCGCGCATGAGGCGTTGGGCGTCGCCCACCTTCGCGTCGGTGCCGAGCGTGATGGGGTCGACGATCATGCCCGACTGCGAGCGTTTGACCTTCCTGACCATCTCCGCTTGCTGCGCGACAGACATCTTCTTGTGGATGACGCCGATGCCGCCGTTGCGGGCCATGGCGATGGCCATCTCGGTCTCGGTGACGGTATCCATGGCCGCGGAGACGAGCGGGGCGCTCAGCGCCACGCCGGGCGTGAAGCGTGTCCCCAGGTCGACGTCCTTCGGCAGGACGCTGCTGCGCGCCGGCACCAACAGCACGTCGTCGAACGTCAGGGCCGTGCCGACGATCTTGTCCACCGCTGGCTGCGACCTCGCGAGCGTCTCCGTCACCCTTGCACCTCCGCCAACTCCTCAAGTGCCGCCCGCCACCGTTCCGGCATGCGCACGGCGCGCCCGCTCCTGTCGGTGGGCACGTGGACCGTTCGACCGGTGGCGATGAGCTCGCCGTCCGGGTACCGCTCGAGGCGGTAGGCGAAGGCTACCAGCCGGCTGCGCGCCTCGGTCATCTGCGAGACGACGGCGACCTGGTCGTCGAAGTACGCGGCGCTGCGGTAGACGACCTCGAGCCGAGACACGGCCAGCGACAGCCCGGAGTCTTCCATCTCGCGGTAGCTCATCCCGCGCTCGCGCATCCACTCGACGCGGCCGACTTCGAACCAGATGGGGTACACGGAGTGATGCACGACACCCATCTGGTCGGTCTCGGCGAACCTCGCCCTGACCAGGGTGACGCTCTGCGTGCCGGTGGTGCTCGACTCGCTGCTTGTTGGTGCCTGTCCGGGGCTCACGCCTGCCTCCCGCCCAGCATAGCGCGGGCGCCCGAAGGGTCCTTTCCGGCGGTGGTAGACTCCGCCGGGGAGCGACCTCGTGAGCAGCCGCAGACCGCGCACCATCGGCGCGGAGTTCCAGTCACAGACCAAGTTCCGCCGCGGCCAGCTCCCCGCGGCGCGCTCGCGCGCGGCGCCGGCCTTCAAGGTCTACGCCAACCCCAAGGAGATAGCCAGGCTTCCCCAGCCGCACGTCAAGGGCGGCACGGGTGTGTGGACGGCCCTCTCGTCGGCGGGCGGGGAGGCCGAGGGCGGGCGCATCAAGGACTCCCAGCTGTCCCAGCTGCTGTGGTCCGCGGCCGGCTTCACGCCGGCGCAGCAGAGGGTGCCTGTCAGCTCCCATCCGGTCTCGTCCATCGAGGTCTACGTGCTGGCGCTACAGGTCAAGAACCTGCTGGCAGGCGTCTACCACTACGCCGCGCGCGAGCACAGCCTCGCCCACCTCAGCCTCGGCGACCCGTTGCAGCCGCTGGCGGGCGCCTTGCTCGTCGACCTGGAGCTGGAGGCGCAGGCTGCGCTCCTATGCTTCACCGGCATGCCGGACAGGCACCGCGCGACCGACGGCGGCAGGGCGTACCGGTACCTTTACCTCGACGCCGGCGCCGCCGCGCAGAACGTCGTGATGGCGGCGGGCGCCATGGGGTTGGCCAGCCGTCTGGTCGTGGATTTCTACGACGATGAGCTCTCGGACCTCCTCAAGCTCGACGGCAGGGGAGAGCACCCGTTGTGCCTCGTCGCCGTCGGCTCCTGAACGGAAAGGTAGACCGGTATGTCTAACGACGTGATGGACGGGAACGCCGCGGTGCTGGCGCGGTCGGCCGAGCACGCCACCTTCCTGTGGCAGCCCGAGGTCGCTTTCGTGCGCGGGGACGGCGCCCTCATCTACGACGCCGACGGACGCGAGTACATCGACTGCCTCGCGGGCATCGCCGTGGCCAGCGTCGGCCACGGCAACCCCCGCCTCGCCGAGGCGGTCGCGGCGCAAGCCAGGCGCCTCATCGTCTGCCCCCAGAACCTGGGCAACGACGTGCGGTCCGAGTTCCTGGCCGAGCTGTTCACCTTCGTGCGGCCACCCCTCACGAGGGCGTTCCTGACCAACTCCGGCTCGGAGGCGAACGAGGCGGCGCTCAAGTGGGCGCGCATGGCCACGGGCAGGCACCGCTTCGTCGCCGCCAAGCGAGGCTTCTCGGGCCGCACGATGGGCGTCTTGCCCCTGACATGGGAGCCCAAGTACAGGGAACCGTTCGAGACCGGCGACTCCCCCGTCACGTTCGTGACCTACGGCGACGAGACCGAGCTGCGCGCCGCCGTGGACCACACCACGGCCGCCGTGCTACTCGAGCCGATCCAGGGCGAGAGCGGCATCCGGCCGGCTCCGGACGGGTACCTGCGCCTGGCGCGTGACCTCACCGCTGACCATGGGGCGCTGCTGGTGCTCGACGAGATCCAGACGGGCGTCGGCCGCACCGGCACCTTCCTGGCTCACGAGCCAGCGGGCGTGAAGCCGGACATCGTGACCCTCGCCAAGGGCTTGGCGGGCGGCGTGCCCATCGGTGCGACGCTCATGACGGAGGAGGTCGCCAGGGCGATGCCTGCCGGCGGACACGGGTCGACGTTCGGCGGTAACCCGCTGGCCTCCGCCGCCGGCCTGGCCGTACTCAAGGAGCTGCGCGAGCGCGGTCTCATGGAACAGGCGCTCGTCATCGGCGAGAGGTTCGCCAACGGCCTGAGGGCGCTGGCCGACCCGAGGGTCGTCGAGGTCCGCGGGCGCGGGCTCCTCATCGGGATGGAGCTGAGCGTGCCCGTGGGTCCTCTCATCGCTGCCCTCATGCGTGAGGGCGTGGTGACGACGTCGGGCGGCAGCCACACCGTGCGCTTCCTGCCGCCGCTGGTGATCACGGCTGCGCAGGTCGACGAGGTCGTGAGGCGGACGAAGGCGGCGCTCGCTGCCACATCGTGAGGAATCGCTGAGCGCACTGGTGCGCGACGACCTATCATGAGCGTGATGCTGCAGCAGGCCAGCCTGGCGCTCGAACTGCTCGAGTACAAGGTCGAAGAGTACGTCGCCAAGCGCACGGTGCGGGGCGGCGTCAAGAGCATGTGGGACCTGCTCGAGCAGGTGAACAGGGACCGCGAGCAGCTCTCCAACGACCAGAAGCGACGCCTCGAGAACATCGGCACGTCGCTGCAGTCGATCTCGGACAGCGGCCCGCTGCCCGCCGGCAGGACGCTGGGCATCGACGACCTCGTGATCGGCTCTTCCGAGGACGTGGAGTTGGCCGAGGAAGAGGCGCCGGCCCGGCCGCCCGACACGCCCGAGGAGCGCGAGGAGCACGCGGTGCTGCAGCGCCTCGCCAGGCGGGTGTGGTGGGACGACCTCGACGGCTTCGTGCAGCAGCTGGCGGCCAGCTGGCGCTCGCAACGCGACCGCTACGCACCGAGGATCGTCTACGCCGCGCTCCAGAACTTGCAAGCGAACTCGACGCGCACGACGTTCGTGCGGGACACCAGCCTGCGCGGCTTCAAGGTCGTCAAGCCCATCCCGTCGCTGTCCGACCCCCTGGTCTCGCTGTCGGACGTGGACTCTTTGGCCGAGATCGCCCGCGACGTGATCAACCTGATCATGACGCTGGGCAAGGAGGGTTCCCCGTTCCCCGACCTGGTCGTGCCGGAGGCGCAGGCCCTGCAGTACGTCAGACAGGTGGCCCTGGCGGTGGCGGCGGACCCGTACGCGGGGCGCTCCTCGCCCATCAACGCCAAGCTCCCGAGCAGCAGGCAGCTGCGCCTGGCGATCCAGGAGCTCGAGCGGGAGAGGCTACCCGATGACGAGAAGGCCGCACAGCGGCGCGCGCTCGAGAAGCGACTCGCCGAGATCGTGGCGCTGGAGCGGAACGAACGCATGTCCTTCCACCGCGACGCCGCCATGCTGCAGGACGTCGTCCACGCGTTCTTCGAGCGCCTCGCCGACTACCTGCCCACGAACGTGGGCGGCCACGCGACCGGGCCACAGCTCGGCGGCGGCGTGCTGTTCGGCGTGAACCCTGCGCTCCGCGTCGACCACATCGGCCCGGCCGCGACCGAGGTGACGGTGAGGCTGGTCGGGCCGGTGCGGCTGTCCATGGGCGGGCACGACTTCGCTTTCTCCGGCGCCGGCGCTTCCCGCGTGCTGTTCGTCGACGACCGTCAGGTAGACCTCGACAGGACGTCCGTGCTGCAGCTGGGACGGGACCGCCTGGCCGTGTTCCGCGAGGCCGACTACGTGCACCTGCGCCTGCGGGACGAGGGTAGGAGCCTGGCCGTGCGGCTCGCCGAGGCCCTCGTCGTACTGCACGTGCTCACGAGCCCGAAGCGCGACGAGCTCATGACGGTCGCCAAGGTCATCGCCAACAGCGTCAGGGGCGAGCCGCAGGAGCTGGTGGTCCAGGCTCTGAACCGCGCCAACCACATCGCATCGCGCGCGCCCGACAAGCGCCAGGCCCTCACCGGTCTGTTCAGGGGCGCCGCACGCGCCACCGGCGTGGACATAGACAACGCCACGGTGGCCGAGCTAGTGGGACTCATAGCCGACGCCTTCGAGCTGGACCCCAGCGACGTCGACGGCGCGTTGGCGCGAGCGAAGGCCGACGAGCAGTCCTTCCACGCCCTCACCGGCGAGCCGCTGACCGTGGAGCTCGCGGGACAGAAGATCACCGTCAGGCAGTACCGCGGTCGTTCCGGCGGCTCCTTCGAGAGCCTCGTCGCGATGCTCCCCGGACAGGTGCTGGGCTCGTTCACCGACTACCTGCTCGCGCCACTCGGCTCCGGTACGCTGCTCTTCGTCCGCGGAGACTCCGACCTGGCGGTCCTCTACCTCGCGCAAGCCCGGATCTACAGCACCGCCGTCTGAACGCTCCGCGACAGCGGAGGTGAGCAGTGGCCGAAGCTCTCAGCGGAAGCGACCTGGAGTCCGCGGTTCGTGACCTGCCCGGTTGGCGTCATGAAGGCGGAGCGCTCGCCAAGGAACTGAGGTTCCAGGACTTCTCCCAGGCTTTCGCGTTCCTCACCCGCCTGGCACTGGTGGCTGAGAAGCGCGGGCACCACCCGGATTTCCACTCCTCGTACTCGCGCGTGAAGCTCGAGCTACGCAGTCACGACGCCGGCGGGGTCACGCAGCGCGACGTGGACCTGGCCAACGCGATCGAGGGACTGTTGGGGTCGCCGCCCTCGGCCCAGCCGGCCTAGTAGCTCGAGCCGTCCGGGTCCGCCGGCTCGGCCGGTTCTGCGGGTTCTGAGGGGTCTGCCGGTTCTGACGGTTCGTCCGGCAGGGCAGGGTCCGCGGGATCGCCGGGCTCGCTCGGCCCTGCGGGCTCGCCGGGCGTTCCGGTCTCCGGTTCGTCGCCGTCCGGCTCCTCGGGCGAGTCCCCAGCCTGCTCGTCGGCTCCCTCGGCATCGACCCCTTCCCCTGCGTCGGGCGCCTCCGGCCGGTCCGCGCCCAGCGGCGGGGCGAAGGTGTACGCCTCTCTGAGGACGGCGACGTCGTCGTCGTCGACGTCGCCGTCTCCGTCAAGGTCCGCGGGCAGGTTCAGGCCGGAACGGCCGTACGCCGCCGCCAGCTCCAGCAGGTCACCGAAGCCCACCACACCGTCGCGGTCTAAGTCCTGCGGGGCGAACGCGGCTAGCGCGGCGAGCTCGGCCAGCTCCTCCGGCCCCGGTAGCGCACCTGGGTCGGCGACCGCCATGGCCATCACACCGGCGTCGGCGGGACCGAGGCCCAGCAACACGCCCAGCTCGTGACGTAGGCCTGCGGCCAGGGCGGGGTGGTCCTCGGGCCTGACGAGCACCTCCACCTCGTCGCCCTCGGCCAGGCTCAACGTCAACAGATGGGGCCCGAACAGGCTCTCGTCGCCGTACGCGAAGCGGTAGCCGGCGTCCCCCGCGACATCGATCTCGACAGCGCCCTCAACGACTGACTCCCAGTCCGCCGCGGCCTCCTCGAGGCGATCGCTCAGCAGCAGAGGGCCCCCGAAGTCGTCGACGGCGTAGGTGCGCGTGATGGCCTCTTCCGGCACCGCCGGCGCCTCAGGCGTGCTCACCGCCGGCGGCGACCCGTCGCGGTCGGCGGGGGTCTCCGGCGTCTCCGGCTCGCCTGCGCTGTCCTCCGGCCCCTCTTCGCCTGAGGCTGCCGGCGAACCGTTCCCGGGCGGACCAGGCACCTCCTCGCCGTCTGCCTCCGCCGGCTCGGGCGCCTCGCCGTCCAAAGCCTGTGCGACGGCGTCGAGCACCGAGGCCCGTGCCGCGGGCCTGTCCGACCGGACCAGGCGGCCGGAGGCGTCGAGCGCGAGGTAGCGACCGTCCAGGTCGACGACGGTGTCGTCCTGAAGCCGCCAGAGACCTTGCCTGAAGCCGACCACGGGCGACGCCAACCCTTCCTGCTCGTGGAACGCGACCAGGACTTCGGCACCGGACTGCCACGCCGGGCTGCCCGCCACCAGCAGGCGCCTTCCCTCGGCCTCACCGCCGAGGAACGCGAACACGACGGTCTCGCGCGGCTCGGCACCCTCGTCCGGGTCCTCGTCGTCGCCTGCCAGGGCCGGGTCCTCGGTGAGCCACTGGTCGACCTCCACCGCCACGACGGTCCACACCTCGTCGCCGCGGACCTCGGCCCGCACGTCCGAGACGCTCCCCGTGACGACGGCATCGGCGGCGGCGAGCACCTCGTAGGGCTCCAAGGCGACGTACGTGGTGGCGAGGCTAGACGGTTGTACCGCCAGCCAGAGGCTCAGCAGGCCCGCCAACCACCGTCGCGACCCGCAGCTCATGGGGCCTGCTCCTCGGGTTCGGCAGGTTCCTCGACCACGGGCTCAGGCGCTCGGCCCTCGGTCCGGACGGCGGACTCGATGAGCAGCTCACCGCCCCGGCGTGACGCGAACGCTGTGCGGCTGGTGACCTCCAGGAAGCTCGTGCCGGCGGCAGGCTCGAGAGCGAAGCGGAACAGCTCGGCGTCCCCCTCCAACGTGCTACCCAGGACGGCCAGGTCTACCTGGAGCCTGCCCGGCTCGGACGATCGGAACAGCGCCAACACGGCGCCGGAGGGCGCGACGCTGCCCTCGACCAGCGAGAAGGTGGCGGGGTCCCAGGTGATCGCCGTCGACACACCGGCCAGCGAACGCGCCTCCGTCACGCGCGCGCGCAGCGTCACCGCGCCACGGACCTCCGTCTCGGGCGGCGACAGCGTGAGGGCCGGTGGTGGCGGCTCCACCACGGCCAGGCTGAACTCCTGGAACGTCGCGGACAGGTTGGCGTCGGAGACGGCCAGGGTGAAGGTGTAGGTACCGAGAGCGGTGGGCACGCCCTGCAGCACGCCGTTGACGACCTCGATACCGGGAGGCAGCGAGCCGGACTCCAACGTGAACTCGTACGGCCGCAGCCCGCCGACCGCATGCACCGGGGCCCGGTACGGCTCGTTCACGGGCGCGTCCGGCAGGTCCACGGAGAGGAACCGTAAAGCCTCGCCCTGTGTGCCCAGCTCCCCGGCGCAGGCGGCCACCAGGGTGGCTACCAGGACCGTGAGCGTGGCGAGCATGGGGGCGCGAGCTGGGTACCTGGACACCGAGCCTCCTAGACGACGCAACGACGCGGCTAAGAGCCTACCGTACAGCGCATGAGGCCCGTGCTAGCGTCGACCATCGCCTGCCGCGCCCGCTCGCACCACGCACGAGCCTTCACGTTGGCCCTGCCGTTGGCGGGCCTCCCTCCCGACATCTCAGGGGCCCGACGCCTGCACGTCACGGCCGCAGCTAGGCGCCGCCACAACGTCTCGCCTGACTCCTTCGGGCTGACCGGCAGGCTCGTGAGCGTGGACGTTGCCGAGGCGACGAGGATCGCCGCCGAGCTGCGGGCCGGCGGCGAGTCGCTCGCCAGCGCCGCTTCCCTGGTCGCCGCGGTCGTCGTGCACGAGCTCATGCACGCGGTACTGGCCGCCGTGCCGTGGCAGGCTGCCGTGGCTGCGGAGGTGAACGGTCGCCTCGGCAGCGCCGCTGCCCGGGTGGCGGACAGGGAGTACTGGCGGACCTACGGGGTCGGTGAGGAGCGGCGCGAAGCGGACGAGGGCTCACCGGGTGAGCAGGAGCGAGACTGGGCCGCGCTGGAGGAGCTGGGTCTCCTGGGCCTGGCCTCCTCGAACCTCGCGCTCCGACCGTACTACCCGCTGTTCGACCCGAGGGCGGCGCGCGCCACCCTGCAGCCGGCGTGGGAGGCCATCAACGCCGGGTTCGCGGCGGTAGAGGTCCCGTTCGACCCCGGGGCGGCCGCCGGCCGGGCCGTTCCGCGGCCCGCCGGTGAGCCTGGGGCACCGGCAGGGACCCTGGAGGCTGGGGGCGGCGTGTCGACCCTGCTGGACATCCTCACCCTGCCCGCCCGGCTGCATCCCACGTCGCTGCGGGGCCAGTTGGAGGCGGCGCTGGCCGCGTGGCGCCCTCTGCTGGGCGACGGCGCCGACGACCTCGTGAGGCGCGTGCTCAGGGCCATCGACCTCCTCCGCGAGGAAGAGGTGAGGGCGGTCCTCGGGGCGCCGGCCGGGCCGCCGCCGGCCTGGCAGTCCGCGCCCCCAGAGGAGTTGGGCGAGCCCCGCTACAGCCGCGATGAGCCATGGATGGCCGGCGCCGCGATGGTCGCCAAGAGCCTGCCGGTGTGGCTCGCGCAGCTCAGCCGCTGGTACGGGCGACAGGTGCGCCGGCTCGACGAGGTTCCCGACGAGGCGCTGGCCGGGCTCGCGGCCGACGGCTTCGACACTCTCTGGCTCGTGGGGGTGTGGGAGCGCAGCGCGGCCTCTCAACGGATCAAACGCCTGCAGGGCCAGCCGGACGCGTTGGCGTCTGCGTACGCCGTGCACGACCACGTGATCGCGGCCGACTTAGGTGGTGAGGAGGCGTTGGCGCGCCTGCGGGACCGGGCACAACGCCACGGCCTGCGCTTGGCCGCCGACATGGTCGCCAACCACACCGGCATCGACTCGCGCTGGGTCGAGGAGCACCCCGAGTGGTTCGTCCAGTCCAGCCGCCCCCCGTTCCCCAACTACACCTACCGCGGTGAAGACCTATCGCCGGGACGGCTCATGGCGGTGCGCATCGAGGACGGCTACTACGGCGGGAGCGACGCGGCCGTGGCCTTCGAGCGGACCACGCGCTCGACCGGGGAGAGGCGCTACGTCTATCACGGCAACGACGGCACCGGCCTGCCGTGGAACGACACGGCCCAGATCGACTTCCTACAGGCGAGCGCCCGCCAGGCCGTCATCGACACAGTCGTCGAGGTGGCGCGGCGTTTCCCTGTGCTGCGCTTCGACGCCGCCATGGCGCTGGTGCGCCGGCACGTCAGGCGCCTGTGGCACCCGCCACCCGGCGAGGGCGGCGCGATCCCGTCGCGCAGCGCTGCGGCCCTGACGCGGGAGGAGTTCGACGCAGCGATGCCCCGCGAGTTCTGGCGGGAGGTCGTCGAGGCCGTCGCCGAGCGCGCGCCCGGCACGATGCTGCTGGCCGAAGCCTTCTGGCTCATGGAGGAGACCTTCGTGCGCCACCTGGGCTTCAACCGCGTCTACCACAGCGCGTTCATGCAGCTGCTGGCCGATGGCCGCGATGGTGACCTCAAGGGGCTGCTGCGGGACGTCAGCGCGCGCGATCCCGAGGTGCTCCAGCGCTACGTCAACTACCTGACCACCCCGGACGAAGACAGCGCGCGGCATACCTTCGGCGCCGGCGACCGCTACTTCGGTGTGGCCGCGCTGCTGTGCACCCTGCCCGGCCTACCGTTGTTCGGGCACGGGCAGGCCGAGGGCCTCCTCGAGACGTACGGCATGGAGTTCGCCGCACCCAGGCTCGACGAGGCGCCGGACGAGACGTTCAGGCAGCGCCATCGGCGGGAGCTGGCGCCGCTTCTGAGGCGCCGGCAGCGCTTCGCCTCGTCTCGCGACCTCCGGCTCATGCGAGTCGTGAGCGCTGGCGCCGAGCTGGAGAGCGTCTACGCGTACGGCTACGCCGCGTCCGAGCGTGGTGCACCCGCCCTGGTCCTCTTCAACCACTCCGGCGGCCGCGTGTCGGGAACGCTCGTCGCCGACGGGGGCACCCCCTGGGAAGTTCTGGGCCTGGCGTTGCCCACCCCGGGTGAGGAGCTGGTCGCGGGCGTGAGCGGTCGGGGCGATCCCGCGACCTGGCGTCACCGGGACCTGGTGGGTGGCTGGCGTGTCGAGCTGGGGGCCTATCAGGCCGTCGTGTTCCTCGACCTGAGGACACGGCCGCTGTCCGCGGAGCCGGCGCCACGGCGGCCCGCTAAGCCGCTGGCGCGGGCCGTAGACACCGGCGCCGTGAGGGCGGCCGCCCTCAGGCGCGCCCGTTCGCGGCGACGCTCAGGCGGCGGCTCTGCAGGTGGGTGAGCGCCAGAGCAAGCGCGTCCGCCTCGTGGTCTGTGGCCGGCTGTCTGGGCAGCTCGAGCAACGCCCTGACCATGAACGCCACCTGGTGCTTGTCTGCCCTCCCGGTGCCGACGAGCGCCTGTTTGACCTCGAGCGGTCCGTACTCGAACACGGGCACGCCCAGGTCGGCGGCGCACAGCATGACGACGCCGAACGCCTGCCCCACCTTGAACGAGACGGCCTTCTGCCTGTGGAAGAACTGCGACTCGAGGACCAGCGCGTCCGGCCGGTGAGCGGTAAGGAACGACGTGACCCCGTCGCGCAACGCGCTCAAACGCTCGGGCCCACCGTCTCGGGAGCGCGTGCGCAAGACGACGGAGCCGAGGAGTCGGGCGCGCTTGCGCTCCTCCTCCACGGCTCCCAACCCCAGGTTGGCGAGGCCGGGGTCTACGCCGACGACGCGGTACGTTGGGCCCTCGCCACCTCTCACGCTCCTAGTATTCTGTCAGGTAACGCTCC
This sequence comes from Deinococcaceae bacterium, assembly GCA_040256005.1. Lineage (GTDB taxonomy): Bacteria > Deinococcota > Deinococci > Deinococcales > Trueperaceae > DASRWD01. The sequence continues at coordinate 28,747 of JBDZWC010000002.1, read as the reverse complement.
AGCTCCCAACCGTGCACGGCGATGCGGTACTCGTCGTACTCGAGCGTCTTGTTCGCGAGGAACTGCTTGAACGCGTGCTCGCCCAAGGCATCGATGATGACGCGGTCGCGCCTGAGGTTGCCCATGGCCTCGCGGAGCGTGGCCGGCAGCTCCTTGATCTTGTGGCGCCGGCGGTCGCGCACGCTCATCTGGTAGATGTTCCGGTTCACGGGCGGCGGCGGCACGAGCTCCCGCTCGAGCCCGTCTATCCCCGCGGCGCAGATCACGGCCAGCGCGAGGTACGGGTTGCACGAGGGGTCTGGCATCCGCAGCTCGGCGCGAGTGCTGTTGCCGCGGCGCGCGGGGACGCGGATCATCGCGCTGCGGTTGGAGACAGACCACGCGATGTTCGTCGGCGCCTCGTACCCGGGCGTGAGGCGCTTGTAGGAGTTCACGGTGGGGTTGGTGATGGCCACGAACGCGGAGGCGTGCTCCAGGACGCCGGCGATCCACCGCTCCATGACGGTCGACAGCTGATGGCTGCCGTCCTCGTCGAAGAACGCGTTCTGGCCGTCCTTGAACACGCTCATGTGGCAGTGCATGCCCGAGCCGTTGATGCCGTTGACCGGCTTGGGCATGAAGGTCGCGTGCAGGCCGTTGTTCAGGGCTATGCGCTTGACCACGGTCCTGAACGTGAGGATGTTGTCGGCCGTCGTGACGGCCGGTGCGTACTTGAAGTCGATCTCGTGCTGACCGGGGGCGACCTCGTGGTGCGCCGCCTCGATCTCGAAACCCATGGCGACGAGCGTGTTGACCATGTCGCGGCGGGCGTCCTCGCCGCGGTCCACCGGCGCGAGGTCGAAGTAGCCGGCCGCGTCGTTCGTCGTCGTGGTGGGCTCGCCGCGGTCCCCGCGCTCGAAGAGGAAGAACTCGGGCTCGGGTCCCACGATGAAGTCGTCGTAGCCGAGGGCCCACAGCCGCTCGATCTGCCGCTTGAGCACGTAACGCGGGTCGCCGGGGAAAGGCGAGCCGTCCGGCAGGGCGATGTCGCACACCAGGCGGGCCACCGTGCCGCGGCCGGGGCCCTCCATTGCGGCCGGCAAGACCAGGAAGGTGTCAAGGTCCGGCCTGAGGAGCATGTCCGATTCCTCGATGCGGGCGAAGCCCTGGATCGACGACCCGTCGAACATGATCTCGCCGTCGAGCGCCTTGTCGAACTGCGAGCGCGGGACCTCGACGTTCTTGATCTGGCCCAGGATGTCTGAGAACTGCAGCCTGAGGAAGTTGACGTCGTGCTCCTTCAGCAGCCCTCGAACTTCCTCGATCGTCATACCCATAGTGGTCCCTTCGGCACTCCTGGCGTTACGTACAGCCGCGAAAGCGACATGAACTGACGAAGCGTACGTAGCGAACAGGCGGATTGTCAATCGCAGGTGCACGGTTTGGACCAGGACCCGCGCTGCACGCAGCGTCCATGCCGCGACAGGATCCGCCTGTCCACACCTCGGTCCGGGGGGCCTTAACGAGTTCTCAACCTCTGGCTACCGAACGCACTTTGTGCGTTGACAGCGCCACAAATACGAGACTAGGATGCTCCCAACCGCCGCCATATGTGTGCATTTCCACACAAGGGAGGAATCACGTCGATGAAGAGAGCACTAGGTGTCCTACTGGTCGCGCTCGCAGGCTACGGCTTGGCGCAACCACCGGTCTCCAACGTCGGGACGCTCATGTCGTACACGGGCGCCCTGGCCGAGTTCGGTCCCGCGATCAACAACGGCGCCATGCTGGCCGCCGACCAGCTCAACGCAGCGGCCACCGCGGTCTTCGGCGGCCCGATCATCAACATCGTGGCCGAGGACGACGGCACCAACCCCTCGCAGGGCACTGACCGCGCCCGCAAGCTGATCAACACCGACGGCGTGGTCGCGATCGTGGGCGCCCTGTCCAGCGGTGTCACCGTGACGACCGCCGAGTCCGCCGTGATCCCCAGCGAGGTCGTCATGATCTCGCCGGCCAGCACCAGCCCGCTGGTGGCGCTCCTCAACGACAACGACTTCGTGTACCGCACGACCGCCGCCGACACTCTGCAGGGCGTCGTCCTAGCGGAGCTCGCCCGGGGCGAGATCGTGGACGGCCTGAGCTACGACAGGGCCGCCATCATCTACGTGAACAACCCCTACGGCCAGGGCCTCGCCGAGGCCTTCGCGGCGGCGTTCGAGGCGCGTGGCGGCACCATCACGGCCAGCGTCGGGCACCCCGAAGAGCCGCAGCCCACGTACGCCGGCCTCCTGAGCCAGCTCTTCGCGGGCGACCCAGAGGTCGTCATCGCGGCCAGCTACCCTGGCAACGCGACCGTGTTCATGCAGGAAGCGCGTGACCTCCACGGCTTCACCAACTGGATGATGACCGACGGCACCAAGTCGCTCGACATCGTCGAAGCGCTCGGCGCGGACACCGTCGAGGGGCTGTACGGCACGGCGGCCGGCGCCGACCCCGAGTGGGCCGGCTACACCAAGTTCTCCAACGCCTACGAAGCCGCCTACGGTGAGCGCCCGCCGCTCCCGTACATCGACACCGCCTACGACGCCACGGCCGTCATCGGCCTCGCGATCGCCAAGGCGATCATCGACGGCGTCGAGGTGAACGCCACCAACATCCGTGACCGCCTCCGCGAGGTGTCCAACCCCGACGGCGAGGTCGTGGGCGTGGGCGAGTTCGAGGAAGCCCTCCGCCTCCTCGAGCTGGGCAGCCCGATCAACTACACCGGCGCGGCCGGTGAGGTGGACTTCGACGACGTCGGCGACGTCGTGACGCCCATGGAGGTCTGGTCCTACGAGGGCGGCGACATCGTCACCGTCACGGTCCTCTCCGCCGACCAGATCCCGGCGCAGTAAGCCAAGAGAACTCAGGGCGCGCAGCGCCTGATGCACGAGCGGGGAGCCTCCGGGCTCCCCGCTCTCACGTGGGTGGGTTCAGTCCCTCGCCAGCGAGACGACCTTCTCCTCGGGCAGCACGCCGCGCGGGCGGTACAGCACGATGAAGAGCATCAGCAGAGCGATGAGGAAGAAGCGGATGTAGGGACCGCGCTGCGGCAGGTCGGGGGAGATGCTGGCCAACGTGGGACGCATGGCGTCCACCAGGAAGCTGGCGCCGGTCCAGATGGCCCACACGAGCAGGGCGCCGAGCACGGCGCCACGGTTGTTGCCGCTGCCGCCTAGCATGAGCATCACCCAGATCAGGAACGTGCCGTAGAGAGGGTCGAAGTGACCGTAGTCGATGGCGACGACGTAGTGGGCGTACAGGGAGCCGCCGATACCCATGATGACGGCTCCGACCACGAACGCCTGCATGCGGAAGGCGGCGACGTTCTTGCCGCTCATCGCGGCCGAGTCCTCGTCCTCCCGCACGGCGCGCAGGACGCGACCCCACGGTGAGCGGATGGCGCGCTCCAGGCCCATGTACACCAGGAAGAGCACCAGGGCGACGATCGCCACGTAGACGTACGGGTAGTCCCGCGGCGAGAGCGGCGCGAAGAACGTGTTGATGAAGTCGGGCAGGTACGAGCAGCCGTTAGAGCTGGTAAGGCACGACAGCGGCTGCGGCAGGCCGCGCAGAGGCTGCGGCCCGTTGGCGAGCCAGCGTTCGTTCTGGAACACCAGGCGCACCAGCTCGCTGATGCCGATCGTCGCGATGGCCAGGTAGTCGCCGCGCAGGCGCAGCGTGGGACCGCCGACGACCAGCGCCAGCAGCCCGGCCACCAGGCCGGCAGCCAGGAGGCCGACCCAGAACGGGGCTCCGAGGCCGAACGCCTGCTGCGTGAAGGCCGCCATCGCCCCGGTAGGCTCGAGCGTCGTGAACAGGGCGGAGGTGAAGGCCCCGATCGCGAAGAACGCTGCCACGCCGATGTTGAACAGGCCCGTGTAACCCCACTGGACGTTGAGTCCCAGCGTGATGACCGCGTAGACGCTGCCCATCAGTAGGAACGTGACGATGTAGGACAGCGAGCCCGGTGGCATGACCAGCACCAGAAGCGCCGCCACGCCCAGGCCCGCGACCACGGCGACGGCGTGCTTGACGACGGCGGAGGCGCCGCGCAGCACGACGACGAGGAGGAGGTACAGCGGCACGCCGAGGAGGACGGTCCGCGCCAGGAAGGTGGCGTCGTTCATCTCTCACCTCCCATGAGCCCCTGCGGCCTCACCAGCAACGCGAGGATCATGACGACGAAAGCCGCCGCCGGGCCGTAGGCGGGGTTCACGAACGCGCTCGAGACCTGCCACACGATGCCCATGACCAGGGCGCCGAACAGGGCGCCGTAAACGTGGCCGATGGAGCCGAGGATCACGGCAGCGAACAGCGGCAGCAGCAGCCACCACCCCATCTCCGGCCGCAGTTGGACGTCCAGGCCGTAGAGCATGCCGCCAGCGCCCGCCAGCGCCCCGCTGATGAGCCAGGTCCAGAAGACGACCCGCTCGGTGGCGATGCCGCTGATGCGCGCCAGGTCCGCGTTGTCGGCCATCGCGCGCATGGCCTTGCCGATCTTCGTGCGCTCGAGCAGGAGGTACACGAGGATGATCAGCACGACGGCGGCGCCCAGGATGAACAGCTGGTCCGTACGCACGCGTAGGCCCGGGAGGAGCTCGACCACCGGGCGCGCCGCGCCCTGGTAGTAGAACGTGAAGTCGGCGCCGAAGACCATGTAGACGATGCTGCGCACGCCGAAGGCGAGGCCCAGCGCGGCCATCGCCATCATCACGGGCGCAGCGCGGCGACGGCGCAGGCGCCGGAACGTGATGCGGTCGAGACCGTAGGCGACGAGGCCGGTCAGCGGCATGACGACGATCAGTGCCACGACGAACTCGTAGCCGAACCCGAGACCGAGGACGGGCGCGCCGGCCGGCAGCAGGGCCATGACGACGAGCCCCAGGTAGGCGCCCGTGGTCATGTAGTCGCCATGGGCGAAGTTGGCCATCTTGAGCACGCCGAACACCAGCGTTATGCCCAGTGCCCCGAGAGCCAGCACACCGCCCAACAGCACGCCGCGCACCGTGAGACCCAGGAGCCGAGAGCCGGAGATGCCCTCCAACGCGCCGAACACGACCGTGAGGACGGCGAGCAGAGCCAGCAAGGTCACGAGCGACCAGCGGCTGGAGAGCGCGGTCGAGGCCGCGCGCCTGAAGGCGCGACCGCGGGACAAGGATGGAGCTTCGGTCACGTCAGCCTCCCAGGTAGAGCCGGGCGACCTCTGGGTCGCTCAGGAGCGCGGAGCCTGGGCCCTCGACCTGGTTCTTGCCGCCGGCGAGCACGTAGCCGCGGTGCGCCAGCTCCAGCGACCGCTTGGCGTTCTGCTCGACCATGAGGACAGCGACTCCGGCAGCGTTGATGTCGGCCACCTTCTCGAAGATCATGTCGACTAGCAGCGGTGCCAGGCCCGCCGAGGGCTCGTCCAGCATGAGCAGCTTGGGGTCGAGCATGAGCGCGCGGCCCATGGCGACCATCTGCCTCTCCCCGCCCGACATCTTGCCCGCCCGCTGGCGCCTGCGCTCGGCGAGGCGGGGGAACAGCTCGAAGACGCGGTCCTTGCGCGCCTTGAGCGGCTCGTCGAGGATGTACGCGCCCATCTCGAGGTTCTCCTCGACGGTGAGGGTAGGGAACACGTTGTCTACTTGCGGCACGTAGCACAGGCCCAGTCGGACGACCCTCTCGGGCGCCAGGCCCGAGATGTCCTGGCCGTCGAACACGACGCTGCCCTCCCAGGGCTTGAGGAGCCCGAAAACCAGCTTCATCACCGTTGACTTGCCGGCGCCGTTGGGCCCGACGATCGAGACGATCTCGCCGTCGTCGACCCTGATGCTCACGCCGTTGAGCACCTGCATCTCGCCGTAGCCCGAGACCGCTCCCTCAACCGTCAAGAGCGACACTCTGGCCTCCTAGGTACGCCTCGAGCACGCGGGGGTCGTTGCGGACGACCTCCGGTGGCCCCTCGACGAGCTTGCTCCCCTGGTTCATCACGACGACAGGGTCGCATAGGCCCATCACGAGCGGCATGTCGTGCTCGATGAGCAGGAACGTGATGCCGCGCTCGCGGTTGAGCTGCTCGATCTTCTCGCGCAGTCGGCCCATGAGCGTGGGGTTCACGCCGGCCGCCGGCTCGTCCAGCAGGACGATCGTCGGGTCCGCCATCAGCGTGCGTGCGAGCTCCAGCAGCTTCTTCTGTCCGCCCGACATGGACCCGGCCGGCTCGTTCTCGAGGTGGCTGAGCGCCACGAAGTCGAGGACCTCGCGCGCCTTCTCCCGCAGCTGGGCCTCCTGGCGCCACACCGCGCTGCGGCGGAAGATGGGGTTCCAGAACCTCTCACCCAGTTGGCCGGCCGGCACCAGCATGAGGTTCTCGAGGACCGTCATGCCCTTCTGCTCGCGGGGGATCTGGAACGTGCGGCACAGACCCTTGCCGAACAGCACGTGCGGCGGCAGGCCGGTGACGTCCTCACCCTTGAGCAGCACGGTGCCGGCGTCGGGTTGATGGAAGCCGGAGACGAGGCTGAAGAGGGTCGTCTTGCCAGCGCCGTTGGGCCCTATCAGCCCCGTTATGGTGCCGGCGCGCACGTCGAAACTGCAGTGATTGACGGCCCGCAGCCCCCCGAAGTCCTTGACCAGGCCCCGGATGCTTAGCAGTACGTCGTCTCCGTCTTGAACCAACTTGGCTGTACCTCTCGCTGCTTTCGTATGGGAGTTCGGCGGCGATGCTATCACCTGCCGCTCACGAAGGCGCCCCTGCCGCAGCGAACTTGGTAGGCGCCCCTCGTATGCTCGGCCGGGCCGGCACGCTCGCCCAGTCCGGAGCCCGGGCCTAGCTCCCGTTCGCGACGCGCTCGCGCCTGGCCGCAGCGACCATGTCGGCGAGCCTCACGAACTTGACCCGCGGCCTGCCGGCGGCCTCACCGGCCGCCACCTCCGTGGCGTCGAGACCGAACCAGTCGTCGGAGGTGAACACGTCCACGCCACGTGCGAGCAGCAGCGCGTCGACCGCCTCCCGGCTGGTGTCGCCAGCCGGAGGCTCTGCGCCCTCGAGGTCCGCGACCAGGGACGCCACGCTCTCCATGGCGTCGGCTTTGTTGGTACCGATCACTCCGCTGGCCCCGCGTTTGATCCAGCCCGCGACGTACAGACCCGGCAGAGGCGTACCTCCCGGAGCGTCGAGCACGCGGCCGGCGTCGTTGGGGACCACGCCCGTGCGCTCGTCGAACGGCAGGTCCGGCAAGGGCAGCCCCCGATAGCCGACCGATTTGAGGACCAGCTGGGCTGGGAGGGTCTCGTGCTCACCGGTGCCGACGGCCCTGACCTGACCATCCGACTCCTCGAGCCGCGTCCTCTCCAGCACGATCGCCGACACCCTGCCGTCGCCCTCCAGGCGCACCGGCTGGAGCTGGAAGCGGAGGGAGACGGTCCGAGCCTTGCCCTGCTTGGGCTGCTGCGCGAAGGCCTGCAGCACCTCGACGTTCTTGGCCGTCGTCACGTCGGCTTCGGCCGCGGCCCGGCTGGCGGGCAGCAGCTCCATCTCCTCCGCCCTGACGTCGACGTCGGCGTTCTCGAGCTCGCCCAGCTCGCGGAGCTCCTTGGTCGTGAACTTGGCCTCGGCGGGCCCGCGACGACCCACGATCGTCACCCTCTCGATGGCGGATCCCCGCAGGGCCTCGAGGGCATGGTCGGCGATGTCCGTGACGCTGAGTTCCGCCACCGACTTGGCCAGTACCCGTGTGACGTCGATCGCGACGTTGCCGTTGCCGATCACCACCGCCTCCTTGGCGATGGCGAGCAGGGCGGCGAAGTCGTGGTCCACAGCGTCGGGGTGGCCGTTGTACCAGGCCACGAAGTCCGTGGCCGAGACGCTGCCTGCGAGGTCCTCGCCCGCGATGCCGAGGCGCCGGTCCGTCGCGGCGCCGACGGCGAACACCACGGCGTGGAAGTGGCGCCTGAGGTCCGCCAGTGTCAGGTCGCGCCCGTAGGTGACGTTGCCAAGGTAGCGGATGCGCGGGTCCTTGAGGGTCCGCTCGTAGACCCGGGTGACCACCTTCATCTTCTGGTGGTCGGGGGCCACGCCGAAGCGCACGAGGCCGTACGGGGTGGGTAAGCGGTCGAACACGTCGACCGTCGCCGTCTCGTGTGTCTTGATGACCGCCTCGGCGGCGTAGAAGCCGGCGGGCCCGGCTCCCACGACCGCGACGCGAGGGCCGGGAACGTCGTCCATGAGGCGATTATTACCACGGGAGCGGGAGGCGTCGCGCACCGGTGTAAGCTCTGCACGCATGGAAGCTGCCATGCGCTCGACCGGGCCGGTGGGCGTTGCCACGGTCGGCGGCGCGGCGCCCATGCCCAGGGTCATGAAGTTCGGGGGCACCAGCGTGGGCGACCTCGAACGCATCACCAAGGTGGCAGCCAGGGTCGAGCAGCACGTCGGGTCCGGCGGCAAGGCCGTCGTCACCGTCTCGGCGATGGGCAGGACGACTGACAGGCTGCTGGGCCAGGCTCGCGAGCTGTCTGAACGCCCGTCCAGGCGCGAGCTTGACGTGCTGCTGGCCACGGGAGAGCAGCAGAGCGCGGCGTTGCTGGCGTTGGCGCTCGGCGCCCGCGGCGTCAAGGCGAGGTCCTTCACCGGCTCGCAGGCGGGGTTCCTCACCGACTCCAGGCATGGCGGCGCGCGCATCCTACGCGTGGACCCCACACCGGTCCGCACCGCGTTGGAGGAGGTGGACGTGGCCGTGGTCGCGGGCTTCCAGGGTGCCGACGCCGCCGGGGCGATCACCACCCTGGGTCGGGGCGGCTCGGACACCACCGCCGTGGCGCTCGCCGCCGCCCTCGGGGCGCCGGAGTGCGAGATCTTCACGGACACCGACGGCGTCTACACGACCGACCCCCACGTGATCGCGACGGCCACGAAGCTGTCCGAGATCGATTACGCGGAGATGCTGGAGCTCGCCAGCCACGGGGCCAAGGTGCTGCACCCCGCCAGCGTCTGGTACGCCAGGCACTACGGGGTGCGCGTGCACGTCCGCTCGTCGTTCACGCGCGCGCCCGGCACGGTGGTGAGGGACCTGAGCGCGAGCGCGGAGGCAGGGATGATCACAGCCAAGCCGGTAACAGGTGTGGCCATCGACAAGGGCCACGTTCGCATCGACCTCCAGACCGTGCCCGACCGGCCAGGTGTGGCGGCTCAGGTGTTCGGGGCCCTGGCGGCCAAGGGCGTCAGCGTCGACATGATCATCCAGGGGGTGCGCGGCGCCGGCGACAGCCGGCAGCAGATGGCTTTCATCGTCAAGCGCGAGACGGTGGCCGAGGCGCTCGAGGCGCTGGAGCCGGTCCTGCAGGAGATGGGCGCGACGGCGAGCGTGGACGAGAACGTAGCCAAGCTGACGGTGGTGGGCATGGCCATAGCCTCCACTCCGGGGATCGCCGCGCGCATGTTCGAGGCCGTGGCGGCCGCCGGCGCCAACATCGAGGCGATCACCTCGAGCGAGGTGAGGCTGTCGGTGCTCATCGATGCCGCTCGCGCGGAAGAGGCCTTGAGGGCCGTTCACTCGGCGTTCGAGCTGGACGCCCAGGCTTAGGGAAGTGGGCATCAAGCTGTGCACGCTGGCCTACGTGCGGGCCGGCGGCAAGACCCTGATGCTCAGGCGCCCCGACAGTGGGCACCATCAAGCCGGCAAGTACAACGGCCTGGGCGGCAAGTTCGAGCCGGCCGAGTCGCCCGAGGCCTGCCTCAGGCGCGAGGTGCTCGAGGAGTCCGGCCTGACCGTCGAGGCGACGGAGCTGAAGGGTTTCATAACGTTCCCGGACTTCGACGGGGCGGACGACTGGTACGTCTTCGTCTACGTCGTGACGCGCTTCAGCGGCGAGCCCCGCGCCGGGCCGGAAGGCTCTCTGGAGTGGGTGGACGACGCCGCGCTCGCCGACCTACCGTTGTGGGAAGGGGACAGGCACTTCCTGCCCTGGCTGTCGCAGCCGGGCGTGTTCTCGGCGACCTTCCGCTACGAGGGCGGCCGCTTCGTCTCCTACGAGGTGGAGCGCTACGGGGCCGACAACCGGCCCTGAGCTAAGCCTGTCCGAGCAGCTTGTCCTTGTCGATGGCCTTGATCAGCCGCTGGGCCAGCCCCACGTCACCCCGCACCTTGACCTTGCCCAGCATCAGCGCCGTCATGGGGTTCAGCTTGCCCTCGATCATCTTCAGCAGGTCGTCCTGACGCACCTTCACGGTGACGTCTGCTCGGGGGGCGACGCCCTCCACCGACCGGACCGCGCCACCCTCTACCACGTAGTGGATGGGCTCCTCCATGTCGAACTGGACCACGGAGTCAGGCGCCGCCGCGCCTTCCTTGATGGCGTGGGGCACCCGTAGGAGGAGTTCCTTGACGGTCACCGCGCCAGTCTAGCCGAGCGACCGGCCGGTATACTCCCTGGAACTACGCGCGCTCTCAGTCGCGCCTGGACACCATCCCTGTGGACTTCTCCCTTACCGAAGAGCAGCTGGCTCTGAGAGCTGCGGTCCGTGACTTCGCTCGCGAGCAGATCGCCCCCTTGGCGCCCGAGCTCGACCGGGAACCGCGCTTCCCGTGGGAGACGCTCCGGAAGATGGGCGCGCTCGGGCTGCTGGGCGTGACCACGCCGGAGGAGTACGGCGGCGCCGGGCTGGACAACGTCACGTACGCCGTCCTTCTGGAGGAGATCGCGGCAGCGGACGCTTCGCACGCGACGATCATGAGCGTCACGAACGGCCTGCCGCAGTCCCTGCTGCTGCGCCACGGCACACCGGAGCAGAAGGCGGGGTACCTGCCCAAGCTGGCGAGCGGAGAGTGGATCGGCGCGTTTTGCCTGTCCGAGCACCACGCCGGCTCCGACGCCGTCGCCCTGGCGACGCGGGCCACGCAGGCCGACGGCGGCTACCTCCTCAACGGCACGAAGGCCTGGGTGACCTCGGGCGGGGAGGCCCAGCTGTACCTGGTCATGGCGAAGACCGATCCGGCCGCCGGGGCGAGAGGCGTGAGCGCGTTCCTCGTGGAGAAGGGCGCCCAGGGCATGAGCTTCGGCAGGGCGGAGGAGAAGCTCGGCCAGCACGCCGCCGTGACCAGGAGCGTGACGTTCGAGGACTGCTTCGTGCCGACGGAGGCGCGGCTGGGCGAGGAGGGCCAGGGCTTCGTCGTCGCCATGTCGGGCCTGGACGGGGGCCGGATCGGCATCGCAGCCCTGTCGGTAGGAGTAGCGCGCGCGGCGTTCGAGGTCGCACGTGACTACGCCGACCAACGGCAGGCCTTCGGCAGGGCCATCCACGAGTTCCAGGCCATCGGCTTCAAGATCGCTGACATGGCCACACGCATCGATGCCGCGCGCCTGCTGACCCTACGTGCCGCCTGGCTCAAGGACGCCGGCTTCCGCCTCACACGGGAGGCGGCGATGGCCAAGCTCTTCGCCTCGGAGTCCGCTTCCGCGGTCACGCACGACGCCGTGCAGGTCCTCGGCGGTTACGGTTACACGAAGGACTTCCCGGTGGAGAGGTACTTCCGGGACGCTCGGGTCACCGAGATCTACGAAGGGACCAGCGAGATCCAGCGCATGGTCATCCATCGGCAGGTGTACAGGGAGCTCGAGAGGTGAGGTCCATGCGAGGCGACGGGAGGCAGCCTAGGTGATCGACTTCGAGCTTACCGACGAGCAGAAGCAGTTCCAGGCGCTGGCACGCGAGTTCACGCGCGAGCACGTCCTTCCGGTGGCAGCCGAGCACGACCGCACCGAGACGTACCCAGAGAAGGTCGTCGCGGCTGCCCACGAGGTCGGCCTCCTGAACGTGGGCGTCCCGGAGTCCGTGGGCGGCCTGGGCCTCGGCATGATGGACGAGGTCGTGATCGGCGAGGAGATCGCCTACGGCTGCATGGGCATCTTCACGATCCTGATGGCCTCTGAGCTGGGCATCACGCCGGTGCTCCTGGCAGGCAGTCCGGAGCAACAGGAGCGCTTCCTGGGGCCGCTCCTGGCGGGCCCCAAGCTGGCCGCCTTCGCCCTGTCCGAACCGAACAACGGTTCCGACGCGGGTGCCATGACCACCCGCGCCGAGTTGCGGGGCGACGAGGTCGTCATCAACGGTGTCAAGACCTGGATCTCCAACGGCGGCGTCGCCGACTTCAGCGTCGTGTTCGCGACCTTCGACCCCGAGCAACGCCATAGGGGCACGCTGGCGGTCGTCGTCCCGGGCGGCACGCCGGGGCTGAGCAGCAACAAGCTCCACGGCAAGCTGGGACAGCGCGCGAGCCCCACCTACGAGATGGTGTTCGAGGACGTCACGGTCCCGCGGGCCAACGTGCTGGGCGAGCCGGGCGACGGCTTCAAGATCGCCATGCGGACCCTCGACAAGACCCGTGTGCCGGTAGCCGCAGGCGCAGTCGGCGTCGCGAGGCGGGCGCTGGACGAGTCCGTCGCCTACGCCCAGCAGCGGCACGCCTTCGGCCGGCCGATCGCGGACTTCCAGGCGATCCAGTTCAAGCTGGCGAACATGAAGATCGGCGTGGAAACCGCCCGCTGGCAGACCTACCGGGCCGCCTGGCTGGTAGACAGGGGTGAGCCGCACTCCGAAGCCGCGGCTATCGCCAAGGCCTACGCCTCGGACATGGCGTTCGACGCGGCGCAGGAGGCCATCAACGTCTTCGGCGGATACGGCTACATGAACGAGTACCCGGTGGAGAAGCTGATGCGCGACGTCAAGCTCAACCAGATCTACGAGGGTACGAACGAGATCCAGCGGCTGGTGATCGCGCGCAGCCTGCTGCGCTAGCGACCCGCGGCCGCGGCGAGCGGAGGAGAGCATGAAGGTACTGACCGTGGTTAGGCAGGTCCCGGACGCCGAGGCGCGCGTGCGCGCCGACGGCGGGCGTGTGGACCTGACCGGGGTCACGTTCGTCATGGACGGCATGGACGAGTACGGCGTCGAGGAGGCGATCCGCCTGCGCGAGGCCGGGCACGACGTCGAGATCGTCGCGGTGGCGGTGGGCCCCGAGCGCTTCCAGGACGCCTTGCGCACGGCCCTCGCGTTGGGTGCGGACCGGGCGATCCACCTGGTCACGGACGAGGCCCTCGATCCGATCTCGCTGGCCGGTGTCCTGGCCGAGGTCGTCAGGCAGGAGGAAGCGGACCTGGTGCTGACGGGCGGCAAGCAGGCCGACTGGGACAGCGCCGCCCTGGGACCGGCGCTCGCCGAGCACCTCGGTTGGCCCCATTCAGACTGGACCACGGCGCTGGAGCTGGCCGGCTCGGAGCTCAGGCTGCGGCACGACGTAGATGACGGCACGGAGGAGCTCACGGTGGGCCTGCCCGCCGTGGTGACCACGCAGCAGGGCCTGAACGAGCCTCGCTACCCCACCCTGCCGAACATCATGAAGGCCAAGCGCAAGGAGCTCGCCGCGCGCCCGCTCTCGGACCTCGGTGCGGTGTCGCCGCGCGTGCGCGTCGTCTCGCAGGAGATCCAGGTCAGGCCCCGCATGAACAAGGTCCTCTCCGGAGCGCCTGAGGAGGCCACGGCGGAGCTGGCGCGCCTCTTGAGGTCCGAGGCCAAGGTCATCTAGGAGGCCCCGCAGTGATCGTTATCGTCACGAACGCCAGACAGGGGAACGTAAAGAAGAGCGCGCTGGAGCTGGTGACCGCCGCCCGCGCTCTGGGCGGAGAGGTCAGCGCCATAGTGCTGGGGGAGGACCCCGGCGCTGCCGCCGGCGAGCTGGCCGCCTACGTGCCGCAGGTGCTTGCCATCGGGGGAGCCTTCGACACGGCCGAGGCCGTGGCGAAGGCTGTCGCCGGCGAGGCCACCGGAGCGCGGGTGGTGCTGATGAGCGCGGACAGGCTCGGCCAGTCCAGCGCGCCGCGCGTGGCCGTCAAGCTGGGCGGCGCACTGCTCGAGGACGTCACGGAGCTCAGGAGGGAGGGTGACGCGGTGAGGGGCAAGCGGTTCAGCTACCTGTCGCGCGTCACCGAGTGGGTGGAGAGCGTCGCCGAGCCTGTCGTCGTGACGGTCAAGCCCAACGCCCTGGCGGCAGCCGAACCGCTGCCGGCCAAGGGCGAGGTCGCCTCGGCGCGGGCCGCGCCGGCCGACGTGCGCAAGGGCGTGGGCGCTCGTTCTGCGGCGCAGGGTGCCCGGCTACCGCTGGAGGAGGCGAGGGTCGTCGTGGCCGGCGGCAGGGGCCTGGGCACGCCGGAGCGCTTCGCGCAGGTCGTCGAGCCGTTGGCCGAGGCGTTGGGCGGCGCCGTCGGCGCCACGCGCGCAGTGGTCGACGCCGGCTGGCGCCCCTACGCGGAGCAGGTGGGACAGACGGGCAAGGCGGTGGCCCCGGAGCTGTACATCGCGCTGGGGATCTCGGGGGCGGTGCAGCACCTGTCGGGCATGAACCGGTCGAAGGTGATAGTCGCCGTCAACAAGGACGCCGACGCGCCCATCTTCAAGGTGGCGGACTACGGCATCGTCGGGGACGTCGAGCAGGTGGGTCCTGCGCTGGTGGCGGCCGTGAGGGAGACCCTGTCGACGTGACCGATGAGCGCGGCTTCGTGGTGAGGACCGCCGAGAGGCGCGACCTCGAGTCCCTCGTGAGGCTCGAGGAAGGCTTCCCCGGCGACCGCATCAGCCGCGCCTCGCTCTCCCGGCTCCTCTCGCGCGAGAGCGCCGTGATCTTCGTGGCGCAGGCGGGCGACGAGGTGGTGGGCGACGCCATCGTCCTGTTCCGCAGCGGTTTCAAGACGGCCCGGCTCTACTCGATGATCGTGTCGCCCCAGTGGCGGGGCAGGGGCGTGGCTCGCTCGTTGCTGGCAGCCGCCGAGGCCGCTGCGCGGGAGCGCGGCTCGGTCTCCCTCCGCCTGGAGGTGAGGGAGGACAACAGGCCCGCGATCGCCCTCTACCGCAACCACGGCTACGAGGTCGTGGGAGCCGCCAGCGACTACTACGAGGACGGTGGCGGCGCGATCCGCATGCGCAAGCGCTTCATGCCTGGGGGTGCGACCCTCCTCGGCGTGCCCTACTACCCGCAGTCGCTCGACTTCACCTGCGGGCCGGCCTGCCTGATGATGGCGATGCGGCAGCACGGCTACCCTGTACCGCTGGAGAGGTGGCTGGAGCTGACCCTCTGGCGCGAGGCCACCACCGTCTTCATGCTCTCTGGGCACGGCGGCTGCAGCGCTCACGGGCTGGCCGTCGCGGCCCTGCGCCGCGGGTTCCAGGCCACTGTCGTGACGCCGGACACCGGGGTGCCGTTCCTAGACAGCGTCAGGGACAGCGAGAAGAAGGAGGTCATCCAGCTGTCGCACGAGACCTTCCAGCGCGAGCTGAAGGGGCTGGGTGGCAGCGTCGAGCACCGCCAGTTCGGCGTGCAGGACGTAGTGGCCGCGCTGCGCCGCGGGGCCGTGCCCATCGTCCTCGTCTCCGGCTACCGCCTCTACGCCGAGAAGCTGCCTCATTGGGTCGTGATGACCGGGTACGACGAGGAGAACCTGTACCTGCACGACCCGCTGGTGCTTGAGCACGACGGGCGGTTGGGCAGCGTGAACCTGGCGCTGCCCAGGTCGGAGTTCGACCAGGTGAGCCGCTACGGCCGCGCTCGCCACAGGAGCATGGTGGTCGTCGAGAGGTGGGGGAAGGTCAGTCGTCGCCGGCGAGATGCGAGATGATCTCGCCGTAGATCTCGGGGTTGGCCTGGTCTTCCTCACCGGCGGCGATCGTGGGGTTGTCGTTGACCTCGATGACGAAGTACTCGCCGTCGATCTCCTTGATGTCGACGCCGTAGAGGCTCTCGCCGATCGCGTTGGAAGCTCCCAGCGCGGTGTCGATGAGACCGGCCGGCGCCTCCGAGCGGTCCACGCCGATCACCTTGGCCCACTCACCTTCCTGGGTGCGGTCCATCAGCTTCCACTGCTCCGGGGCGAACTCGTACCGGACCACCGCCAGCACCTTGCCGGCCAGCGTGATGACCCGCCAGTCGAACTCACTGGGGATGTACTGCTGCACGACGATGCGGTCTGCGCGCCGCAGGAACCGCTTGCCCACCTTGATGAACGCGTCGGGCGTCGTGACCTTGTCGACGTAAGCGCTGAACGAGGAGTTCGGCGCCTTGAGCACCAGCGGGGCCCCCAGCTCCTCGAAGAGCCGCGCCGCCTTCACCGCCGTCAACTCCGACTCCTCCAGGAACCGCGTCTCCGGCAGGCTCACGCCCTTGGCGGCCAGTCGCGCGTACATGTTGACCTTGTCGCAGCACACGAGGATGGCGTCAGAGTGGTCGAGGACCCGTTTGCCCAGCATCTCGGCGCTACGCGCCACCAGGTAGGTCGTGTTGAGCGGGTCCGTCAGGGCCCTTATCAGGATGCCGTCGTAGTTCTTGAGGTACTTCAGCTCGTTCTTGAAGAGGAAGTCGAGCTCGTGGCCGCGCTCGAAGGCGGCCAGTCGGAACTCGGTGAGGGCCGTCAGCTCCACCGACGACCGGATCGTGTAGCGTTCCGTGAAGATCGCTAGCCGCGCCACGTCCCCATGCCTTCCAGCTGCAGTCGGTCGTCCTCGGTGAGCTCGCCGAAAGGTAGAGGCTCGATCGCCGAGAGCAGGTACTCCTTCGTCGTGACGATGATCCGCACCTTCATCAGCGGCAGCCTGAAGGTCTCGAACAGCTTGGCTCCCAGCGTCTCGTACTCCTCGACCTGCGAGCGGCCCATGACAAGCCTGAGCACGTCTATCCGGTGGTCCACCGGTAGGTGCTGGACGAGCACGGCGTACTTGCCGGTGTAGGTGAGGCCCTTGCGCCGCGACTCGATCGCGCCCTGATCCAGGAGCAGCTCGCCGCGGCTGGAGAACGGGTTGATGGGGTACGCCAGCAGCGGCGGGGGAGGGAAGCGCTCGGTGACGATCTCGCACACGGGTACGGGTATGCCGGCGTGGCGGGCCTTCTCCATGGCGATCGGGACCACGTACGCGTCGAGCGCCTCCCGCGTGGTGGGCAGGACCGCCAGGCCGTCGAGCTCGGCGTCCAGCGAGGCGTAGTAGCCGCTGGTCAGGTAGGTATAGTCCCCGGAGAGGTTGGCCACCTGGCCCACCCCGGCGAAACGCTGTCTGTCGAGGTGGAAGAGAACGGGGGCCTCGCGGCTCAAGCGCGCAGGACCTTGAGACCGGGCAGGTCGCCGTTCTCGAGGAACTCGAGCGAGGCGCCTCCACCGGTCGAGAGATGGCTGATGCGGTCACCCACACCGGACCGGTTGACGGCCGCCAGGCTGTCGCCCCCGCCCACGACCGTGTAGGCGTCGAGGTCCGCCACGGCCTCTGCCAAAGCCATGGTGCCGGCGGCGAACTCCGGCACCTCGAAGACGCCCATGGGGCCGTTCCAGAACACGGTCTTGGCGCCTGCCAGCGCCGCCCGGAACGCCTCCCTGGCCTGTGGGCCGATGTCGAGGCCCATCAGGTCGCTGGGTATCTCGTCGGACGGATGCACCGCGGTGGTGACGCCGGCCTCCACCTCGCGCGCGCAGACGGAATCCACGGGCAGCCTCAGCTCCGACCCGGCCGCGACCGCCCGTTCCAGCAGCTCACGCGCCGTGTCCTGCATGTCCTCCTCGACCAGGGAGGACCCCACGCTGCCGCCCTGCGCCCTTATGAACGTGTACGCCATGGCCCCGCCCACCAGCAGCCTGTCTGCGCGCCCCAGCAGGCTCTCGATGACGCCCAGCTTGTCCGACACCTTGGCGCCGCCCAGGAGCACCACGAACGGCGCCTGAGGCTCGTGCAGGAGCTTGGTCAGCGCCTCGACCTCGGCGAGCATCAGGCGACCGGCAGCACTGGGCAGCAGGTGCGCGACGCCTTCGGTGCTGGCGTGCGCCCTGTGCGCGGACCCGAACGCGTCGTTCACGTAGACGTCGGCGTAGCCGGCCAGGACCCGCGCCACCGAGGGATCGTTGGCTGTCTCGCGGGAGTCGAACCGCGTGTTCTCCAGCAGCGTCACGCTGCCGTCGGGCGCCGCCTGCACGTACGCCTGCTGGTCGTCGGACCCGGGCCCGGAGGTGGGCCGGTAACGTACCTCACGGCCCAGCAGCTCGGCGAGCCGGTCGGCCACGGGCCCCATGCGGTAGGCGTCGTCGGGGCCACCCTTCGGCCTGCCGAGATGGCTCATCAGTACGACCGTGGCACCCGCTGCTAGGAGCTCCTCGATCGTCGGCAGGCTGGCCCGCAGGCGCGTATCGTCCGTCACGCGACCGTCCTCGATGGGGACGTTGAGGTCTGCCCTCAGCAGCACCCTCTTGCCAGCGACCTCGAGGTCGTCGAGGCTCCGGTAGCGGGTCGTCAGAGCGACTCTCCCATGACCTGGACGACGTCGACCATCCTGGTGGAGTAGCCCCACTCGTTGTCGTACCAGACGAAGAGCTTGGCCATGGTGCCGATGGTGGCCGTCAGCGAGCCGTCCACGATGCCGGAGTGCGGGTCCATGCGGATGTCGCTGGAGACGATGGGGTCGTAGGTGACGCGCAGTATGCCCTTCTGCCGGCCCGCGGCGGCCGCCTCGAGCGCCTCGTTGATCTCCTGTGCCGAGACCTCCTGCTTGAGGATCGCTGTGATGTCGGAGATCGAGCCCGTCGGGGTGGGCACGCGCAGCGAGACGCCGTCGAAGCGGCCCTTGTAGTACGGGACGACCTTGGCCACGGCCTTGGCGGCGCCCGTGGTGGTGGGGATGATGTTCGTAGCAGCGTTGCGGGCGCGACGCGGGTCCTTGTGAGGGGCGTCGAGGATCCGCTGGTCGTTCGTGTAGCTGTGTACGGTCGTCATCATCGCCGTCTCGACGCCGAACGCTTCGTTGAGCTCCAGCATCACCCCGGCCATCGAGTTGGTGGTGCACGAGGCGTTGGACACCACCTCGTGCTTGGAGGGGTCGTACTCGTCCTGGTTGACGCCTATCATGATGTCGAAGTCGCTGTCGGGCGACGGCGCGCTGATCAGCACCTTCTTGGCGCCGGCGGCCAGGTGCTGCGCCGCGGCCTCACGCTTCGTGAAAACGCCGGTGGACTCGACAACGAGGTCGACGCCGTTCTCCCCCCACGGGATCTCCTTGGGATCGCGATAGGCCGTGGCGAGGATGCGCTTGCCGTCGACGACGATGTGGTCGCCGTCGGCGCTCACCTCGCCGGGGAACGGCCCGTAGTTCGAGTCGTACTTGAGGAGCAACGCCAGGCTGTCGTTGTCGGTGAGGTCGTTGACGACCGCGACGTCGATGCCGCGCTCGTGGGCGATGCGGAACACCTGACGCCCGATGCGCCCGAAACCGTTGATGCCGATCTTCATGTGACTTCCCTTCGCTTGGCGTCCGCGTTCTTCACGGTCGCGGGCGCTCGCTCGTCACTGGAATCATAGCCGCACGTCCCCTGCTGCAGAGTTCAACCGGGCCGGCTGGGACGACCCTCCTCGACCTTGCTCAGCACGAGCGTCAAGGGCATGCCGTCTAGCTCGTGGCGCTCGAGATGGGCTCCCTCGGGCGCCTGCTCGGGCGCGTCTTCTGAGCTGCGCAGGGCCGACCTCACGGCCAGGACCTCGCCGGCCACCTCGTCGCCGTGACGGTCCAGCGCCTCGCCCAGCTCGCCACCGGCGAACAGGGTCAGCCCGATGCGGTCGGACACGTCGAGGCCCGCCTCCTTGCGGGCGTTCTGCACCAGCCGCACGACGTCGCGTGCCAGCCCCTCGAGCCGCAGCTCCGGCGTGACCTCGGTGCGCAGCGCCGCCAGGTAGCCGCGCTCCTCCTGCGCCGCGTAGCCCTCCGGGCTGCGGGCGTCCAGCAGCAGGTCCTCCGGAGCGAGCTCGAGGCTCTCGCCGTCCACGTCTATGACGGTGGGCCTGCCTGCGCGCACGTTCGCCGCGACGTCGCGCCCGTCAACCGTCGTCAGCGCTGCCCTCAGGGCCGGCAGGCGGTTGCCGAGCCGTTTGCCGAGACGCGGGAGGTTGGGCTTCACCTGGTAGTCGACGAAGTCGTCGGTGACGCTCAGGAACCGCACCGCCTTGACGTTGAGCTCCTCGGCCAGCTGGTCCTCGAAGCTCCGTACACCTGCGAGCTCCGCCTCGTCGCGGACGCGCACCAGCACCTCGGAGAGCGGCTGGCGCAGCTTCACGCCCGCGGCGGCGCGCGCCGCGCGACCCAGCTCGACGAGGCGCATGAGCGCTCGCATGGCGGTCACGAGCCCAGCGTCGATGAGCGAGGCGTCGGCCTCGGGCCAGGCCGCCAGGTGGACGCTGGGCTCCGCGTCCGGCCGCACCGAGAGCTCGAGGTTGCGGTAGAGCTCCTCGGCGGTGAAGGGCGCCATGGGCGCCATGAGCTTCGAGACGACGACCAACGCCTCATGGAGCGTGGCGTAGGCGGCGAGGGAGTCGCGTCGCTCCTCCTCGGTGGCCTCGCGCCCGCGCCAGAAGCGCTTGCGGTTGCGCCTCACGTACCAGTTGGACAGCTCGTCGACCACGAAGTCGCGGATCGCCCGGCTGGCCGTCGTGGGATCGAAGCTCTCCAGCGCCGCCGTGACCACGCCTACCAACTCCTCACGGCGTGCCACCAGCCAGCGGTCGATGAGCGGCCGCTCAGCGGCGGCCGGCGCGTTCGGGAGGTCTGGTTCCTCGAGGTTCGCGTAGAGCACGAAGAAGCCGTACACGTTCCACAGCGTGAGGAAGAAGTCGCGTTGGACCTCCTCCACCAGGGCGGCGCTGAAGCGCTTGGACTGCCCGGCGGGAGAGGAGCTGTAACAGTACCAGCGCAGGGCGTCGGCGCCCTGCTTGTCCAGCACCGTCCACGGGTCGACGACGTTGCCCCTGGACTTCGACATCTTCTCGCCGTTCTCGTCGACGATGTGGCCGAGCACGTTCAGGTTCTTGAACGCTGAGGTGGGCGGGAACATGTCCGCCAACGCGCCCGGCGGTCTCCCCGCGGCGGGGTCGCCGGGATCGGTGAGCAGCGTGGCCAGGGCATGCAGGCTGTAGAACCAGCCCCTCGTCTGGTCCACGGCCTCGCAGATGTAGTCGGCGGGGAAGTTCCGACGCAGGGTCTCGGCGACCGAGGGACCCGACTGCTCGCCCATGTAGTGCCACTGGGCGTAGGGCATGGCGCCCGACTCGAACCACACGTCCACCGTGTACGGCTCGCGGCGGTAGGTCTGGCCGTCCACCTGGAAGGTGACCTCGTCCACGTAGGGCCGGTGCAGGTCGAGGCCCGAGAGGTCGCGCCCCGTGAGCTGCTCCAGCTCGGCCACGCTGCCGACGCAGACGACCTTCTGACCGTCCTCGCTGCGCCAGATGGGCAGCGTCGCGCCCCAGTAGCGCTCGCGCGACAGCGCCCAGTCCACGTTGTTCTCCAGCCAGCGACCGAAGCGGCCCTCCCGCATGTGCTCCGGGTGCCAGCCGATGGCGTCGTTGTTCGACAGCAGCAGGTCCTTCACCGCCGTGGTGCGGATGTACCAACTGCGCTTGGCGACGTTCATCAGCGGCGTCCAGTCGCGCCAGTTGAAGGGGTAGCTGTGCCTGATCGTGCCCGACCGGTACATGAGCCCCTGTTCGGCCAGGCTGGCCGTGATGTCGTCGTCGGCGTCCTTGAACCAGGTGTCCGCGAACGGGCCGGGGGCCTGGGGCGGTCGGCTCAGCAGGGCGGCGTCGAAGGGCTCCTCCGGGTGCCTGTCGACCTTCAACGGCCTGACAGCGTCCATGACCTTGCCGGTGAGGTCCACCGAGAACAGCGCCGGCAGTCCGTGGCGGCGGCCGACATCGAGGTCCCCGTAGGCCGGTGCGACGTGAACGATGCCCGTCCCGTCCTCCAGGCTGACGATCTCGTCCGCGACCACCCGGTACGACCCGGATAGGTCTGCGTCCTCGGGGACGGCTCCCAGCAGCACCGGATGGTACCGACTGCCAACCAGTTCGGCGCCCGCGATCGTCCCCAGCACCTCGCCGCGCTCCTCACCCATGACCCTGTCGACGAGGTCGACGGCCAGGACGTAGAGCTCGGAGCCAGCGGGCTCCCCGGCGCTGCGCGGCCCCTCAACCAGCGCGTAGGCGGCGTCGGCCATGACGGCCAGCCCGGCGTTGGCTGCCAGGGTCCACGGGGTAGTCGTCCAGGCCAGGAAGCTGACCGGCCGGTCCTCGCCCGCCGGCAACAGGCCGCGTTCGCGCAGGTCACCGCGCAGGGCTGGGAACTTCGGGAACACCGACGGGTCCGGAACGTCCTCCTTGTAGCCCTGGGCCACCTCGTGCGAGGCCAGCGTCGTGTTCGAGGAGGGGCTGTGCCAGGTGGTCTTGTAGTCCTCGACAAGCAGGCCACGGTCGAAGAGCTGCTTCATGATCCACCAGCACGACTCGATGTAGCTGTTGTGGTACGTGACGTAAGCGTCTTCGAGGTCTATCCAGAACCCGATGCGCTCGGTCATGGCGTTCCAGTCCTGGATGTTGGAGAAGACGTCCTCGCGGCAGAGGCGGTTGAACTCCTCGATGCCGAACTCCTCGATCTGTTGCTTGCTGGTGAACCCCAGCCGTTTCTCGACCGCGATCTCCACGGGCAGGCCGTGCGTGTCCCAGCCGCCCTTGCGTCCCACGCGGTACCCCTGCATGGTCTTGAACCGCGGGAAGAGGTCCTTGTAGGCGCGGCTGATGACGTGATGCACGCCGGGCTTGCCGTTCGCCGTGGGCGGGCCTTCGAAGAACACCCAGTCGCCGTTGGGAGCCGGCCTGTCAACCGAGCGGCGGAAGACCTTCTCCGCCTTCCAGAACTCGATGACCTCTCGCTCCAGGGCAGGGAAGTCGATCTGCTGCTTGACCTCGCGGAACATCTCTCCTGCAACCTCCCGGGCGTGGCGACGCCCCTGGTCCTTCCCGGTGCGCCGGGTGCCCAAAGCAGACGCCCCAACGCTCCGGTCAGAAGCGTTGGGGCGCCCGGTAGGTGAGCGCGGTACCACCCAACTTCACCCGGGCTCACGCCTCGGGCCTCGACGGCTGCCCCGCGCCCTTAGCGGGAGAGCCCGGCGCGTAACGCGCGCCACTCGGCCCCGTCTACTGTGCACCCCGGCATGGGGGGCGGTTCGGGGGGCGGCTCGGGGAGGATACGGGTGCGCCTGCTCCGGCCGGGCTCTCACCGTCCCCGACTCGCTCGTGCGGCCGCCGATGGCGCCCCGCGTGTTCCCGTCACGGCCTCGCCCGGTGGGTCCGGGCACGTGCCTGAGCCGCTTTACAAAGGCGGCGGCAGACACATATACTCAAACCTAGCAGCAGGCTTCTAGCACGTCAATACGCCGCTGCGTCTCCTGGCAAATCCGGTTCGAACGCTTCGCTTCAAGGCACGGTCGGGCGTTCGGCATGTGTTGACCGAAGGCCCAAGGACCCGAGCGAGCCCGGATGGTAGCCCAGGTGTATGCGCAGCGCCGTGCGGGTGGGGGCGATGGAAGCCGCGCGACCGCGCGACCCGATCAGGAGAATCCTCACGGACCCATACGACACCCTGACGGGAACGGAGAGACGATGAGCCCAAGAACCAAGAGCAGCGAGGCAGACGCCCCGCAGAGCGAGCAGGCGACGCCGCGAAGGCGCGGCCGCCCTCGCAAGTCTGAGACCGCGGCCGTGGACGCCGTGGAGTCGCAGGAGACCACCGCCGTGACGGCCGACGACGAGCCCGCCGCGGCCGAACAGGCCGAGCGCCCCGCTGCCAAGCGGCGCGGACGGCCACCCAAGAACCGCAAGCCGGACGCCGAGCACGGCGAAGACGGCGAAGCCGCGCGCGATCGCCAGGAGGGGAGCCGGGCCGACGACGGCGCCGAGGCGAGCGACCAGGCCGGCGATGGCGCCGAGGAGCCGGGCCGCGACAACGGCAGGCCGGCGCGTAACCAGGACCAGGAGGGTCGCGACGAGCGCCGCGGACGGCGCGGCAACCGCAACCAAGGCCGCAAGGGCGCCGTCAACTTCAGGGACCTGCAGGCCAAGGTGCTGCCCGAACTGCATCTGATGGCCAAGGAGGTCGGCCTCGAGGACTACCGGCAGCTCGAGAAGGACGACCTCGTCGTCGCGGTGCTCGAGCGTGCCACCGAGCAGGAAGGCCTCAGGCTCGTCAAGGGCTACCTCGAGATCTCGTCCGACGGGTACGGCTTCCTGCAGGAGTCGCTGTTGCAGAACAACACGCGCAGCGTCATCGTCTCGGCGGGGCTCATCAAGCAGTTCAGGCTCCGCACCGGCGACCTGATCCTGGGCAAGGCCCGCCGTCCGCGCGACAACGAGCGCTACGGCACCCTCATCCGGGTCGAGGCGGTCAACAACGTCGACCCCTTCCAGGCCTCCAGGCGTCCACGGTTCGAGGAGCTCGTCCCCACCTTCCCGGACACCCACATCCAGCTCGAGACCACGCAGAACGAGCTCTCGGCACGGGTCATAGACCTCCTGGCTCCCATCGGCCGCGGCCAGCGCGGGTTGATCGTTGCGCCGCCGAAGGCAGGGAAGACGACCCTCCTCAAGAAGATCGCCACCGCGGTCTCGCAGAACGAGCCCGACATCAAGGTGATCGTGCTGCTGGTGGACGAGCGGCCCGAGGAGGTCACCGACTTCCGCGAGTCCGTTCAGGGCGTAGAGGTCATCGCCAGCACGTTCGACGAGCCGCCCACCAACCACATCCGTGTCGCCGAGTTCGTGCACGAGCGCGCCAGGCGCATCGTCGAGGACAACGGCCACGTGATGATCCTGCTCGACTCGATCACGAGGCTGGCGCGCGCCAACAACCTCGTCACGCCGCCGACGGGTCGGACGCTCTCCGGCGGCCTGGACTCTAACGCGCTGCACTGGCCCAAGCGCTTCCTCGGCGCAGCCCGCAACATCCGCGGCGGCGGGTCGCTGTCCATCCTCGCGACGGCGCTCGTCGAGACCGGCTCGCGCATGGACGACGTGATCTTCGAGGAGTTCAAGGGCACCGGCAACATGGAGCTCCACCTGAGCAGACAGCTCGAGGAGCGCCGCATCTTCCCGGCCATCGACATCCTCAAGTCCGGCACGCGCCGCGAAGACCTGCTGCTCGACGAAGCGGTGCTCGCCAAGATGTGGCTGCTCCGCAAGGTCATCTCGGACATGGACCCGGCGGAGGCCATGGAGATGCTGCTCTCGCGCCTCTCCCGCACGAAGAGCAACGCGGAGTTCCTCTCCACGCTCGGCCAGGGTTAACGGTAAGAGTCGGGCGTGAGAGCGCGCCCGCTGGTGTTCGCCTGCCTCGTGTCGCTCGCCTGGGGGTCCGCCCTCGCCGACGACCCGAGGCAGGAGCTGCGTGACGCGCAGCTGGCGGCGTTGCCCGTCGCCATCTCGGAGCTGGCGCTGGCCGACATCTCTCCTCAGGGTTTCGTGCAGCCGATCAGCGGCCGCCTGAGTTCTGGCTTCGGCCGGCGCAACGTGTCCGTCAACGGCAACCGCTACCACGCCGGCGTCGACTGGGCAGCGCCCATGGGGACCCCGGTCAGGGCCGCCCGCGACGGCGTGGTCACGCGCGCCGGTTGGTGGAGCACCTACGGTTACGCCGTCGCGTTGGATCACGGTGACGGCAGCCAGACGCGCTACGCCCACCTCAGCGCCGTGTCGGTAGCGGTCGGCGCCCTCGTCAGGCAGGGCGACGTGGTCGGCCTGGTCGGCTCCACCGGGGCGTCTACCGGCCCCCACCTGCACTTCGAGATCCGCTTCGGCGACCGCGCGGTCGACCCGCTGGGTTATCTCGAGGGCGCACTCGAGACCGCCGTGAGGTGATCGTCTCCGGCCGGTAGGGAGCCGAGTTGCCCGCTCGCATCGCTCGGCGCGTTGACCCTCCCGAACGGTCACGGCTATACTCGACCAAGTTACTCGGAATCGTTCCGAGAAGCGCCCCGTGAGGGCGATCAGGACGTAGCCATGTGGGTTTCGACGAAGGCACAGTACGGGATGCGCGCGCTGGTCGAGGTGGCTCTGTCCGGTGACGAGCCCATCAGCCTGAAGACGGTCGCGGACCGGCAGTTGCTCAGCCAGCAGTACCTCGAGCAGATATTCGCGGCGCTGAGACGTGCCGGTATCGTCGAGTCGGTGCGCGGCGCACGCGGTGGCTACCGGCTCGCCCGCCCGCAGGACCAGATCGACAGCCTCGAGGTCGTGGAGCTGCTGGAAGGGAGCGTCGCGCCTGTGGCTTGCCTGGACGACAACGAGTCATGCGTCAGGGTGGGCAACTGCTCTACCGAGAGCCTATGGCGCGAGGTGGACCAAGCCGTCAGGAAGGTGCTGGGGTCGACCACCCTGGCGGACCTCGTGGCCGAACGCAGGGCCAGGCACCCTTACATGGCTCCGGACGGAGCCGCCAGCCTGCCGCTCCTGGGCACAGACCTGGTCTGAGCGTCGGGCCTCAGCATGCACAGCATCTACCTAGACCACGCGGCGACCACGCCGCTCAGGGAAGACGTTCTGGCCGCGATGCTGCCGTATCTCACGGCGGTGCACGGCAACCCGTCGAGCCTTCACGCCTCCGGCAGGCGCGCACGGAAGGCCGTGGAGGAGGCGCGCGAACGCGTCGCGAGGGTCATGGGCGTGCGGCCCAAGCAGGTGGTGTTCACGTCAGGGGCCACGGAAGCAGACAACCTCGCGGTACTGGGCCTGACGGCGAAGCGCGAGGGCTCCCTGGTGACCAGCCGCCTCGAACATGCCGCCGTGCTGCGGGCGGCAGAGCGCCTGTCCGCTGGCGGGCGACACCTCGAGTACGTCGAGCACGGACCGGGCGGGGAGATCGGCCCGGCCCATCTGTCCGCAGCGCTGGAGCGGGCGGGCACCACGGCGCTGGTCGCGCTGATGCTGGTGAACAACGAGACCGGCGTGCTACTCGACGCGAAGGCGGTCGGCGAGGTCGCGCGCGAAGCCGGTGCCCTGTTCTTCTGCGACGCGGTGCAGGGCCTGGGACTCGAGGACGTTTCACTGCGCGCACTGGCGGCGGACGCGGTCGCGCTCTCGGCCCACAAGGTGGGAGGGCCCAAGGGCGTGGGTGCCCTGGTGATGGCGCCGGGGCTCGAGGTAGCGCCCCTGCTGGCCGGCGGCGCGCAGGAGCGCGGCTTCAGGCCGGGCACCCACGCCGTCGCTGCCATCGTCGGCATGGGGGTCGCCGTGGAGCTGGCCGCGGCTGAGCGGGAAGACCTGCGCGCCAGGCTCGCTGGGCTTCGGGCGCTCCTCGAGGACCGGCTGACGGCGCTGCCCGGCGTCAGTCTGAACGGCGCCGAGGCGCTGCGCGGCGTCAAGCACGTCAACGTGAACGTGGCGGGCGTGGACGGCGAGAGCCTGCTGATGGCGCTGGACGATGCCGGGGTAGAGGTAAGCGCGGGATCGGCCTGCGCGGCGGGCAGCCTCGAGCCCAGCCACGTGCTGATCGCGCTGGGCCTCTCGCCGCAACAGGCGAAGGGGAGCGTCCGGTTCAGCCTGGGCAGGGAGACGACGGAAGCGGAAGTGCTCGCGGCGGCCGAGCGGTTCGCCGTCGTCGTCGAGCGGTGCCGCGCGGTGGCTGCCTAAGCGCTACGGACGCGGCGGGCGCCCTCGAGTAGAGCGTGTGGGTCGTCCATGTGTGCGAGCGTGACCGTCACCTGGGTGACATCGCTGCCGGGCACCTCGTACATGAGCGGCAAGAGGATGCGCTCCATGATGGACCTCAGCGCCCGAGCCCCCGTCTTGCGCTCCTGAGCGCGGCGAGCGATCTCGACGAGCGCCTCGCGCTCGAAGCCCAGCTCGACCCCGTCGAAGGAGAACATCTCGGTGTACTGCTTGACGAGGGCGTTGCGCGGCTTCGTGAGCACGTCGACGAGCGCCTGGAGGGACAACTCGTGGAGGCGGACGGTGACGGGCAGCCGGCCGATGAGCTCGGGGATGAGGCCGAAGCTCATCAGGTCCTCGGGCAGGACCTCGGCGTCATCGAAGGAGTCCTGCGACTCCTCACCGGCCTGGAAGCCGACCCGCGATACGTCCAGGCGCCGCCGCATGATGTCGTCGAGGCCCTCGAAGGCGCCGCCGCAGATGAAGAGTATCTGCGAGGTGTCCACGTCGATGAGCTCCTGGTGCGGATGCTTGCGGCCGCCCTGCGGCGGCACGTGCGTCGTGGTGCCCTCGATGATCTTGAGCAGCGCCTGTTGCACGCCCTCGCCGGAGACGTCACGGGTGATGGAGGGACCCTCGGACTTGCGGCCGATCTTGTCGATCTCGTCGATGTAGATGATGCCGCGCTGCGCCGCCTCGACGTCGTAGTCAGCGACCTGGAGCAGCCGCAGCACGATGTTCTCGACGTCGTCGCCCACGTAACCTGCCTCGGTGAGAGTGGTCGCGTCGGCGATCGCGAACGGCACCTTGAGCGTGCGGGCCAGGGTCTCGGCCAGCAGGGTCTTACCGGTGCCCGACGGGCCGACCAGCAGCACGTTCGACTTCTGTACCTCCGACTCGGGGTGAGCGAGCCGGCGGTAGTGGTTGTAGACCGCTACGGCGAGGGTGCGCTTGGCGTCCTCCTGCTCGATCACGTACTCGTCCAACACCCGTTTGATGTCCCTGGGTACCGAGGTGGGCAGCGGCCGATGCCGACGTGGCCCCGAGATGACGGCGCGCTCGCCCACCCGGCCGGCGCAGTCCGCGCACAGGAGCATGCCGCTGGCGGAGGCGAGGAGCGGTGAGCCGTCCTCGGGCCGACCGCAGATCGCGCAACGAGCGCCGTCTCCGCCGCGGGCGCTCATCAGCCGCCGAACCTGCCCTGGG
>JBDZWC010000247.1:0-1568 GCA_040256005.1 Deinococcaceae bacterium | reverse complement strand
CACCTCATCGTCGCTCAGACCGGCCGCCACCAGCTCCAGCACCTCGCGCTCGCGCGGCGTGAGGTCGGTCTCTTCCTCGACCAGAGTCTGGCCCTGCCGCATCTCGGCCAGGCGCTGCACGACCGACTGGCTGAACCACTCGGTGTCCGCCATGACCTCGCGGATGGCCACCATGAGCTCTTCCTGCGAGCGGTGTTGCTCGGTGACATCGTTGAACATCTTGAGCATGCAGCGGTAGCCGCCGTAGGTGATCTCCTCGCCCGAGAGCAGGATGTCGCGGGTGCGGCCGTCCTTCGTGCGCAGCTTGAGCTGCAGCTCCTTGAAGTTGCCGCCGGCCGCGAACGCTGCCTCCAGCTTGCGCCTGTCCTCCGGGCTGGACCACATGCCCAGCTCCCTGGCGGTGCGCCCCACGACCTCCTCGCGGTCGTAGCCGGTGAGCTTGGAGTAGTGCTCGTTCACCTCGAGGAACCTGTCTTCGTCAAGCGTGGCTATGACGGCTGCCACCGGGCCAAGCTCGAAGGCGCGCCGGAACCTTATCTCGCTCTCCAGCAGGGCGTCGCCGGCGTCCCGCGCGCTCTCCTCCATGCGGCGCAGCATCTCGTCGGAGTGCTCCTCGAGCGTGTGGCGCTCCGCTAACGTGGCGGCCTGCATGGCCATGAGCCGCAGCGCCGTGAGGTCGCGCTGGCTGTGCACGCGGTCCGCCCGCACGTGCAGACACAGTTGGCCCAGCACGCGCCCGTTGGCGCCCGGGAGCGTGACCTTCAGGGCCCTCACCATCGTGCCGTCTATGCCGTCCTCGGACAGGGCGGGTAGTTGGTTCTCCGGCACGTCCTCGGTGGTGACCGCGCCCGGCACCTGCCTCTCGAGGTCCAACACGTCCGCCGACACGTCGCCGAACTCGCTCAGGAAGCCGCCGCCGAAGCCGCGCTGGGCGAAGACCCGCAGGCGCCCCTCCCCGTGGTCCAGGATCCACATGCCGCCGCGCTGGCAGTCCAGCAGGTCCATGCCTGCCTCTATCAGCATCTCGACGCCCTGCCTGGCGTCCTCGGCGGCACCGGCCTTGTTGAGGACGTCGTACACCAGGCGGTTGACCATGAGCTCGCGGCGCATGCGTCGCTGGCCGGCGCGCAGCTGCTCCTCGACCCGGCGCATGGTGGTGATGTCCCACGTCATGACGACGTACGCGCCGTCTGCCTCTAGGGTGCCCTGCTCGGACAGCCAGGCCGAGCTGCCGTCGCGGGGCCGCATGACGCGGTACTCCACGTGCCATGGCTCGCCCCGCTCCACCGCCTGACCCACCGCGCGCTCGTAGACCCGAAGGTCGTTGGGCACCATCAGGTCCAGCTTCTCCTCCTGGGTCGCCAACCGCTGGCCGTTCTCCAGCCCGAACACGTCGGTCTTCCCGCCCACCTGGCTCAGCGTGCCGGAGGCCGGATCGTAGCGATGCACGGCGACGTCCAGGGCAGAGGCGGGCACGCCGGGCCGGCTGTCGTCGCTGGTGACCGCGGTGTCTAGCGGGTCGCGTACCACTGCCGCCAGGCCGCCACTTATGGGTTGGATGATCACGT
>JBDZWC010000246.1:0-1593 GCA_040256005.1 Deinococcaceae bacterium | reverse complement strand
CATTATCTGACCGCCGGTGGAGGCGACCGACTCGATGGCGCCCGCCACGTGTGGCTGGTAACCGCCACGTTTCATAGCGGGGATCGTCACGCTGCCGGTGGTCGCCACGTTGCCTGCCGCGCTCCCGGAGATGGTGCCCACGAGGGCGCTGGAGACGACGGCCACCTTGCCGAGGCCGCCGGTGAAGCGGCCGGCGATGGACTGGGCGAACCGCACGAGGAAGTCGGCGGCGCCGGAGACCTGCAGCAGGGCGCCGAAGACGATGAACAGGATCACGTAGCGGACCATCACGGCCAGCGGGATGCCGTAGATGCCCGAGTACGACAGGGCCAACTGCCTGGCGGTGCGCTCCAGGCTGTACCCGCGGTGAAGCAGCGGCCCGGGCATGTACCGACCGTAGAGGGCGTACAGCACGAAGATCAGGCAGACGATCGTGAGCGGCCAGCCCACGGCCCGGCGCACGCCTTCGAGCACGAGGAACAGGAGTACCAGCGCCACCACGTTGTCCAGCGAGGTGAACGCCCCTTGCCGGAAGATGATCTTGGCGTAGTTGACCGCCATGTAGATACCAGCGACGGCAGAGCCCGCGATCAGCGTCAGGTCCAGAGCGCGGCCAAGGACCACAACGGGCCGTGAGGCCTTCGCCTCGTCCTTGACCGTCGGCTTCTTGAGGAATAGGCCCACCATCACGAGCGTCAGCGTGATGGGCAGCTGCTGCTCGATGGGCAGAAGATAGAGAGGCTGGGCGACGACGACGAACAGCATCGCCGCCACCCAGCACAAGTCACCCAGGGTGCCCCTGGGGGAGTGACTCCTTACCACGCACCGACTTCCTGGGCGTAACGGATCACGCCCGGATGGATCGTCAGGTCGAGCTCGGCGGCCTGCTCCTCGCTGAGCAGGGCGGCCTCGTCACCCGACGGGTGCGCCGCAGCCAGCGCCGGGATGTTCTCGAACACGGTCTTGACCATCTGGTAGACGGTCTCCTCGTCCAGGCCCGGCTGGATGTAGATGATCGACCGCACGAGGATGGCGTCGCCCTCCTCGGCCAGCTCGTTGTAGGTGTTGGCGGGGATGGTCGAGGCGACGAGCGGGAAGCCGGGCGAGTCTGCCAGGCGCTCGGCGTCGAAGCTGAGGATCTTGATGGGCATGCGCACGGCCAGAGACTCGACGGCCGGGAACGGCTGACCGCCCACCATGACGGCGGCGTCCAGCGAGCCGTCGGCGATGGCGTCGGCCGACTCCTGCCAGCCCATGAACACGGGTGTGTAGCTGCCCTCGGCCACGCCTTGGCTCTCGATGAGGCGCTGTCCGATCACGTTGCCGGAGGAGCCTGGCGCGCCCAGCGAGACACGCTTGCCGGCCAGGTCGGCGACGCTCTGCAGCCCCGAGTCGGCGCGAGTGACGATGAGGGCGTAGCTGGCGTTCATCGTCCAGCCGCCTGCCACCTCGATGGGCGAGCCGAACGGCTCGTTGCCCTGGGCAGCGTCCCAGGCGATGTTCTCGTTGGCGATGCCAAGCTCTATCTCACCGCCGGCCAGCATGTTGATGTTGGCCACGCCGCCGCCGGTCTCCTGGGCACTGAAACGGATG
>JBDZWC010000033.1:0-25952 GCA_040256005.1 Deinococcaceae bacterium | reverse complement strand
GGCACCGGCGGAGAGATACGCGCCGCACCAGAGGACTTCGTCGTCGAGGAGGTGCCGCTGTACGAGCCCTCCGGCACAGGGTCCCACCTCTACCTCCTCGTTCGGAAGCGCTCCCTGACGACCAGGGACCTGGTGGCCGCCCTGGTGGGCGCGGGCGTGAGCGAGGTCGCGATCGGTGTGGCGGGGCTCAAGGACAAGCATGCCGTCACCACGCAGTGGCTGAGCCTCCCGAAACGCGACGAGGCCGCCGTCGAGGCCCTGGAGGCACTGCCTGGTGTCGAGGTGCTCGACCGCTCACTGCACGGCAACAAGCTCGGGTTGGGGCACCTGAAGGGCAACCGCTTCAGCGTCACGATCAGGCGACCCGAGCGAGGAGCGGCGCGAGCCGCGAGCACAGCGCTCGAAGCGCTGGCCCACCGCGGCGCGCCGAACTGGTTCGGACCGCAGCGCTTCGGCCGCTACGGGTCCAACGCCTACGACGGGTGGCGGGTGCTGCGCGGTGAGCGCGTGCCGGGCGGTCAGCGGCTCAACCGCTTCTTCGTGTCCGCACTGCAGTCCCTGTTCTTCAACGAGGTGCTGGCGGAGCGCGTACGCGAGGGCCTGTATCAGACCGTCGTCGAGGGAGACTGGGCCCGCAAGCACGACACCGGCGGCACCTTCCTCGTCGCCGACGAGGGCGGCGAGTCGCCCCGCGCCGCCGACCTCGAGATCAGCGCCACCGTGCCCCTCTACGGCCGCAAGGTGAAGCCGTCGCCCGGGCGGGCCGGCGAGATCGAGGCCAGGGTGCTGGAGCGTCTCGACCTGAGGTGGAGCGACTTCACGTCGAGACGTGGAGACAGGCGCATGACCCGCATACGGGTCTCGTCGCCACGGGTGACCGAGGTGGAGGACGGGCTCGTCCTAGACTTCGAGCTGCCCAAGGGCTCCTACGCGACCTCGGTACTGCGCGAGGTCATGAAGGTCGACGTAGACGAGCCGACGACCACAGCCGACGAGGAGTGAGCGTCCGCTCAGGTGGGCCCTTGGCTGCCGCTGCGACCGGCGCGAACCTACGCCAGGCGAGCTCGATGAGGAACAGCAAGACGGCAGCGGCCAGGCAGGTTTGCCACAGCGACCGCCCGTCGCCGGACAGCTCCGGCTCGTATGCGTCGCCCCTCACGACGGTCCCGCCGGTGCGTAACGCCACCGTCTCCAGCAGCGGCTCGCCGCCCACCTCCGCGAACTCGGGGTCCGGGCCCGTGACGCTGGCCCGCGCCACGACGTCTCCGTCGCGGGCGACGACCACCTCCTGGCCGGCGCCCTCCACCCAGGGCAGGCGACCAACGTAGCGGCCGGGTCCGACCTGGTCGAGCTGGGTCGTGGCCCCCCCGAACCGCGCCACCAGCCGCTCGCCGTCTACGTACTCGCCGCCCAGCACCGCGTCCACCACGACCTCCAGGTCGTTGCCGTCGCGGCTCGCCGTGGCGTCGTACCCGGGCGGCACCGCCTGCAGCCAGCGTCCCAGCGTGCCGAGCGCACCGGCCAACCCGGGCCAGGAGCCGAAGCTGCCGGCCCAGCCGTTGAGGTCGGTGGTGAGGGCGGCGGTGCGACCCAGCCCGGCCCTGCGCACGGCCAGCAGCGGCTCGCCTTCGCGACCGGACAGCAGCTCCTGGGCGTCCGACTTGATGCTCGTGGCCACGTACGCGTCCACGGGGGGCAACGCCGCCGGGAAGTCGTAGAGCTGGTTGGGCCGGCCGCGAGGGACCGTCGGCTCTTCGACGAGCAGGGCGCGCGTCGCCGTGAGCGCCTCGTTGCTGAAGATGCGCGGCAGCGTGCTGACGTCGAGCGCCTCGTAGTACCGGCCCCCGCCCGCGTTGGCGATCGCGGCCAGCCGCTCGAAGTCGGCCTCCGAGCCGATCGCGATCGTCGAGGTGGTGATGCCGTCGGCCTGAGCTTCGGAGGCCAACGCGCCGAAGTCGGGCATCTCCTGCTGGTTCCCGAACGGCCCGCCACCGTCGTAGAGACGGCCGTCGGAGAGGACGATCACGTGCTTGACCGCCGCGTCGGTGCGCCTGAGCGCCTCGATCGCCTGCCGGTAGGCGGGTTCCAGCACGGTGCCGCCGCCAGTTCCCACCCCGAGGATGCCCTGGAGCATCTCGCGCTTGCCGCGTTCCGTCGCGGGCCTGAGCTCGAAGACCCAGCGGGTGCTGGCCTCGTCAGAGAACGCGATGAGACCGAGCAGGTCCTCCTGGTACGCCAGCTCCACGACCTGGATCGCGCCCTCCTTGGCCAGCTCGATCTTCGAGGGCGAGCCCGTCGCCATCGACTGCGACCTGTCCACCACCATCACGAGCGCGACCAGCGGCAGCGTGACCTCGGTGCGGAGATCGGTGGTGACGGGCAGCACGTCCTCCACCGGCGTGCGGTACCAGCCCCCGAAACCGAAGCTCTCCGGCCCGCCTGTCATCATCAGGCCGCCGCCCGACTGCACGAACCCCGCCAGTAGGTCCAGTTGGCCGGGCGTGAAGTCCGCGGCGCCGCCGCGGATCGCGATGGCCGAGTAGGGCAGGGGCGACGTCACGTCGGCTGCGGTGCCCGTACGCACGTCGAGGCCCTGCGCCGTCAGCGCTGCCGCCAGCCCCGGGTCACCGACGACGAGCAGAGGGGGGCGCGTCCTGACGGAGAGCTCACGGCTGAGCGTCGTGGCGCCGGCGGGTGCATCCGTGAACAGGTCGACGCTGACGTTCATCACCGAGCCTTGCCCGGCCGTGAACGAGAGAGGGACGGCGGTCGTGCCGGGCTGCACACGTACTTCGACGGGTTCCAGGTCGGTATCGCCGGCCACGCCCCCGACCCGGACGGTCGCCTCGACGTCGGAGCGCACGACCGCGACCGCCTCCACCGTCTGCCCGGGAGCCGCTTGGGTGGGCAGGATCAGCTCGGCGAGGCCGACTCCGGCACGGCGTGGCACCGGAGCGACGTCCACCGGCACGGCCGGGAGGGCAGCCAGAGTCTCGGCCTCCGGCGCGACCCCGTCCGAGACCAGCAGGATGCGGTCAGCCCCACCCGCCGTGGCGACCTGCAGCGCGCGGGCCAGGTCCGTGCCGCCGGCGGTCAGGAAGCGGGGCGCCGTGTCAGGCAGGTCGGGCACGCGCGTGGACTCCGACGCTGCCAGGACGAGATCGGTGTCTGCCGGCAAGCCGGCCACGAGTTCGGCCGCGCGCGCCAGGCCGGCGTCGCCGACGCTGTCCGAGACGTCTACGACGACCGCCACGCGGGGCCGCCCGCCGCCGACCATGGGCTGGGCCAGGGCCAGCGCCGCCAGCGCCACCGCGCCCGCCCGGAGCCAAGCCTGCGGTCCGCCCGGCCGCGGGAGTAGCGGCAACAGGCACAGCAACAGCCCGAGCAGCGCCAGGGGCTGCTCGAAGGTGATGGGACCCAGCGCCAAGCCCCCCGTAGTCACGCCTATGGATGCTAGCAGCCGGCCGGAAGGTGAAAGGGAGTTCGCGTTCCGAAGGCTGCGCGGTGGTTGATAGTATGCGCGTGACGATGGCGGCCGCAGCCCCACACGTGCTGATCGCGTCCGGAAGCCAGGAGCGCGGCCAGACGCTGAACCGGGTCCTCTCCGAGCTGAGGCTCGAGGGCCACGTCATAGACGACGTGGAGCAACTGCTGTACGTGACGCGCGGCGCCGGCGCGCCCGCCGCCGACGGAGTCGCGCCCGCGACGCCGGAGGCCGTGGTCATCGAGCATGCCCTGGCGACGCGCGTGCCTGAGGGCCTCGACATCGTCTACATCCTCCGCAGCCGGCAGCACCTCGCCCACGCGCCGCTGGTCTACCTGGGACCGGCCGACGCCGAGATCGAGGCGCGGGCCATCGGCTCGGGCGCCGACGCCTACATCGCGCTGCCTACCCAGCCCACCGTCGTCAAGGCGTACCTGGAGCAGCTGCTCACCCGCCGTCGCGCCGAGCGCGACATGCGCACAGCGCTGGACAGGGCGCGGCGCTTCGAGCAGGCGCTCAAGGACTCGGAGCGCGTCAAGGACGACCTCATACACATGCTGGTCCACGACCTCAAGAGTCCCATCTCGAGCGTCATGGGCCTGCTGGACCACAGCCTGGAGATGATGAGGGCCGGCGGCGACACCGGCGTCGAGGAGCTGCTGGGCCTGGCCCGCAGCGAGTCGCAACACCTGTTGAACCTGGCGGCGAACATCCTCGACGTCAGGCGCATGAAGGAGGGCCAGATGCCGTACTCGCCGGCGCCCATCGCCAGCCTCACGGACCTGGCGAAGGAGGCGCTCGGCGACGTCTCGGGCGGGCCCAAGGACCGCAACTTCGGGTTCCTCGTGCGCCCCGAGGCCGAACGGGTCTACGGCGACCCCAAGCTGCTCCGGCGCGTGCTCGCGAACCTGATGGCCAACGCCATCAAGCACACCAGGCGCGGCGGCTACATCGACTTCAGGGCGTGGAAGCAGGACGGCGGCTTCGTGCTCAGCGTCCGCGACGACGGCGAGGGCATACCCGAGGCCGACCAGAAGCGCATCTTCAACGCCTTCGAGCAGTCCAGGCACACGGTTCACGACCGCTACGACAGCGGGATGGGCCTGACGTTCTGCAAGCTCGCCGTGGAGAAGCACGGCGGCAGGATCTGGGTGGAGTCCAAGGTGGGCCGCGGCAGCACCTTCTACTTCACGCTGCCCGACAGCGTCGCCGAGGGGGCGCTGCCCGGCGAGGTCGTGGGGAACCCGTAGGCGTGGCGCCGGAGCCCGGCTGGACGCTGGAGCGACGCCTCTGGGCGCGCGGAGCTGTGGCCGTCGCGGGTGTTGACGAGGCCGGGAGGGGAGCGCTCGCCGGTCCTGTCTCGGCTGCCGTGGTCGTGCTGGCTGCCGGCAGAGAGTACCCGTACCGCGACTCGAAGACGCTCACGCGCGAGCAGCGGGCCGAGCTCGCTGCTCGCCTGGGCACCGAGGCCGTCGCGTACGCCTGCGAGTTCGCAACGGCGGTGGAGGTCGACTCGCTCAACGTGCTGGGCGCCACGAAGGCCGCCGCCCGGCGCGCTGTGGAGCGCGTGCGTGACCGGCTCGACGGGCTCGTCACCGACTATCTGCCGTTGGGCTGCGGGGTGCCCGAGGTCGCGGAGGCGAGAGCAGACGCCATCAGCTACCAGGTCGCCGCGGCCAGCATCCTGGCCAAGCACGAGCGCGACGAGTACCTGACCCGGCTCGAGGACGAGTTCCCCGGCTACGGGTTCGCGCGGCATGTGGGCTACGGCGTGCCCGAGCACCTCGACGCGCTGCGCCGCCTGGGCCCCTGCCCGCAGCACCGGTTGAGCTTCGCCCCGGTCGCCGCCGTGAGCCTCTACGGGGCGTTCCAGTGACCGCCCGGGTCACCGCGCCCGGGCGGGCGCCGCGACTGCCAAGGTAGTATCCGCCCATGCCAGAGTGCATAGGCGTCCGCTTCGACAACGGACCCAAGATCCATTACATGGAGGCCCCGCCGTCGCCACCGGCGGTCGGCACCACCTGCGTGGTGACGACCCGGCGCGGGCTTGAGGTAGGCAAGGTGCGCACCGAGCCACGTGAGGTGGAACGCGCCCACGGTCACTACGTCAGGGAGGCCCAGAACGACGACCTGGAGCGCTACGAGGCGCTCAAGGCCAAGGCCGAGGACCTGAAATGGCTGCTCAAGGCCCGCGCCCGCCAAGTCGGCGCCGACATGAAGGTGGTGGCGCTCGAGTTCACCATCGACGAGAGCCTCCTCGTCGTCAGCTACTCCAGCGACGTGCAGCCGCCCCTGAGAGTGCTGGCGCAGGAGCTCGTCGAGCGCACCGAGGCGCGGGTCGAGTTCGTCAACGTCGGCCCTCGCGACCAGGCCCGCATGCTGGGCACGCTCGGGGTGTGCGGCGACGGCTCGTGCAGCTCGACCTGGCTACAGAGCTTCAGCTCCGTGAGCATCCGCATGGCCAGGGACCAGCAGCTACCCCTCAACCCCGAGAAGATCTCCGGCCCGTGCGGTCGGCTCATGTGCTGCCTGCAGTACGAGCACGACATGTACCGGGACCTCCTCAAGGGCATGCCCCGCAAGGGCAGCCGAGGCTGCCACGAGAGCAGCGGCACCTGCGGCCGGGTCGTGAAGCTGAACCCTTTGCAGGGCACCCTGGAGCTCAAGACCGAGGAGGGCGCGATCCACGAGTTCCCCGCGGCCGAGATCACGAGGCCCGTCAAGGGCTAGAGCACGTTAGCGACGGTGGCGCGCAGCCTGAGTGCGAACGTGGCGCAGGCCAGGCCGGCGTTGGCGTAAGCCGCCAACGCGTCTTCCAGGTCGTTCAGATGGTCCAGAGTCTCGGCGTAGGCGGCCGGCGGCAGTGACCGGACCGCCTCGCGCAGCCAACCGAGCGGCCCGGGTTGCGCTCCCTCTATCGTGGCCGAGGACAGCGCCTTGGACAGCTCCTCAGCCCCCTCGAGCGCCTGCAGGAGGTCTCCCCGGACGCTATCCATGAGCGCCTCGGCGGCGGCGCGCGCCTCGTCGGTCGCCTCCCTGTTGGCCTTGGCGAGCTCCAGGAGGCCCGGCTGCCCGAGGCGTACGCCGGGGTGCCCCGGCATCTCGGCGTCTGCCAGCGGCACCGCCGCGAAGCGGAAGTTGACCGCCCGCGACGCTACCGTCGGCATGAGAGCCTCCGGGCCGGGCGCCACGAGGATGATGACGGCGTGCGCCGGCGGCTCCTCCAAAGTCTTGAGGAACGCGTTAGCGGCGCTGGCGTTGATCGTGTGGGCGTCGTCGACGACCGCGACGCGGTAGCGGCCGTGGGGACGCGCCTCCAGCCAGGGCACGAGGGGGTCTGTCTCCGTCTCCCGCTCCCGCGGGACGAGCTGACCGATCCTGATCTCGCCCCTGTGCCTGGCCCGACCCGAGCGCGAGGTCGTGCTGGGGAACACCTCGCGGTAGTCCAAGGACTCGCCCGCCGCCACGGCTCGGCAGGAGGCACAGACGCCGCACGGGCGCTCGTCCTCGCTGGCGAGGCAGTTGAGGTAGGCGGTCAGCCAGGTCGCGGCGCGCCGCCTGCCCACCCCGTCCGGGCCCGAGAAGAGGAGCGTGCGCTGGAAGCCCGGTCGGGACACGGCCGCCTTGAGCTGAGCGAACACCCGCTCGTTGCCGCGCGGCTCCACGGCGCTCACCTGCCCACGGCCAGCCTGGCGGCGAGCACCTCCGGATAACCGGCGGCTCGCACGGCGGTCTGCACGGCGGCGACGTCGAACTCGACGCGGTGGAAGTCGATCGTCATGGACGGCACGTCGAAGAGGGCGTAGGCGGCGAGGGGCACCTGATCGCGCGGCTGGCCCACGGCGCCGGGGTTCGCGATCACGGTCGCCAGCGGCGGCACGCGGTAGCTGACCCTCTCGTCACGGAACGTCACGGTCCGCCACAGCTCCTGAGTGCCGCTGCGCGCCCTGGCGTAGACCCTGGGGTGATGGGTATGGCCCACGAAGAGCAGCCTGGTGCTCATCAGGGCGACGTTCGCCTGGGCGCTCGCCATCGTGGCCAGGTACTCCCACGGCCGGGTGAGCGCGCCGTGCGCCGCCTCCCACTGGTCGTCGAGGTGATGGGCGCGGAACGTGCGCAGGAACGCCACGCTGTCGGCAGTGAGCTGCTCGGCATGGCGCTCCAGGACCTCCGAGACCACGCTGGCATCGCCCGAGACCCTGAGACCGTCCACCATCTCGAGGAGCGCGGCGTCGTGGTTGCCCATCAGCCGGACCTTGGGGTCGAGCTGGATGAGTCTTTCGACCACCTCCTCGGCCTGCGGGTAGTAGCCCACCGCGTCGCCGAGGAAGGCGACCTCGTCGAAGCCGCGTTGCTTGGCGTGGTTCACCACCGCGTCCAGGGCTGGGAGGTTGGCGTGGACGTCGCTCAGGACGAGGTAGCGCATGCCACCCGAGGATATCAAGGGGGCAGCCGCCCAGCCCCGGAGTTGCGCGTGTGGACGGATATACTTGCCGCGATGGGCCCGTCCGCGAAGAGACGCCACGCCGGGCTTCCGGGCGCGGCGTCGGCGCCGCTGCCCGCGGCCAGCTGTCCCCACGCCCCGTTCAGGCGCGCCGGCAGGCACGCGGCGGCCCTGCTGACAGCACTCCTCGTATCGGCCGCGTTCGCACAGGTCTCCGTGCCCACGTTCGGAGTCAGGGGCGTCGTGCCCGACGAAGTGCTGGGCGCGTTCATGGCGACCTTCCGGTCCGCGGTCGGCGCGGCGACGGGTCTCGAGGTGAGGAACGGCGAGCGGATCACCTCCGGCATCGCCGGCAGCCTGGACCCCGAGCTCTCGATGCTCATCGCCGAGGTGGACTCCGCCCGCTACGCGGTCAGCGGCGAGGTGGCGCGCATCGACGAGGCCGGCCCACCGGCCTACGCCGTGAACCTCATCGTCGTCGACGCTCAGTACCGCAGGGCGACCGACGTGATCACGACGCCCCTTGACGCGGCCAACCCCACGACGGCCGCCTCCGACCTGGCGGCCATGGTCGCCGAGTTCACGACCGCCCAGCTAGAGCTGCCGGCCGGCGACGCCGGGCTGTTCGTCTCCAGCGAGCCCGGAGACGCGCAGGTCTTCGTGGACGGCGTGGCCATCGGCCACACCGGCCAGCTCGACGTGGCGATGCTCCGGCCGGGGCGCTACCAGGTGGAGGTGCGCAAGGAGGGCTTCCTGCCCGAGGTCCGCATGGTCGAGCTGCGGGCCGGCGACACGAGCTTCCTGCCCGTCGTCCTCACCCCCATATCCGGCGGCAGCGTGCAGGTGACGAGCTACCCGGCGGCGCGCGTCTGGCTGGACGGCGAACCAGCCGGCGTATCGCCCGCGACCCTGCCGGCCCTGCCCGGGATCCACACGATCACGCTGCAGCGCGACGGCTTCGAGCCGGAGACCCACTACGCGAACGTTCGTAACTACCGGGTGACGCGGGTCGAGACGACGTTGACGCCCGCGGCACCACTCGTCGTCTTCTGGGACGAGCAGCGCGAGGTGCTGGTCTACGTCGACGGGCGTCTGCAACCGGGTGGCTTCGCGCCCGGCATCGAGCCCGGTCTGCGCGAGTTCCAGCTGGTCAGGGGCGCCGACGTCAGGCGCTACCTGCGGGCCGTGCCCGACACCGGCGCCTACCGCCTCGACCTGCAGACCGGGGACTTGGTGCCGCTCGAGCCCAGGTAGACCCTCATCTGAACCAGTCAGGCAAGGTCCACGTGAGCCCCAGCCGCGCGGCCAGGGCGCCCGGGGCTTCCCCGTGCAGGGCTCCCCCGGCCAGCCGCAGCTCGAGGTCTGGGCCGCCCAGGCCGGCCGTCAGGCTCAGGGCCGCGCGTAGAGGCCGTACGTCGCTCCTGTACGGCTGGTAGGCGGCCTCGGCGCCCACCCGCACGCCGGGCAGGAGGTCCTCGGCCATGGCGAGGGTCGCCCCAGGGAGAACGCCCGTCTTTCCCAGGCCGGCCCACAAGCCGAAGGTCCAGTCGGGCTCGCGTCCACGGGGCAGCACGACCGACGCGCCCAGCGCGGCGTGGTCGCCGAGCGCACCGGGCAAGAGGGCGCCCTGCAGGTGGAGCTGCAGCTCGTTGGGACCTAGTGCCCTGAGCAGGCGCAACGTCGCGTCCAGATCCAGGGCGGCGCCGGCCGGGGCCAGGTACGCCGCCGGCGCCACGTCCAGAACTACCTGTCTATCCAGTCGGAAGGTGCCGCCGAGCTCGAGACCCAGCACCGGCCCGCCCAGCAACGGACGTCCGTCGGCGGCCACAGCCAACGGGTCGAACCGCTCCGGGTCGGCTCCGGCCGCGACGAGCGCTGCGCGAGCGGCCACGCTGGCGATCACACCGCGCGCAGACAGACGAGCGCGCGCGACAGGACCGGACCTGAGCTCACCCTCGAGCTCGAATATGACGTTGCCGAGAGGCCCGAACGTCTCGGCGCTCCAGGCCGTCAGCTCCAGGTGGTCGAAGCCGAGGGAGAGGCCCACCGTGGTACCGCCCACCTTGACGTCGCGCAGTTCGACCGCCACCGAGAACGGCGGGCACGCCGTCGTGGGAGGCTCTGCGAGGCAGGTGCCCACCGTGGCGCCGGCCGTCTGCGCCAGGGCAGCCTGACGGCCGGGCAGGGCCGCCACTAGCACGAAGATCGCGGTCAATACGCGCCGATTCATCCTCGGGAGGTTACCGCGAAGGTATAGAATGCCGCGCCATGAAGGTCCTAGGCCACTTGACGGTGCGCCCCAACCTGCCCTCCCGCATCGGCCGACTGGCCGAGCTGAGCTACGACCTCTACTGGACCTGGAAGCCCGAGGCCAGACGGCTGTTCCGCGAGCTGCACCGGGAAGCCTGGGAGCGTTCGAACCACGACCCTGTGGTGGTGCTGCGCGAGGTGGACCAAGCCCGCCTCGAGGAGGCGGCTCGCGACCCTGGCTACCTGGCGTCGTACGACCGCCTGATGGCCGAGTGGGACGCGTATCGCGAGCGCGACACGTGGTTCTCGCGCCAGGACCTGAGCGACCTGAAGTCGGAGCCCAGCTTCGCGTACTTCTGCGCCGAGTACGGCTGGCACGAGTCCATCGCCCTGTACTCCGGAGGCCTGGGCGTCCTGGCGGGCGACCACACCAAGGCCGCCTCGGACCAGGGCGTTCCGCTGGTGGCCGTCGGCCTCTACTACCCCGAGGGCTACTTCCACCAGCGCGTCGCCGACGACGGCAGCCAGGAGGCCGTCTACGTGCGCGTGCCGCCCGAGGAGTCGCCCATCACCCCGGTCGAGGGAGCGGACGGCGAGCGCGTGAGCGTGAGCGTGAACGTGTTCGGTAGCGAGGTCCTGGTCCAGGCTTGGCGCTGCCGTATCGGCCTGGTCGAGGCCGTCCTGCTCGACACGGACATCGAGGGCAACGCCCCCGAGGACAGGCGGATACTGTGCCGGTTGTACGGCGGCGACCAGAGGACCCGCATCGCACAGGAGGTCGTCCTCGGCATCGCAGGCGTCAGGATGCTGCGCGCCCTCGGCGTGAGGCCCACGAGCTGGCACATGAACGAGGGGCACAGCGCCTTCATGGCGCTGGAGCGCTGCCGCGAGTACGTCGCCCAGGGCAGGAGCTTCGCCGAGGCCCGGGAGCTGGTGGCTGCCAACACGGTGTTCACGGTTCACACGCCGGTGGCGGCCGGCAACGACGCGTTCGGGTTCGATCTCGCGCGGCACTGCTTCGACGGTTACTGGGAGGAGCTGGGGCTCTCGGCCACGGAGTTCGAGGACCTGGCCAGAGCCGACCACGGCTGGGGCGACGTCTTCAGCATGACCGCCCTGGCGCTGCGCTTCTCCA
The DNA here is from genome assembly GCA_040256005.1 of Deinococcaceae bacterium. Classification (GTDB taxonomy): domain Bacteria; phylum Deinococcota; class Deinococci; order Deinococcales; family Trueperaceae; genus DASRWD01. The sequence goes on along the minus strand of JBDZWC010000033.1, from coordinate 14,639 downwards.
CCGAGCGCAACGGCGTCGCGCGCCTGCACGGGGAGACGAGTCGCCGCATCTGGTCCGCCCTGTGGCCCGGCGTCCCGGTTGACGAGGTGCCCATAACCCACGTCACGAACGGCGTGCACCTGCGCACCTGGATGGCGCCCGGCGTACAGGAGCTGATAGGCGAGGTGCTGGGCCGCGACTGGATCGACGATGCCCTCGACGCCGCGGCGTGGGAGCCGGTCCGCGACCTGGATCCCACGCGCCTGTGGGAGGTCAGGCGGTCGCTCAAACGCCAGAGCCTACGTTTCCTGAGACGGCGGCTGGCCCGGCAGCTCAGACGCCAGGAGGCCAGCCCCAGCGCGCTCGCCGTCTCGGAGTCGCTCTTCGACCCCGACGCGCTGACCATCGGGTTCGCCCGGCGCTTCGCCGCCTACAAGCGCGCGACGCTCATCTTCCGCGACCTGGACCGGCTGCACGCCATCCTGGCGGACCCCGACAGGCCCGTGCAGCTCGTCTTCGCCGGCAAGGCCCATCCCGCCGACGGCCAGGGTCAGGAGCTCATCGCCAGCATCCACAGGCTGTCCCACGACGAACGCTTCGCGGGGCGGGTGCTGTTCGTCGAGGACTACGACATGGCGGTCGGCCGGGCACTGACGCGCGGCGTCGACGTCTGGCTCAACAACCCGCGACGGCCGCTGGAGGCCTCCGGCACGAGCGGGCAGAAGGCCGCGATGAACGGCGTCCTCAACCTCTCCGTCCTCGACGGCTGGTGGCAGGAGGGCTACGAGGGCGACAACGGCTGGGCCATCGGTGGCGGGCGCACCTACCAGGACGACCAGCGCGGGGACGCTTCGGACGCCGACTCGCTCTACGCCCTCCTGGAGCGTGAGGTCGTGCCGCTCTACTACCGCCGAGACGATGCGGACGTACCGGTCGAGTGGCTCAGGCGCAGTTCCGCCTCGATAGCGGCGGTGACCCCGCGTTTCAACGCCGGCCGCATGGTCAGGGAGTACGTGACCCGGTTCTACCTGCCCGCCAGCCGCCGGGAGCAGGCGCTGCGCGCGGGCGACGCCGCCAGGCGCCTAGCGGAGTGGCGCGAGCGCGTCAGGACGCGGTGGGGCGAGGTGAGGGTCGAGGCGCGGCTCGCGTCGCCGGAGGTCGAGGCGTCCGGCGACAGGGTCGAGCTCGTGGCGCGGGTGAGGGCTCCGGGTTGGAAGGCCGACGAGCTGGCGGTCGAGGTCGTCTATAGCCGCGCCGCGGACGCCCTCGAGCAGCGCTTGCGCGTACTCCCCCTGCAGCTCGAGAGGGAAGAAGACGGCCACCTGGTCTACCGGGCGCGGTTCGCTCCCGAGCTCTCCGGTCGACTGGCGTACGGCGTGAGGGCGTACCCGGTGAACGACTCGCTGCATCACGCACCGGACGCCCACGCCATCACCTGGGCGAGCGCCCGGCAGATGGGTTAGGTTCACGCCATGCGCCCCACACGGGAGAACGCCCTGAGACTGATGGAGGAGTGGACGCAGAGCGACAGCCTGCGCAAGCACATGCTCGCCGTCGAGGCGGCGGTCGTCGCCTACGCCAAGCGCCACGGCGAGGACGAGGAGACCTGGGCCGTGGCGGCCCTGCTCCACGACTTCGACTACGAGCGCCACCCGCTCTCCGAGGACGGAAAGGGAGGGCACCCGTACGTGGGAGTCGCCTACCTCGAGGAGCTCGGCTACCCACAGCTGATCACCGACGCGATCCTGGGGCACGCCGACTTCACGGGCGTGGCCAGAGAGTCGCTGCTGTCCAAGGTGCTCTTCGCGTGCGACGAGATCACGGGCCTGATCACGGCGGCGGTCCTGGTGCGCCCTGACAAGGACATCGCGAACCTGGAGCTCAAGAGCATCAAGAAGAAGTTCAAGGACAAGGCGTTCGCTCGCGGGGTCAACCGCGACGACGTCAGGCAGGGCGCCGAGGAGCTGGGCCTGGACCTGTGGGACCACGTGGGCTTCGTCCTGGAGGCCATGCAAGCCCGTTCCGCCGAGCTTGGCCTTGACGGGCGTCTCGCCGGCGACTGAGCGTCAGCCCCCCGCTCTGAACCCGGCGACCACCCGGCCGCGCACGTCTCCGACGTCTACCGGCCCGAAGTCGCGTGAATCCCGCGAGGCGAGCGGTCGTCTGTCGTCCCCCAACAGGTAGAGCTCGCCGGCGGCCACGACGGTCGGTCCCAGTGTGGCGATGCCCGCCCTGTCCGCGTACGGCGCCGGCACGACCGCGCCGTCCACCCTTAGCAGGCCCGCCTCGAGGCTGAGGACCGCCGGTCCGACGGCCGCCACGCGTTTCAACGACAGCCCGCCTGGCACGTCCGCTACGACCAGGTCACCGGCACGGTACTCGGGCCTGAGCCCCAGCCACCGATCGAGGCCCGGCCTGAGCACGATGACCACCGAGCCCGACGGGAAGGTGGGTGCCATGCTGTCGCCGTCGACGCGCAGTACGGCCACGACCTGCCACCAGATGAGGGCCCCCGCCGCCACCCCGGCCAGCGGCCAGAGCCAGCGTGCGACACGCGCGCGACCTACCACGGCCGCGGGATCGCTTATCAACCGCGCCGCACGCGCCTCAGTGCCGTCAACGCCGGCCGCGGAGGGGCCTTCGCGGCCCTGGTCGTCCGGCGTGCCGGTTGGGCCGTGACGCCATCGCCCGCCGTCTCCGCCCGGGCATCGGCCCGCGGCGGGACCGACGCTGCTTCGGGACCCTCCTCGAGCAGTTCCGGCGGACACTCGAGGAGCTGTTCCACCCGGGCTCCGAGCTCGACGACCTTGTCCCATCCCCCGCGGGCGGCCAGCGCCGCCTCGGCCGTCGCCTCGCCGATCGCGACGATGTCGTCGAGGTCCTTGAACGACTCCACCCTGTACTGGGGCATCGACATGCGGATGCGTAGGTCCGGCGGGTGGAGGCTCGCCTGGATGTCCACGAGGATGGACTGCATGATGTCGGTGCTGCGCAGCAGCATCTGGGCCATGGGGTTGCGCCGTTCGAGCTTGACCGTGGCGACCATGCGCTCGAACCAGTTGCCTTCCTCGTCCGGGGTCCTGTAGACCGAGTGCCTGGCCGGCGTCACGTCGGAAGCGACGATCCGGTTGGCCCCCAGCAGCGCTGCCGCCGACACGGGGAGGTTGTTGACGATGCCGCCGTCGGCGAGCACCCGCCCACCCAGCAGCGTCGGCTCGATGGCGCCGGGGAAGCTAGAGGACGCCCTGACCGCCTTGACGAGGTCGCCCTCGTGTATCACGACCGCCTCGCCGGTCTCGACGTCGGTGGTGGTGACGGCCAGCGGCAGCTCGAGGTCCGCGAAGTCGGCGGGCAGAAGCTCGGCCAGGAACGCCTCGAGCTTGTCGCCCTTGATGAGGCCAGCCTGGAGCGAGATGTCGACGATGTCCCGCCAACCCAGGTTCTTGGCCAGCTCGTAGATCTCGTCTGGGGTGGTCCCGGCGGCGTAGAGGGCGCCCACGATGGCGCCCATCGAGGTGCCGGCGACGACGTCGAACCGGGCGCCGGCCTTGGCGAGCACGCGCAGCACACCGATGTGAGCGAAGGCGCGAGCGCCGCCGCCGGAGAGGACGAGCCCGACGCGGATATCTCCTCCTGGACGCTCCATCGCGGCGGACTCTAGCACGGGCTCGGACGGCCGCCGGTCGCGGCCGTCCGAGCGCGGGAACCCACTACTGTGCCTGGTTCTCGGCCGGCGCTACGACCGCCAGCGTGACCTCGAGCTCGACCTCCTCGCTGCCCCTGACGACGGTGAGGGTGATGACGTCGCCGGCCTCGTGCTCGAGCACCAGGGCCTGGAGGTCCTGGATCGTCTCGACGGGCTCGCCGTCCGCCGCGACGATGATGTCCCCGCCTGCCGGGTACTGCTGGTTGCCGATGACCGCCATGTAGGTGGAGCCCATGAGGCCCGCCTGCTCGGCGGGACCGCCCGGGTCGACCTGGAACACCACGACGCCGTCGTCCGGCATGCCGAGCGCCTGGCGCGCCTCTTCAGGGTAGTCGCTGACGGAGCGTCCGCTGAAGCCGATGCGCGGGCGGTTCTCGATGTCTGCCGTGGCCGCGTAGAAGCCCACCAGGCCGCCGGCCTCGAGGTCCGGGAGGGTCTCGGTGAGCAGCGAGCTTGGCACCGCGAACCCGATACCGATGTTCCCGGCCGAGCCGGCCGTCGTCATGCCGGGCACGATCATCGTGTTGATGCCGATGAGGCGGCCGGAGGAGTCGAGGAGCGGCCCGCCCGAGTTGCCTGGGTTGATGGCCGCGTCGGTCTGGATCATGGGGATGTCCACCTGCCCGATGGAGGTGAGCTCCCGGCCTATCGCCGAGACGATGCCCTGGGTGACGGTGGACTGCAGGCCGAACGGGTTCCCGATCGCGATCACCTTCTGCCCGACACGAACCTGCGTGGAGTCGGCGAGCTCGATGGGCCTGACGTTGTCGGGCACGGCGCCCGGGTCCTCCAGCTCGAGCAGCGCCACGTCGTAGTCGGGGTTGGCGCCGAGCACGTGGGCACGGATGGGGTCCTCGCTGTCGGGGAACTCGACGGTGATCGTCGCCCCGTCTCGTGGCTCGATGGAGTCAGACTGCAGCGCCGCCCTGATCACGTGGTAGTTCGTGACGATCCGGCCTTCCTCGTCGATGACGAAGCCCGACCCGCTGCTCTGCTGGACCCGCGGCACCCCCTGGCGCGGGATCAGGTCGCGGAAGGGCTCCGGCAGGAACGGCAGGTCCTGGAACGGGTTGACGACGTTGCCACGGATCTCGACGTTTATCGCCACGACGCTGGGGCCGATGGCCTCGATGACGTCGATCGTGTTCTGTTCGTCCTGCAAGCGCGCGGCGGCTTCCTGCTGCGCCCCCTGGGCCACGACCTGGTTGCGAGGCCAGAAAGTCGCGGCGGCACCTGCGATGAGTACTGCTGTCAACATGAGAACGGTCGCGCGAGCGCGATTCACGACGGACCACTTCCTTTCGTAAGGCACGTCCACGAGTGTCGCCCCCCGCCGTTAGGGCCTACTCAGGCCACAGTTAGAAGTATGAGAAAAGCCCGGGCGACCGGGTCTGCTGTAGGCTTGTCCCGTATGGCCGACCAGCTCGACGAGCTCGCCGCGAACCTGCTCTGGCGTATCGGACGCGCCTCGGAGGAAGGTCCCGTCACCGTACGCGTGGGCCTCGCCTCGAGCGCGCCGCTCTTCAACGAGCTGCCACGCCTGAGGAGCGCCACGGACGCCGAGGTCGAAGCGGCCATGCGCGACTCGCAGGTGCGGGTCGAGTGGGTCGGGCCCCGTCCCCGGGTCGGCGAGCGCTAGACATGGACCTCGCCCACTCGGTGCGGTTCGCGCTCGAGGTGGCCATGCCACCGTCGGAGGCCACGCTGTTCGCGCAGGACGTGCCGCGCACGCTGTCGCACGCCGACTTCCTGGCCGACCTGCAGGTGATCACCGGTGACCCCACGATCGTGACCGCGGCCATCCCGGTCTCGGCGGCGATGTTCGGGCAGCGGGAGCTGCCGTTCAGGAGCGTCCTCGAACCCACGGCTCGGGGAGCCAGGCTGCGCGCGCTGGACATCGCCCCGGACGGGCCCGGCTGGGCGCTGGTGTCCGGTGAGGCGCGGGTGAGCCCCCTGACTGGCACGGTGGCGGCCGGGTCGAGGATCGATTACGACTTCGAGATCACGGTGCGGCTGCGCCTGCCCAAGGCCGAGCGCTGGGGGGAGAGGGCTCTGACCAAGATGATCGAGTTCACGGCCAGGACCGTGCTGGGTCAGGTGGCAGAGAAGCTGCCGGCCGCCGTCGCGAGAGCCGCCGGCGTGCGAGCCGTCGTCGCCTGAGAGTCGCAGAACCGGGGTAGCCGGGGGCGTGGAACCGAGTCCTCCCGGCCTCACTTGCCGACGCAGAAACGCGCGAAGATGCTCGCCAGGGTCTCCTCGGCAACGCCGTCCCGCCCGGTGATGGCGGCCAGGTGACCCAGCGCGTCCTGTAGGTCCAGCGCCGCCAGCTCGTCGCCCGCGTCCAGCGCCGCCGAGACGCTCTGACGGGCGCGCCGCAGCGCCTGCACGTGACGCTCGTTGCCCACCCAGAGCTCGGAGCCGGCCGCAGCCCCCACCAGACGGTCGGTGAGTACCCTCCTCAGTGCGCCGAGGCCCGTGCCGGTGACCGACGAGACCTTCGTCACGACGTGGCCGTCGCCCAGGTCGGACGGCTCCCAGGCCGGAGGCAGGTCGGACTTGCTGGCCACGACGACGGTCCCCGCGCCGTTCTCCGCGCTATCGAAGGCGCTGAGGAGCGCCAGGTCCTCGGGATCGAGGGGGCGAGAGCTGTCGAGGAGCAGTACGCGCAGGTCCGACGCCGCAGCGATCCTGTGGGTCAGGTCCACCCCCGAGGCCTCGAGCGAGTCGGTCGTGGCGCGGATACCGGCCGTGTCGACGAGCGTGAGCGGCACGCCGGCGAGCACGAGCGGGGCCTCGAGGTAGTCCCGAGTGGTGCCCGGCACGTCGCTGACCAGCGAGCGTTGGTACCCGAGCAGCGCGTTCAGCAGGCTCGACTTGCCCGCGTTCGGTCGACCGAGCAGCGCCAGCCGGGCGCCTTCGCGGCTCAGTCGCCCGGCTTCTGCGGTCGCCAGAAGGCCGTCTATGCCCCGCAGCGCCCGCTCGAGCGGCTCCCGCAACCGCGCCTCGGGCACGCCCTCGTCCGGGTAGTCGAAGCCGGCCTGCACCTCGGCGTAGGCGGTCGTGACCGCCGTCTGGACCTCGCCGATCAGCCGGCTGAGCTCCCCGGTCAGCCCGCCCGCGGCGTTCCGGCGCGCCGCCTCACTGGAGGCGTTGACGAGGTCCAGCACCGACTCGGCCTGCGCCAGGTCGAGCTTGCCGTTGAGGAAGGCGCGCAGCGTGAACTCACCGGGCCCGGCGGAGCGGGCGCCCGCCTCGAGGCAGACCTCGAGTACCCGCCTGAGCACGGCCGGGCCGCCATGGGTCTGCAGCTCGACGGCGTCCTGTCCGGTGTACGAGCTCGGCGCCCTGAACGACAGCAGCAGGGCCTCGTCGATCACCTCACTCCCTGCCGTCACGCGGCCGAAGGCGACGCGACCGGGACCGAGGCTGCTGGGCTTGACCCCGCTGGCGGGGCTGAACACCACGTCGGCCACGGCGTGGGCCTCCGGGCCGGACACCCGGACGACACCGACGGCGCCGGTACCGGGGGCCGTCGCTATGGCGGCGATCGTGTCTGTGGTGGGCGGCAGGGCCACGGCCCACAGATTCTCTCATGGTCGGGCGCCGCGGCCCATGCCGGACACGACCCTTATGGGGCGCTCCCGTGGGTGGCTATCATCTGTCTCATGGGTCTCGTCTATGCCCTGCAGGGCGCCGCCTCGCCGGCGCTCGACAGGATCATGCTCGTCTTCACGCAACTGGGCTCCGAGCAGGCGTACGTGGCGCTGCTCGTGGTGGCCTTCGTCGCCGTCGACGCCCGGCGCGGGCGCAGCCTCGCCCTCACCCTGCTGGCCGGCTTCTACCTCAACCAGCTCCTGAAAGCCGCCTTCTCCACCCAACGCCCGTTCCAGATCGACCCGACGGTGGCGCGCTCCGAGGCGGCGTTGGCGACGGCGCCGGGCAGCGGCTTCCCGTCGGGACACGCCCAGGGTACGGCGACCTTCTGGAGCCTGGCCGCCGCCTACGTGCGGCGCAGCTGGTTCACCCTGCTGGCGGCGGCCGTGGTGCTACTGGTGTCCGCGTCGCGCGTCTACCTGGGCGTGCACCTGCCCATAGACATCGTGGGGGGCCTCGCGTTCGGCCTCGCCGTGGCGGGCCTGAGTCTCTACCTGCAGCGGCGGGGCGTGAAGGTCGGCCGGACCACGACCGTGGTCCTGGGGCTCCTCGTTCCCCTCGCTCTCCACCTGCTCGTCCCCACCGAGGACTCGGGGCTCCTGATGGGAGCGTTCGCGGCCTTCGCGGTGGGCCCCGAGCTCGTGAGACACGACACCTCCGGCCCCGTCCTCGGCCGGGTCCTGCTGGCAGCTCTCGCCCTGGCGCTCGTGTTCGGAGCGCTCGTGGGCAGCTCGGCGCTCCTGCCCGAGGAGGTCAAGCGCAGTGGGATCGGTTCCTTCCTCAGGTACCTCGTCATCGGCGGTATCGGCACGGTGCTGGTTCCGTGGCTCGGGCGCGGGCTGCGCCTCACGCCGGGGGCGGCACGGCCGGCAGCGGAGGTGCGAGCCTCGGGCGGTACGGCGGCTTGAGCGCGACGAGGCGCGTCAGGCTCACTCTCGAGTTCGACGGCACCGGGTTCAAGGGATGGCAGCGTCAGGCGGCGGGGGAGAGGACCGTGCAGGGGGTCATCGAGGACGCCCTGGCGAACCTGCCCGGGCATCACGGCACCGTGAACGCCGCCGGACGCACCGACGCCGGCGTGCACGCCCTGGCCATGGTCGCGCACTTCGACACGACCGGCGCGATCCCGGACGAGCGGCTGAGGCTCGCGATCAACGCCCACCTGCCGCGCGATGTCGTCGTCCTGGCTGTGGAGACCGTCGCACCCGGCTTCGAGGCCCAGTTCCACTGCCTGTACCGCCGGTACCTGTACCGCCTGCGCGTGGTCAGGGACGATCCCCGGCGGTTGGCCATAGACAGGCACAGGGTGCTGCCAGTGTTCAGGCGGGTCGACACGGCAGCCATGAGGGCGGCCACCGTGCACCTGTTGGGCCGCCACGACTTCGCGGCCTTCGCGACACAGGAGACCAGGACGACGGAGCGCGAGCTGTACCTGTGCGACCTGCGGGAGGAGGCGGGCGAGCTGCGGCTCCATGTCGCCGCCGACGGCTTCCTGCGGAACATGGTCAGGACCATCGTCGGCACGCTCCTGTGGGTGGGCAAGGGCAAGCTCGCTCCCGACGACGTGGCCGACGTCCTCGCCTCGCGGGACCGGAAGCGCGCCGGACACAACGTGGGACCTCAGGGTCTCTACTTCGTCGAGGCCGGCTACGAGCCGTGGGACGAGCGGGCTTCCGAGCAGCGCGTAGCGCTACTGCTGCGCTGAGGCGGCGCCGGTGGCCGCTCCCCGGCCCGTATACTCGTCCTCATGGTCGCTGCCGCCGTTGACGACGTTGCCGACGTTGCCCACGTGGCGGTCGCTGCCGTCATGCGACCACCAGAGGCCGACGACGTTGACGCCCTGTCGGGGCTGGATGGGCGCTACGCCTCCGCCCTCGGGCTCGAGCCGTACGTGAACCGCGGCAGCCTGCACTACTTCGGGCGCAGCGGTCATTCGTTCGTGGCGCAAGTGGAGAGCGGTGACATCGTCGGCTTCGTCCTGGCGCACACGACGTGGACGGGCGCGCAGCCGTCGCTGCGCCTGGAACGCCTCGTCGTGTCACCGGGCGCCGGCGCCGCCGACGTCGCGGCCGCGTTGGCCGAGGCGGTCGTGAAGAGCGCCTACGACGCCGGCGTGTACCGCCTGGGCGCCCAGGTGCCTGCGGCCGACCCTATCGGCAGGGCAGCCCTGGAACGTGCCGGCTTCGGGGCCGTCGACGTGATCACGTACGCCCGCAGGCTCGGTTCGGCGGGGGCTGGCCGGACCGCGACGTGAGCGCGCCCGGCACCAACCGCGCTGTCGTGGCGGTGAGAGGCATGGACACGCAAGAGGCCAGGCAGCGGGTGAGGTCGGCGCTGGCGGCCGTGGCGGGCGTGAGCGAGGTCATGCCCGGCGACGGGTCCAAGATGATCGTCGAGTACGACCCGACCGAGGCGACGGTGATGGACCTGATCAGGGCGCTCAGGCGCATCGGCTTCCTCGCCGGCATGGAGTGAGCAGAAGGGGAGCTTGAGTTGAGCTCGAAAGAGGACAAGAGCCGGGCGCAGGTCGCGCCCAGCGCGAAGACGGCGCAGAAGCCGGCCAAGGGCGCACCGAAGGGTAAGGGACGCGCCGCCAAGACGCCGGCGGGACCCCGCAAGAAGGACCAGATCGTCGTGACCGACGGCGCCCTCGCCAAGATCGTGGGCCTCTCCGCGCACGAGGTGCCGGGGGTCGTCGGGATGGCTCCGACGACTTTCACCGAGGGCATCAGGCGCATCCTCGGCACGCGCCAGGTCGACGAGGGCGTCGTGATAGCTCGGGGCGAGAAGCAGGACATGGCCGACGTGGACATCTACGTGGTGGTCGCCTACGGCGTCAACATCCCCGTCGTAGCGGATTCGGTGCGCGAGCGGGTGCGCTACGCGGCCAAGACCTACGCCGGCGTGTCGTTGGAGAAGGTGAGGGTCCACGTGGCGGGGGTTAGCCGTGCCTGAGGTGGCGGAGGCCGTCAAGCCCGCCGGCAGGGTCGCGGCCCGCGAGCTCTCGCACGCCTTCATCTTCGCCACGCAGTGGCTGGGCGTGTTCGTCGAGGAGGTCAACGCCCTCAACGTCTACCCGGTGCCCGACGGCGACACCGGCACGAACATGCACCTCACGATGCAGTCGGTCAGGCGCCAGCTCTCAGAGCTGCGCACCGTGAACATGCAGACCGTCGCGCGTGCCCTCTCCTACGGCTCCCTCCTGGGTGCCCGCGGCAACTCGGGCGTGATCCTCTCGCAGGTCCTCAAGGGCTTCGCGGAGGCGGTCAAGGACCACCAGTCGCTGGGTGGCCCGGAGATCGCCGAGGCGCTCGTCGCCGGTTCGGAGAGCGCCTACGCCGCCGTCATGCGGCCGGTCGAGGGCACGATCCTGACCGTCGTGAGGGAGGCCGCCGAGGCCGCGAACGAGGCGCGCAGGGCCGCGCCCATCGAGGTCATGAAGGTGGCGCTCGACGCCGGCCGCGAGGCGCTGGAGAAGACACCGGAGCAGCTGCCCATCCTCAAGCAGGCCGGTGTGGTCGACGCCGGCGGCCTGGGCGCCCTGCGGGTGATCGAGGGGCTCATCGCCTACTTCGAGAAGAGCGACCTGCCGCCGCCTCCCAGGATCGAGAAACGGGCCCAGCAGCAGTTCGAGGAGGAGGAGTTCGGCTTCTGCACCGAGTTCCTGCTGGCCGACGTCAAGGTGCCCACCAAGGAGATCCAGGAGCTCGTGGCCCCGTACGGCGACTCTCTCCTCGTCGTCGGCGCGGAGGGCTTCGTCAAGGGCCACATCCACACGCAGGAGCCCGAGAAGCTCCTCGCCACGGTGGGGCGCTACGGTCGGATGGTCCGGTCGAAGGTCGAGGACATGTCCGAGCAGCACTCGGAGATCCTCGCCGACGTGAACCTGGGCGAGGACGAAGGGCAGCCGCTGGCCGCGGTCGCCGTGGCGAGCGGTTACGGCCTCACCCGCGCGTTCAGGAGCCTCGGCGTCAGGGTGGTGGGCGGCGGCCAGACCGACAACCCTTCTGTCGAGGACCTGAGCGACGCCGTGCGCAGCGTGGGGGCGCAGACGGTGATCGTCATGCCCAACAACAAGAACGTGATCATGGCAGCGGAGCGCGTCAACGAGATCGTGGGGGACAAGCGCGTCGTGGTGCTGCCGACACGCACGCTGGGTCAAGGCCTGGCGGCTGCCGTGGCCTTCACCGAGGACGGGGACCCAGAGGCGGTGCTCGAGGAGATGCGGGAAGCCGCTCGCGACACCGTGACCCTGGAGGTCACCAGCGCCAGCCGCGATGCTAGGTTGGACGGAGTCGACGTCCAGGAGGGCCAGGCGATCGGCCTGGCGGACGGCGTGCTCGAGGTGGCCGCCGCCAGCCCGGACGAGGCGCTCCTCGAGCTGGTGACGCGGCACGGGGTGGACCGCGACATCGCCACCCTGTTCCACTCCTCCTCGGTCTCGGAGGAGGAGGTGGAGGCGGTCGTGGCCCGCATCGCCGCCGCACTGCCCGAGCTCGAGGTGGAGGTCCACGCCGGTGGCCCCGACCTCTACCCGTACCTGGTCGTGCTCGAGTAAGGGCCGGCTTCGGGCGAGGGCAGCGCGGTTCGTTAGGTCTCCGTTAAGGCGGATGCGTCCCTGACCGCCATCTCTCACGTGCTTCGCAACGTGCCTCACACGGTCGCTGCGAGCATGGCGGGACGAAGGAGGTCACATGAAGCGCACCGTCCTGATCATCGTCGGGCTCGCCGTGGGCGGCCTGCTCGCCGCCTGCACGACGGGCGGCGGCCCCACGCCTCCGTTGCCACCGGAACCAGACGAGGAGCTCAGCCTGGGCTCGAGCGCCACCCACTTCTACGAGCCCGGGGAGAGCCGGCTCTACTTCGTGCACTCCAGCCTGGCCTTCGACCTGATCCAGGTCGAGCTGGACCGGGGCCTCAAGCTGGAGGTGGGCAACGAGTCCCTGGAGCTCGAGTTCACCGCTCGTTCCGGCGAGTTCTTCGGCAGCGGCACGGCCGGGCTGGGCCCCGCCTCCCTGGCCACGGCCGCGATCACCGAGGAGCGTACCTGCAACGGCTCGTGCATCGTCTTCCGGCCGTTCGGCGACTTCTACGTGCAGGTCACCAACGACTCGGGCGCGGCGGTGCAAGCGGACCTCGACGTGTTCGGCACCAGCTTCAGGGACACCACCGAGCCCGACAACTTCGACCTGATCGCGCCGCCCACGATCCCGGCGGCCAGCTTCGACAAGGGCGCCATCGAGACCGTGGGCGACGTGGACTACTGGGACATCCCGGCCACGGCGCAGGTGATCTTCTCGCCGCAGGGCTTCCCGACCGAAGCGCACGTAGTCAACTCCTTCGGCGAGGTGCAGGTCGAGCTGCCGCCGGGCGAGGCCGTCACGGTGTTCGACGACGAGTTCGTCAGGGTGCGCGCCGTCGACCCGAACCGCGCGGCGATCGCGGGCCAGAGCGGGTACACGCTGGAGCACGGCAACTTCCCGGCGACCGTGAGCAGGGAGGCGCTCGGGCACCGCTGATCACGCACTGACCTCAAGGTTCGGTTAACCGCACCGGCACGCTCGCCGTGCTACCTTCCTCTCGACGTATCGCGAGTGGAACGTACGGTAGAGAACTAGGGTCGGCAACAGGGTTCCGGCCGCCGGCGTTCTGCCAACGTCGGCGGCCGGTACTCGTTTTCGTCTCGAGGGCAAGGTAGGTGACCGTGAAAGCCAACGTCCTGCGCATCCTTCCCGTCCTGGCCATCCTGCTGGCGGCCTGTTCCAACCCGCCGCCTCCGCCCCCTCCGTCCGACCCCATGCCGGCCACCAGCGACGGCGGCGGGACGCCAGCCGGCTCCGTCGACCTGGCGCCGGGCGAAGACGCGAACTTCAACCTAGTGCTCGGGAACGTGCCCCAGAGCTTCGACGTCATCGTGGCCGAGCTCGTGACCGACCAGAGCGCCGCGATCGAGCTACGCAACGGCGGTTACTGGGGCATCATCTCGAGCAGCGTGTCGCGCGACCGCTTCGTGCGGGGACGCCTCGGCACCGTGCCGCCCGCCATCCCGTCCACGCAGGAGGCGGCTCCGGCGACCGTGACGGAGCCGACGCTGCAGTGTCAGGGCCCGTGCATCATGATCGACCCGGCCGGCGGCAGCTTCTACCTGCGCGTCGTGAACACAGGAGGGTCTCAGCTGTCGGCGCAGGTCTACCTCTACGGCTGGGACCTCGACGACCAGAACGAGCCGGCCAACGACCTGCGCAGCGGCGCTGTCCCCTTGGCCGAGGGTGAGTCCGGCGCGCTCGAGCTCCTGGGTGATGTCGACTACTGGACCGCGACCACCGACGCCGACGTCACCATCAGCGAGCCTACCGGCATCGAGGTCGAGGTCTCCGTCTACGACACCTGCGGTCTCGCGGTAGCGGGGCCCTATCAGGGTGGAGAGACGTTCAGCGTCTACCAGGGTGAGTCCGTCAGGGTCAGGGCCGCCGGCGAGGTCGCTGCCACCGCAGGCCGCAGCCGCTACTTCGTCACGGTAGACCCGTTCTCGGGCGCCCCGCGACCACCGGGTTGCCAGCAGGTGACCGCCAACACCAGTGACACCACCCCAGTTGGCAGCGTGAACCTCAGCGGATCCGGCCAGGCCGTGTTCGTGCTCACCGTCCCGAGCACGGTCCGCAACCGCGACATCCTGCAGATCGAGATCACGAAGGACGCCGGGCTCGAGGTGCTCGCCTCGGCCGGCGGTGCCGTGCTCTACAGCAGCCACAGCCGCGACTACTTCGCTGCCGGATCGCTGGGGTCGTTCTCCGCTCCGGCCGTAGGTTTAAGCGCGGTCGGCGTTCACAGGGCCTGCGGTGGGTCCTGCATCCTGATAGAGAATCCTAGCTCCGAGTACGTGGTGAGAGTCACTAACGACGGCTCGTCCGGTACCGTCGCCCTTTATGCCTTCGGCAGGGACTTCGATGACAACACTGAGCCGGCGAACAATGACACGTCGACGGCCCCGATCGTTACCGACGACGGGGAAGGTGCCATTGAATTCATTGGCGACGAGGACATTTGGAAGGTTGCGTTCGGGGGCGTCGTAACGTTTGCCAAGGTCTCTGGTGCCATCGATATGGTCGTGGACGTCTACAACCAGTTTGGTCAGCATGTCGATGGGCCGTACCCGTCCGGCTACACCTTCAATGTCTACGCAGGCGACTACATCGTCGTTCGCGCGCTGGATTCTAGCGTTGCTGCCGTCGCGGCGAAAAGCGCCTACAACCTCTTCTGACGGTTAGACTCGCCGGCATGTCGCGGCCCATCGTGCGTG
>JBDZWC010000032.1:0-26075 GCA_040256005.1 Deinococcaceae bacterium | reverse complement strand
GCGTCTCCGACATAGACGGCACGATCAAGGCCGAGAAGATCGCGCACGCCTCAGGGGCGGTGACGGCCGAGGGCATGGACGAGGAGGCGCTGCGGAAGCTGATCCGGGGCGCCGGCAGGGTGCCAGTGCTGCGCGACGCGCTGTACCGCGAACTGAAGGTCTTCGCTTGAGCCAACCTCGCCCGCCGGCGCCCGGCGACGTGGCAGGCGTGGAGAGGCTCGGCATCGTCGACTTCGCGAACGTGGCCCCGCTTCATCACGGCCTCGAGGAGGGCCCGCGTACCCGCTTCGTTCGGGGCGTGCCCACTGTGCTCAACGAGGCCCTGTTCCGGGGCGAGATCGACCTGACGCTCGTCTCGTCGGTGGAGTTCATCAGGCACCGCGCGCACTACCGCGCGCTGCCCGACTTCTCGATCGCCACCCTGGGGCCGGTGTACAGCGTGATGCTGTTCCACCTGCCGCCCTGGCGCGAGCTGGGCGGGGCGCGGATCGCCGTGACGCCGCAATCGGCCACCAGCGTGGAGCTGTTGCGCGTGTTGCTGGCGGCCGACGGGCTCGAGGCCGAGCTGTTGGCCACGCCCGGCAGCCTCGACGCGATGTTGGCGACGGCCGACGGCGCCCTGCTGATAGGCGACGCCGCCCTGACCGAGGCGGTTCGCCATCTTCGTCCCGACCCCAGAGGACCGGCAGCACGCGGTGCGAGCGGCCGCAGCCGGCTGAACCCGACCGTTCATGTGACCGATCTCGGCGAGGCCTGGTACCGGCGCACGCGCCTGCCCTTCACGTTCGCGGTTTGGGCTTCGCGCGCCGACCGCCGCCCCTCCGACGACCTCGTAGCTCGGTTCCGGGCCGCGCGCACGCACGGCCTGGGCAGGCTCGCCGAGGTCGCCGGCGCTCAGGGCGCTCGCCTCGGCCTGCCGCCGGCACTCGTGCAGCGCTACCTCGAGAACTTCCGCTACTACCTCGAGCCGCCGGACCTGGACGGCCTGGAGGAGTTCGCGGTGCGCGCGGACCCGGAGTACGAGCGCGGCGACCTGCGGTTCTGGGACTGACCGTGCCAGTCGCTGACCGAACGGTCGCTGGTGATCCGCCGGTAGCGCCTCGGCGGGGCCGTGGCGGAGAATGGGCCATGCCCCGCACGCCCAAGTCGCTGCCAGCAACCTGGCTGGCCCTGGCCCTGACGCTCGGTATGGCCAGCGCGCAGGGCCCGTCCGTGACCACGATGTCCTATGACGGGTACGCCCGCGAGTACTACCTGCACGTGCCTGATGGGTTGAACGGGGAGGCGCCGCTCGTCATCGTGCTGCACGGCCGAGGCGGCACGGGTGCCGGCATGGCCGCCCTCACTGGCTTCGACGAGGTCGCAGACGCCTACGGGTTCGTCGTCGCCTACCCCAGCGGCATCAGCCAGCAGTGGAACTACGTCGAGGGCATCGAGGGTTACGACCTCACCGTGAGCGACCTGGACTTCCTGGCCGCTCTGGTGGAGGAGATCGCGTCCACGCACCCGGTCGACCTCAAGCGTGTCTACGTCGCGGGGTTCTCCAACGGCGGGTTCATGGCGCAGCGCGTAGCTTGCGCCGCGACGGGCGTGTTCGCTGCCTACGCCAGCGTAGGGGCTGCGGGGTTCGGCGGGCAGCCGCGTATCTGCGAGGACCCAGGCCCCGCCTCGCTGCTGTTCATCCACGGCACGCACGACGAGGTAGTCCCGTTCCAGGGGATGGTGCAGCAGACGCCGATGGGCCCCGTCACGGTCCTCGCCTCGGTGGAGCAGACGATGGCGTTCTGGTCGGACAAACTGTCCTGCGGCACCGTCATAGACAGCGTTGCCATGCCGCGCGGCGGCGCGTCGCCCGAGACGCAGGTCAGCGTGCTCAGGTACATGAACTGTCCGGCGGGCCACGAGCTGATCTTGGCGGTGGTGCTCGGCGGGGGCCACAACTGGCCGGGCCGCGCCGGGCTGCTGCCCGCCAACGTTGCCGGGAACGTGAACCTGGACCTCGACGCATCCGAGTTCATCTGGCAGTTCTTCGCGCGTCACGCCTTGCCGTGATCTCGGTCGCGTCCCGCCCGACGAGCCGGATACCACCGAACTTGACGCTGCCTTGACGGCCGCGACGTAACGTGTGCGCTGCGCGGGAACGCTGACGAGTCGTCTACGACAGAGCCGCCTCCGGGTGGGCCCTCGGCCTGCGACCCGCGGGAGGAGGCATACGGGATGAGAAGGCTGCCTGTCTTGTTGCTTGCGGGGGCCGCCGCGGTGGGGCTCCTCACGGCGTGCGAAGCCCTGGTCGCCAACGCGGCCATGGATTTCTCGATAACGCTCGAGCCGAGTGAGGTTGAGGCTTACCCAGGACAGGTGTTCACCGTGCAAGTGACGGTGAGCCGGCCCGTGCCCATCGATGTGCTGCCCACACCCGTCGTCGTTGCCCTCCACGACGGACCCGACTTCCTGAGTGCGGATGATCTGGAGATCCCATCCGGCATCTCGGAAGACGAGATGACTTTCGTGGTCTCCAAGGACGCTCAGATCGGCGAGACCGAGAAGAACGTCAAGGTGCGCGCCACCAACGGCTTCAAGACCAAAGAGGTGACGTTCGCGCTGACGATCGTCGCCGAGGAGTGAGGTAGGCGGCCCAGGGGCAGCTACTGATCCGCCACGGCCGCGCCGCGCGGTCAGGCGGTCACAGGATGTAGCGGCTCAGGTCCTCGTCCTCCACGACGCCTTCTAGCTTCTCCTTCACGAGCGCTTCGTCGATCACGACGTCGCCCAGGTCGGTACCGAAGGACACCTCCTCCAGCACGGTCTCGAGGATCGTGTGCAGGCGCCTGGCGCCTATGTCCTCGACCTCCCTGTTCACCTGCTCGGCGTAGCGGGCGATGGCGTCGACGCCGCTGTCGTCGAAGCGGATCCGTGTCCCGTCGACGGCCAGGAGAGCCTCGTACTGTTTCGTCAGGGCGTGCTCCGGCTCCGTGAGGATGCGCCTGAGGTCGCCTTGCGACAGCTCTTCGAGCTCCACGCGGATAGGGAAGCGGCCCTGCAGCTCCGGTATCAGGTCGCTGGGTTTGGAGGTGGAGAACGCGCCGGCCGCGATGAACAGGACGTGGTCCGTGCGCACCTGCCCCTGCCTGGTGTTGACCTGCGTGCCCTCGACTATGGGGAGGAGGTCGCGCTGGACACCCTCGCCGCTGACGTCCGCCGAGGACGTGCGGTCTTCGCCGGCGATCTTGTCGATCTCGTCGATGAAGACGATGCCCGTCTCCTCGGCGCGCCTCACCGCTTCGCCCGAGACCGCGTCGCGATCGATGAGCTGCCCGGCCTCCTCGTCTTCCAACAGCCGCCTGGCCTGTTTCACTGTGACCTTGCGCTTGACGCGCCGCTCGGGCATGAACCGCCTGAACATGTCCTGGAGGTTCATGCCGGTCTCCTCCATGCCCGGCATGGGTATGGCCACGTTGGGCTCGTCCTTGACCTCGATCTCGACGATGCGCTCCTCGAGCCCGCCGTCCGCGAGCAGGCGCTGCATGCGCTCGCGGCCTTCCTGACTGCCGCCGGGCAACAAGACGTCGAGCAGGCGCTCTTCCGCCGCGGCCCTGGCCCGGTCCTTGACCTCGGCCCGCTTCTCCTCCTCGACCATCAGCTCCGCGGCCCTCACCAGGTCCCTCACGATCGAGTCGACGTCGCGACCCACGTAGCCGACCTCGGTGAACTTCGTCGCTTCCACCTTCACGAAGGGGGCCTTGGCCAACCGGGCCAGGCGCCTGGCGATCTCCGTCTTGCCGACGCCCGTGGGGCCGATGAGCATGATGTTCTTGGGCGTGACCTCGGGCTGCATCTCCTCGGGCAACTGCCTGCGCCTGTAGTGGTTCCGGAGCGCGACCGCGACGGCCCGCTTGGCCTTCGCCTGCCCGACTATGTGGCGGTCGAGCTCCCTGACGATCTCCGCCGGCGTCAGGCCGGCGGCCTTGCGCACGATCTGAGCCGTAGCGCCGTCAGCTCCTACGGCGAAGCGCGAGCCACCCGGGTTGGGATCGAAGGGGTCGGTCACGACGCGGTTCCCTCGTCCTGGGCGCCTTCACCGCTCGCGACGCCGTCCGCGGTGACGGTTAGCACGGTCGCGTTGCCGCTGGTGAAGACGTCGATGTCTGCCGCGATCGCCAGCGCGGCACGGGCGATCCCCTCGGCCCCCATGTCCGTGTGCCGCAGGAGCGCCGTGGCGGCGGCTTGAGCGAACGGCCCACCCGAGCCGACGGCCGCCACCGGCTCGTCCGGCGCGATGACGTCGCCTGCCCCGGACAGTGTGAGCAGTTGCTCGTGGTCGGCGACGATGAGGAGGGCTTCCAGGTTGCGCAGGGCCCTATCGGTGCGCCACTCCTTCACCGTCTCCACGGCGGCCCGCGTCAAGTTGCCTCGGTACGTCTCCAGGTAGCCTTCGAACTTATCTAGCAACGTGAACGCGTCGGATACGGCGCCGGCGAAGCCGGCGACGACCTTGCCGTCCGCCAGCGCCCGCACCTTGACCGCCCCGCGCTTCACGATCGTGTCGCCGAGGCTCACCTGACCGTCGCCCACCAGCGCCGTCACGCCTCCCCGGTTCACCGCCACGATCGTCGTCCCGTGGAATCGTTCCATCGCCGGCGAGGTTATCACCGGGGTGCCCAGGTCCGGACCCTTGACAGCTACGCGCGAGCCGGACTATATTTCTACTTGGTTATGCAACCGTCGGGTTATGGAACGGGGAACAGGGCTCCTGGCGAGGCGACCGATGACGCGCACCTCGACGCCGTCTTCGCCGCCCTCGCCGATCCCACCAGGCGGTCG
The DNA here is from genome assembly GCA_040256005.1 of Deinococcaceae bacterium. Classification (GTDB taxonomy): domain Bacteria; phylum Deinococcota; class Deinococci; order Deinococcales; family Trueperaceae; genus DASRWD01. The sequence continues at coordinate 21,254 of JBDZWC010000032.1, read as the reverse complement.
CTGCTCGCGCACCTCGCCGAGGGCAGCGCGACCGTGTCGGAGCTCGCGTCCCCTCTGAGCATGAGCCAGCCGGCGGTCTCCAAGCACCTCAAGGTGCTCGAGAAGGCGGGCCTGGTCAGTGTCGGCAGGGACGGCACCAGCCGGCCGCGCACCCTGCGAGCCGCACCGCTGGCCGAGGCCAGCGCTTGGCTGCAGCGCTACCGCCGGTACTGGGAGGAGAGCTTCGCACGCTTGGATGACCTCCTTCTCGACGTGCGCAAGGAGCGCTCCAACTGACGCCGCGCCGAACGCCAGGCGCGGCACGATGAGACAGTCTCGACCCGGCGCCAGCGTGCCAGGGGCGCTCGATGAAGCGGGGCCGCGCGAGCGGCGGAAGGGCAGGCCAGGCATGTCGACGTCCGTGAATGCCAGACCGTTCCTGATGTACGAGAAGGGATGCCGAGACGCGGCCGAGTTCTACGCGACCGTCTTCCCGGACGGCAAGGTACTCTCCGGTCCCCAGTTCCCTGGCGTCTCGTTCGAGCTGGGCGGCCAGCGGTTCGACGCCTACGACGGTGGAGACTACTTCAAGATGTCGGAGGCCTTCTCGATACAGGTCCGTTGCGAGACGCAGGCCGAGGTCGACCACTACTGGGAGCGCCTCGTCGAGGGCGGCGGCCAGCACTCGCAGTGCGGCTGGTTGAAGGACCGCTGGGGCGTCTCGTGGCAGATCGTGCCCAACGCCTACTACCGGCTTGTCACCGACCCCGACCCCGCGAGGGCCCAGCGCACCATGGACGCCATGCTGCAGATGCAGAAGCTCGACATCGCGGCGCTGGAGGCCGCCGCGGACGGTCGCGGATGAACGCCGGTACGCCCTTACCAAGGCCCCTCGAGCTGAGCCTGGAGGGAGAACGGAGCGTACTCATCGTCAGGCGGTTCGCCGCGCCCCGGGAGCTGGTCTTCGAGGCGTTCACCGACGCGGAGATGATCCCCCGCTGGATGGTGGGACCCGGTGGCTGGACGATGCCCGAGTGCGAGGTAGACCTGAGGCCGGGCGGAGGCTACCGGCACCTGTGGCGCAAGGCCGGCGAGCCGGACATGGAGCTGAAGGGCGCGTTCGACGAGGTGCAGCCGCCCGAGCGTCTGGTCGCGCGTGAGCGCTTCGGCGACGACTGGACGCAGGGCGAGACCCAGGTCACGACCGAGTTCACGGCGGAGGAGGACGGCGGCACCCTGGTTCGGATCACCGTCGAGTTCCAGAGCCGCGAGGCGCGCGACGCCGCCACGCGCACCGGCATGGCCGAGGGGATGGAGGCGGGATACGCCCGGCTGGACCGGCTGTTGGCGTTGACGGCGAACTAAGGGCCTCTTGGGGAGGGGCCCGCACGAGCGCGGCCGCAGATCGGGGGAGGCGCTGCCTCGTGACCTGACCGGCGGTACCATCAGCCGTGCTGGGCCATACGTTCTCCACCGGTTGGGTAGAGGTTATCGCCGGACCGATGTTCTCGGGTAAGAGCGAGGAGCTCATCAGGCGCGTGACGCGCGCGCTGATCGCCAAGCAACCGGTGCAGGTGTTCAAGCCGGTGATCGACGACCGCTACGAGAAGCGTGCGGTTGCCTCGCACATGGGCAGGACACTGGAGGCAGTACCGGTCGTGAACGTCGCGGCGCTCGAGTCCGCCCTGGAGCCCGGCACGCAAGTGGTGGCGATAGACGAGGCGCAGTTCTTCGAGCCTGAGCTCGTCGGCCTCGTCGACCGACTGGCCGGCCAGGGCGTGCGCGTGATCCTCGCGGGATTGGACCTCGACTTTCGCGGGGAGCCGTTCGGTCCGATGGCCGAGCTCCTGACGCGCGCCGAGGTGGTCGAGAAGCTGACGGCGATCTGCCGCTGCGGACGCGCCGCGACGCGGACGCAGCGTCTCATCGGCGGCCAGCCGGCGCACGCCGACGACCCTGTGGTACTGGTTGGCGCCTCGGAGAGCTACGAACCCCGCTGCCGGGCCTGCCACGTCGTTATCAGGTCGCCCCGGCCCACGCCTCTCTTCCCTGTGGGCACCTGAGGCGCATGAATCCGATACCCCGCCTGCCGCGTATGTGCGTACAGGAGGGGAGAACATGCCTGACACATCGTCCCGAAAGGCGCCTTCGTCCCGGAACCGGCGCCTGAGCCTGCCGCTTCTCGTGCCGCTACTGGTGGTTACTGCGGTGGCCGCGGTGGCCTTGGCTCAGGGTAGGTACGGCGGAGACGACTACGGCGCCACAGCCGCACAGGAACGCGCCGGCGTCTCTACCGGAGTGTTCACGGAGGAACAGGCGGCCCGTGGCGAAGAGCTGTTCATGGCGCGGTGCTCCGGCTGTCACGGGGCGAACCTCCAGGGCGGCGTGGGCCCCAGGCTCTCGCCTTTGAACGAGGCTTGGCAGGGCATGAGCCTGGCGTCGCTTTACCGGTTCGTGAGCCAGAACATGCCGTTCGGCGCACCCGGCAGCCTCGAGCCGCAGCAGTACGCCGATGCCATCTCGTTCGTGTTGTCACACAACGGCTTCCCGGCGGGTGAGGCGGAGTTGGCTCCGGACGAAGAGCAGCTCGATCAGTTCGTCATCGATGCCCCACCGGCCGAGTAGCAGCTAGACCTAGGGAGGTAGGACGTGAAGAGGATAGGGACCAAGGTAATCGCAGCAGTAGCGCTCGCCCTGGCGATAGGGGTCGTCTCCTCGCAGATGATCGAGGCGCCGACGGGCGCCCTCGCGACCGAGCTGCAGACGGCGATCCAGCACTCGGGCTTCTCGGCCAGCGCGGAAGAACTGGGCATGGCCTCACGCCACTTGGGCCACGTGCTCAACTGCATCGTGGGCGAGGGCGGCGAAGGCTTCAACGCCGACTGGGGTCATCCGTGCGGCGGACAGGGCGCGGGGATAGCCAGTGACCTCTCGTCGCATCCTCAGGCAGCTGACCTCGCCGCGGTGGTGGAAGCTGCCCGAGCGCTGGCGGCGCAGGGCGTCGAGCAGCAGTCACTGCTGGCCGTCCAGTCCGCGGCGGCGGGCGTGGGCGCCCTCCTCCAGGTGATCGCTGGCGGCGGCGGAGGCATGTGAGCGACGCATAACTAGGTCGCTCCGGCGTATAGGAGCGGGCGCGGACCGGCGGGCCATGCTTGGCTCAGCCGGTCCGCGCCGTCTATAACAACGGTACACATGCCGCTTACCGCCACGCTGCTCGGGCGGATCGGCTTCGCTCACATGGGCGGGGACGTCGGGCCGGTGTCCCGCAAGGGCGCCGCGCTACTGGCATACTTGTGCCTGCGCCCCGAAGGTGCCAGGAGGGAAGACCTCGCTGACCTCCTCTGGGGCCCCGGGCGCCTGGCCAACCTGCGGCAGGAGCTGTACTCGCTCCGACACCTGCGCGGTGCTTCAGAGTGGCTGGCTGAATACGGCGACTCCGTACGGCTCGACGCGGTCACGGACGTCCAAGCACTCGAGGATGCTGAGTCCGACGACGCGGTGGAGGTCGTCACCACGGGCGAACTGCTTCCGGGCCTGGACCGCGTCGCGTCGCCGGCGTTTGTGGACTGGCTCGAGATGGAGCGGCGCCGGGTCGCCGAGCTCACGGTCAGGGCGGCTCGTGCCGTCGCCGAGCGGCTGCGAGGTCGCGGACGGCACCGGGACGCACTGGCGGTACTGGACGCGGCGCTCGAACTGGAACCGCTCGACGAGAGGCTGGTGCGGGCCGCCATGAGGGCCGCGTACGCCGCGGGTGAGGTGCGTCGGTCGCTGGAACGATTCGCCACGTTCCGCGACTCACTGCGTGAGGAGCTGGGCTTCGAGCCCGCTCCAGAGACGGCCACGCTCGAGAGCCTGATCAGACGAGGCGAACCCCTACCGGTCGAGGACGAGCTCGGGCGGCTCGAGCCCGAGCTGCGCGGGCTCTCCCAGGTCGTGGCTGTGGCCGCCGGGGCGCTCGACGTGGAGGCCATCGCTCGCGTGGTCGAGAGGATGCCGCTGGACGTCGCAGCCGACCTCGCTCGACTCGAGTCCGCCGGGTGGCTGGAGCCTGACCTCACGCTCACGGACAGGGCCGAGCAAGTGGTGCTCGCCTCCACACCAGACGTCGTGAAGCGCCTACTGCATCACAGGGTGGCGGGTGCACTCCGCGCTGTCCCGGGCTCCAAGCCGGATACGGTCGCCCGACATCTGCTCTCGGCCGGCGACGCTGGTGAGGCGGCTCCAGTGCTGCTCGAGGCCGCCGAGAAGGCGATCGGATCTGCTGACCCGGCGACGGCGGTGCCCCATCTGATGCGAGCCCTGTGGAGTGCCTTCGAGTCGCCGCCTATCCGGCTCCAGGCAGCGCTGCTGCTGGAGGGATGCGCCGCCCAGCTGGGCGACCTCGGGCTGCAGGAGGCTGCGTTGGCGGAAGCCGAGGCGTTGGCATGGCAGCTGCAGACCGACGCTGGCATGGCCGACGTCCGCATGCGCCGGTCGCGCTCTCTACTGCGCGCCGGCAAGGTCGGCGAGGGCCTCGAAAGCGCATTGGAGGCGCTCGAGATCGCTACGCGCCTGGGCGACGAGCGCCTCATCGCACGCGCGAGGAACGCGGTCGGTGGCGCCCAGTTCTACGCCGGTGACCTGCAGGGCGCCGAGCAGTCGTTCCTGCAGAACGTCGACGTCGCGGACCCCGTCGAGCGGTACCGGGCGCGGAACAACCTGGGCGGCATCGCAGGCGTCCAGGGCCGGACCCGCGAGGCGTTGTCGCACCTCGAGATCGCTCTCACCCTCGGTAGGGCAGCGGGCGAACACGCGAGCGTCGCGGGCACTCTCAACAACCTGGCGGCCACGGCCGAGAGGTTGGGGGACTATCGTCGCGCGCTCAAGCACTTCAAGGAGAGCCTCACGCTGGCCAAGCGCTCCGGGTCGGAGTCCCACCAAGGGCAGGTCCTCGTCAACCTCTCGGTCGTGTACACGCGTCTCGGGGAGCTCGGCCCGGCATGGAACACGGCAGTCGAGGTCGAGGAGATCGCCGAGCAGCTCCGGGAGCCGCGGCTCATGCTTCTGGCGCAGGAGCAGAAGGCGGAGATCGCCACCCACTGCGGATGCTTCGACGACGCCTTCGACCTGCTGGCAGAGGCTGCCCGACTGGCGGAGGAAGTCGGCGATGAACGCAAGGCGTCGGCCGTCGAGGCCAGTCGTCTCGTTGCCGGGGCCTTGGCCGACCCGACCCGTATCGCCCAGGTGGAGGAGCCGCTGGCGCGTCTGTCCGGCCCACAGCTCGCGGACGTGGCGCCGTGGCTGTGGCTCGGCTTGGCGTTGGCTTCGATCGAGCCGGAGGCGGCGCTCCGACTGTGCGGACGTGCCCTCGACTATGGCAGCGAGAGCGAACACATAGGTGCGCTCGCCGCCATGGCGCGGTTGAGAGTTGGGTTCCTTCAGGGCGCCACGGACGACCACGACCAGATCGCCCATCAGGCAGCTCGCGAGCTCGAAGGGTCTATGCCCCGGCTCGAGTTCCTGCAGGCGCCGCATGCCCGCCTCCTGCTAGCGCGCTGGAGAGCTTCCACCGCCGGCGAGGCAACGCCCGAGCTGCAGCAGGAGCGAGGAGAGGTCGACGGGCTCCTCGCGTCGCAAGCGGCAGGGCTGCCCCGTTCTCTGCTCGAAGCGTTGAGAGGGAGGCCGGCGGCGTGGCTGGACGGTCTCTCTCGGGCGCCTTGACGTCCCCTTGACGGTCTGCCGTCTAACCTTCGCGCGTGATCGACCGCTGGAGGTGATGTCATGGCGGGTGATGACCGACGCTTCCTGCTGCATCTGTGGCACGACGAGCGAGGCGACGTCCGAGCCAGCCTGCGCGACATCGCCGACGGGCGGTTGCGCCTGTTCGCTGACCTTGGCGACCTGAGCTCTTTCCTGCAAGCGAGCACTGACGTTCCCGGCGTCGACCTGGAAGCTACCGAGGACGGGCGCCCGGGCGGAGGAGGGATCGCATGAGGACACGGGATCGTTCCAGGTTCATGGGCCGCGGCGACCGCTCCACGGGTCCCCGGCACATGCCCGTAGGCGGTAGGTCGTGAAACGGCCCTGGGTCGTCGGTTGCCTGGCCGTCGTCGTCCTAGTACTGGGAGGCGGGGGTGTGCTCGCGTACCGGATCGTGGGCAGGCCGGCGCTGGCCACCATGCAGGCCGCCCGCGAGATCGCCAGGATCCCGCAGATCGAGAACCGCCTGCTCGACCGCTCGACCTTCACGGCTCCCACGGACGGCTTGCTGACGAGGGATCAGGTCGAGCGCTACCTGCGGGCCGCGGACAGTGTTCGTAGCGAGATGCGGGGCATCGGCGACGAGCTCGAGGAGCGCCTAACGGCGCTCGAGGGGCGCAGGGACGTGATGGCAGTACGCGACGTCGCGATCGCCTACGCGGACCTCGTGCGCCTGGTCGTCAGGGCGAAAGAGGTCCAGGTGGAGGCTCTCAACGCCCAGCACTTCTCACTCGGCGAGTACTCCTGGGTACGCACTCAGGTACTGGCGGCCGCAGGCTTGGCGCCTCTCGCGGTCGACCTCGCGCGCCTGTCCGAAGGGGGCGCGGCCCTGGAGGCATCGGCGCCCGATCTGGCTGTGCCCGCGGAGAACGTCGCCTTGGTGAAGAGCCTGTCGGTCAACTTCGAGGAGTACCTGCCACTGGCCGCCTTCGGCCTGTGAGCCCGTGGGACCGGCGCCGCCATTGACGCCATCTTGACGCTGGCTCGCTAGCTTCCGAACAGCAACGACAAGCCGGACGAACCGAGCAGGAGGAGCGACCATGGGCGCAAGTGGATCGAGCCTGATGAAGAGGGTCATCACGACCGTTCTGTGCGTGTGCCTGGCCTTCCAGCTGGCGCCTAGGGCGATCGCGCAGGGTTCCGCCGATCTCGAAGCGCAGTTGATGGAGACCTTGGAGAGCCGCCGGCGAGTGGCCGCTGCGGCGTTGGAGTCCATCGACCCTGCGCTGGTTGACGTGGAGGCTCTCGGCCTTGCGCTTTCGTTCGAGGACGCTGCGGCCATCGTGGATCACGTGACGTCGACGATCCGTTACGAGACCTACGCAGGGCTCCTGCGGGGGCCGCAAGGCACGCTCGTCGCCAGGGCCGGCAACGCGCTCGACCAGTCAGTTCTCCTCGCGAATCTGCTGGGCGACGCCGGCTACCAGACCAGGGTCGCGCTAGGCCGGCTCGATGAGAACGGCGCCGGCCGCCTGTTGGCGAGCATGTTCCGGCCGTCCGGAGTGACGTCTGCCTCCGCACCTGACGAGCGAGCACTGGCCGATCTCGCCTCTCGGGCCGGCGTGAGCCAAGCCGAGCTGGAGCAGGCGCTGCGCTCTCGGGAGAGCTTCGACCTCACCACGCACCCCGACTACCAACGGGCGTCCTCCGCGCGTGACGACATCCTGGCCAGTCTCGAGGCAGCCGGGCTCGCTGTCGGCGGCGACGTCACGTCCGATCTGCTCGAGGAGGCACGCGACTACGCCTGGGTGGAGTACCGGCTGAGCGCCGACGACCCCTGGGAAGCGGCGCACCCGGCGTTCGCCGACCAGACGCCCCCGGAGGTGAGCGCGGACAGGTACCTGGAAGGTGCTGTACCCGCCGAGCTGACCCATCGACTGCGCGTCGAGGTCTTCGTCGAGCGGAAACTGGGCGAGAGGCTCGAGACGAGCCCCCTCATGGACCCTTGGGAGATACCGGCGGCGAACCTGTTCGGCATGAACCTTTCCATCGGCAACGTCCCGATAGGAGTCGAGGACGGCACGACGATCGACCAACTTGGCACCGAGCTCGCCGATGTCACTTTCTACGTGCCCCAGTTGAACGGGTCGCTGCCCCCCGGCGCGCAGGCGTTCGACCTGCTCGGCAACGTCGTTCCGCCCGACGTGCTCGGCGGGGGCAGGGCCGGCGTGTTCCAGACGGAGGGCGAACGGTTCGGCCGGGCCGCCGGGGCCCTGGGAGGGATGGACGGGCCCGCGACGGAAGAGGCTGTCGCACTCACTGCTGAATGGATCGACTTCACGCTCGTCGGGCCCAACGGCGACGAGACGCGGCATCGACGTTTCCTGTTCGATCGGCTCACACCTCGCTCCCGAGTCGATGGTGGCACCGACCTGCAGGACAAGAGCGTGTTGCTGGACGGCATCCTCACGCAGTTCGACTTCGTCGTGGTCAGCGGCGGTCTCTCACCCGACTACGTGGTGCGCGAGGCAGCCGAACAGGCGCTCAACTACGTTGACGTTCTCGAGCGCCTGATGGCGGCGGGACCGATACCGGAAGACGCAGCGGCCGACGCTGCCCTCACCGAGATACTGGCGGACCTGCGCGTCCGGGCGCACTTGAACCTCGTAGCCGGGTTCGATGCCGTCGGCGGCACCGCCCCGTCCCCGAGCGGAAGCGACGGCGGGGCCGTCACCGCCCACGCGTACCGCGCGCAACCCACGATCGTGGCGCTCGAGCAGGCGGTGACTCCCGGTGAGATCGTCACCTATGAGTTCGGCGTTGACATCGTCAACAACCGGCGCCGCTTCCTGGAGGCCAGAGGAGACCAGGTGGTCACCGCGCCCGTCCGTGCAGTCCTCGCGGGCGCCTGGGAGACGGCGCTGGAGCGCGCCCTCGTGGCCGGTCTGGCAGGTGACGGTGATATCACCCAGGGGACGTACGAGACCGTGACGGCGGCGGGTGGGTCGCTGCTGGTCGTCTCGCCCGGGGACGTTGCAGCGTTGGACGCGCTTGACGTCCCGGCGTCGGCGCTGCCGGCGCTCACTAGGGACCTGGACAACGGCTACGCCCTCGTCTTGCCGGAAGGTCCTCTGCCAGATGGCACTGACCTGGCTTGGTGGCGGGTCGACACGCGGACGGGTGAGACCCTGGGCGTCACCGCCGCTGGACGCGGTCAGGACGCGACCGAAGAGGCGGAGTTGGAGACCCTCATCGGCGTTTCGATCATCGGCGTGGTCGCGGGGCTCCTGATCAGCGAGTTCCTCAAGCCCTGCTGGAGGCTCACGGGAGAGGCTTACCGGACATGCATGTGCAAGGTTGGCGTCGAGCTGGCCCTCCTCGCAGGACTGGGCGCTGGCCTTGCGCTCGGGCTGGCAGGTGCTGTCGTGGTCAGCGTCGTGGTGGTCATCGGCACTCTGATCTTCGCCGGGGGGACCAACGCCAACCGATGCGAGTCACGCCAAGCGCTGCTGACGCCCTCGTCCATCAGCCGAGCGGCACTTCTGGCGGGCGAGGGAACGACTTCGACACGGATCAGGAAAAGGAGGAGGTCTGAGACGGTGGATCGCCGCAGGACATGGTTCGCGCGGAGGTTGGCCGCGGCCGTCATCGCCGGCCTCGCTTTCCTGGGAGCCTCGGTCGCGACCGCACAGCAGTTCACGGTCACCGGTACGGTGACCGGCACCTTGGCCGGCGAGGAGCGCACCTGGTACGCCCTCGAGTACCAGTCTCAAGCCGAAGAAGGCGCGGACGGAACGAGCTGGCTGCGGAACATGGGTTTCGGCCCGGTGACGCTGCTGAGCTTCGAGGTCGAGGCGCACGCCCAACAGGCTTACGGGATCGAAGGAACCCTGCTGTTGTCCGGGATGCTCGGTTCGCTCGACTGCCCCTGCGTCGCCGATGAGGTGGACATCAGGTACATCTCGACCCCATCGATGCTCGAGGACGTCTACGCCATGCTGGAGGGCGAACTCGTCGTCGCCACGCTGGAGATGTCCGACGACGGCACCTACAGGGTGACGGGCACGTTCCGCGCGCTTCTAGGCCTCGTGGAGGACCTCAGGACCGACGAGCCCGACCCTGAGCAAACGATAGAGGTGGCGGGCGAGTTCGCGCTCGACCGGGTCCTCTCGGACGAGGGCATGTGATCCGCGTTCCGCGCACGGGGCGGCTGCCGCCGAACGACGGCGGGATGGAGCTCGCCTTCATCGCACGGGCGGTCCTGACCTGAGCGCATGACGAGGCTATGTCGCGCGGCGCTGGTGATCCTCGGTGGCTTCCTGGCCGTGGCGAGCAGCGCCATGGCCCAGGAGTGCACCGTGGAGGTGGAGCCGAACGATACGCCGGCCGAGGCGACCCGGCTCGGTCCGGACGCAGCTGCCGGGGTCGGCGGCGCCGCTACACCTTTCGTCTGCCTGGCTGGGGTGCTGGCAGAGAGCGACCAGGACGCCTTCACGTGGGTGGTGGACGAGGCGGCCGCGACGCGGGCATGGACGCTGGGGATCGAGGGCCCTCGCGGCGCCCTCACCCAGGTGGATGTGTTCGCCGTCGAGTTCGCGACCGGCGGCGAGAGCGTAGCTGCGTTCGACAGCCTCCTCCGCTTCGGCACGCGGGACGGCTCGTGGTCGGAGTCGGACGAGTTCCTCGTGGCACCCGGCCGCTACGTCTTGGGGGTCTCCGGCACCGGAACGGGTGATTACGTCGTTCACCTGCAGCCCCAGGACCTCAGCCCGCCGTCACGAGAGCACGATGCGCGTCGTACCTACCCCGGAGAGTTCGACGTCTACGCGGTGGTCGGCGAGGGACTTGAGGCCCGGTTCGCGATCGACGAAGAAGGCTCCGGGTTCGCCTGGAACGCCACCCTGCAGGTACCCCTTGGCGTCATGGCCGACATCGCCGTGACCGGCCCCGCAGGCATGGTCGCCGAAGACAGCGGTTCCGGCGCAGCGCCGGTGCGGCTGAAGAACCTCGGCCTCATACCGGGCGAGTACGTCGTGACCGTCGCGCCTAACGCTCCCTGGCCGGCTGGCAGCGCGATCAGGGTCGCGTTGGAGCGCGCCGGGAGGTTCGCGGACGGCGTGGAGGCGGAGCCCAACGACGACGTCAGCACGGCCACGCGGCTCGAGCCGGGTGGCACCGTGGCCGGCGTGCTCGAAGGTAGGGACGTGTTCCGCATCGAGGTAGACGACTCGCACGCCGAGGCCGCGTGGGACCTGGTCCTCGAGGCGTCGGACGTCGTGGAGCTGAGGCTCTACGACGCCGAGGAGACCCTGTTGCAGGAGCGCAGGGGCGTGACCGGCACCTCGGACAGCCTGCACCTCGGCGCAGGTACGTACTTCCTGCGTCTCTCCGCCGCGAGGGAGCGAGAGTACACGCTCGAGCTGCGCCCGGGCGCCCCGGTGGCGGACGGCTTCGAGCGCGAGCCCAACGACACGGTCGACAGCGCCACGGAGGTTGGGCCCGACCTGCAGGTGCGCGGCGAGCTCGCCCCACAGGACTCGGACGTGTTCCTCCTGCGCGTGACCGGCGAGGCACAACGGTTCCGGATCCAGGCCGTGGGCGAGGGCGTGGCAGCGGTCGAGCTGCTGGGCGCCAGCGGCGAGGTCCAGGCACGATCCACGGGTGAACGGCGCGTGAGGCTCGACGACCTGACCCTGCTGCCGGGCGCGCACTTCGTGCGCGTCACCGGCGGAGAGGGTGCGTACGCGGTGAGGGGGCTGTCGCTGGGTCCTGCGCCGGCTCCGGAGCCCAGCGCCGACGCCCCGGCACCGGATCGAGCGTTGGTCGCCGCCCCGCCGGCCGCGGCGGAGGACGCTGTCGATGCCGCCGATGAGGACATGGAAGCCCCGTTGCCGGCGCCGCCTCCGCCTCCGCCCGGGCAGCTCGAGCTGGAGCCCAACGACCGACCCGAGCGCGCGAACCGCCTGCAGCCGGGCGCTACCCACGTGGGCCGGCTCAGCTCCCTCGACGACCGGGACTTCTACCGCTTCCACCTGGACACCGACCAGCACGTTCGGCTGGAACTCTTACCGGCCGAGGGCGACCTGGCGATCCCTGTCGTGGTCGACGGCAGAGCGTACGCCGCCGTGCCGGAGGCCTCGGGGACCCGCGTGGTGGCTGAGCGCCGGTTCCTGGCAGGTGACCACGCTGTCGAACTGAGGCCGCCGGAGGCGGAGGGCGTGCCCACGGGCTACTACCAGCTACGCCTGACGCTCCTCGGACCGTTGTACGACCCGGCGGACTACGAGCCCAACGACTCTCGGGACCAGGCCGCGCCGTTGCCCGCGAACCTGTCGTGGAGCGGGCTCGTGGGCGAAACCTCGGGCCCGGACTTCTACCGGCTGCCGGTGTTCGAGGCGGACACCGAACTGCGGGTCGACGTGTCCGCCTCCGGCCCGGTCAACGTCGACGTCCTCGCCGATCGCAGCCTGCGACGCACAGCAGCGGAGGACGGCGCCGTCCTGTTCATGCTGCCTGGCGGCGAACCGACCCACCTGAGGCTGTCCGGACGCGGCAGCTACGACCTCGCCGTCGCCTTCGGCAGCCCGCCGGACCCCGCGTCGCTGGTGCCTCGCGAAGCGGGAGCGCTGGGCGTGGAACTGGCACTGGACGCCACCGAGCTCGCGGCGTACTGGCACGAGGGCCAGACCGTCACCGGAACGGTGACCGTCAGGAACGACGGCACCCAGGCCGCCACGGTCGGCCTGGAGGTCGCCGGCAGCGACGCCCGCGTCAGGATCGAGGCGCCACGGGAGGTGGAGGTGCCACCCGGACAGAGCGTCGCGGCTCCTGTACGGTTGCTCGTGCCGGCGGACGTCGTCGATCAGGTACCGCTGTTGCTGCAGGCGGCCGCCACGTCCGCTCAAGCCCGGGCCGTGGCCGAGACCTCGGTCGCCCTCCGCTGCGAGGCTTCCCCGGTGGGTGTCTTCTCGTACTGGCCGTTGCCTACCGAGCTGCTGGGGAGGCCGGACGCCCTTTGGGCGGGGTTCGGCGCTGAGCCGATCGGTGAAGACATCAGGAACAGGGACCCGGCGCTCATCGACGGCCGGACGGCGATCAACACGGGAGGCGCGGTGGGCGCCGATCACAGCCCCACCTTCCGCCTAGCCTCCGACGGGCCGGTGGTCCTGGTCGGCACGACCCTCGACCCTCGAGCAGATGCCGCCCCCGAGCGCCAGCTGAGGGGGTTCCGCATCGAGACGTCCCTGGACGGCGAGAGCTTCGAGACCGTGCTCGTGGGCGAGCTGGAGTCGGCACGATACGAGCAGGCCTTCCTCTTCGAGGAGCCGGTCACGGCCCGGTACGCCAGGCTCGTGTTCGAGTCGAGTCAAGGCGGCGGAGACGGTTACGTCGGCGAGTGGCGGCTCATCGCCGCGGACGTTCGCCTCTTCGCGGGCCTCGACCTCTCCGCGCCCGAGCTGGGTGGCCACGTCGTGTGGTCGCGGCCGCTGCTGCCGAGTCGGGGCCGGGATGTGCTGACGCCGGGAGGCTCCGTGAGGAGGATCGACCTGGAGGGCTACGACGCCTTCGCGTTCGTCGTGGGGTTCCAGCACGGGAGGGCGGCGCAGGTCGGCGCGATCGAGTGGACGGACAGCCCCGAGGCGCGGGAACGGTTCGACAGGATCCTAGTCGAGTCGAGCCTCGACGGGCCCGCCGGACCTTGGACACCGGTGGGCGAGTGGGATCTGTCGTCCGGGCTCACGATGCGGGCGGACCTGGACGAACCGGTGTGGGCGCGCTACCTGCGCTTCACGGCGCCCAAGCCCGAGGACGTCCGGAACGTGAGCGCCCCTGCCGACATCGCGGTCTTCGAGGCAGCGGTTGACGGTGAGTACCTCTCTGCCCTGGCCGAGTGGGGGAACATGTCCAGGCGGGGCCCGTTCGAGTGGAGCGCCACCGGCGCGGCAGTCGCGCCGCCGGAAGCGGTGGACGGCGGCGACGATCCGGAGAGCGCCTCACGGCTGACGCCGGGCGTGCGCGTCTCCGGCAGCGTGGCGGTGGGCGAGGACGTGGACTGGTACGTGTTCACGGTGAGCGAGGGCGAGAACGTGGTCGACCTGCGCCTGGAGGGTGATCCCGCCATCGCGTACACCTACAGCCTCCTGGACGCCGCAGGGCGACCCGTCGCGTTCGACCGGCGTGAGGACGGGACGGCGGTCGTGTTGAGCGCCTTCGTCGAGGCTGGCGAGTACTACCTGGGACTGGAAGAACCGAAGCGCACCGTCGTCTTCTCGTGGGACACGAGCGGGTCCGTGGGACCGTACCGCCCCATCACGTACAGCTCCCTGGCCGCGTTCGCGCGCGACGTCGACGGCGACAGGGAGGCGGTGCAGGTGCTGGCCTTCAACGACCCGTCGCCGCTGTGGGTCCTGCCCTACTGGTCAAGCGACACGGAGCGCGTGCAACGGGCCATCGCCGAGTTCGACCCACGGCGGGCGGACTCCAGCAACGCCATTAACGCTCTCCTGGTGGCCACCAAGGCGCTGGCGGGGCGGGACGGTACGAAGGCGATCCTCTTCATCACCGACGCGGAGACCGGCGGCTACGAGCTCACGGAGGAGCTCTGGTCTGCCCTCGAGTCCGTTCGCCCGAGGGTGTTCACGTTCGAGATCAGCTCGGGCGGCAGCGACGACGCCCAGGACCTCATGCAGGACTGGGCCGCGGTGAACTCCGGCAGGTACGACATGACCGACGGTGTCGGTAGCTTCGACGCCGGGTTCGCGCGCGCCTCGTGCCTACTGCGGCGACCCAAGCGCTACGCGGTGGAGGTCACGACCGGCTTCAGGGCACCTCCTGGACCGGGCACCCTTACCGTCACCGTGGCCGAGGGAGCCGTCGGCGGTGCCGTAGAGGTGATCTTCGACGCCTCGGGCTCGATGGGCCAGCCACTGCCCAGCGGCGAGCCGCGCATCGAAGCCGCGATCCGCGCTCTCGAGACCCTCGTGGGTGACATCCTGCCGGACGGGACGCCGTTCGCCCTGCGGGCGTTCGGCCACGTCGCACCCAACTCCTGCGAGACGCGGCTCGACGTCCCGCTGGGGCCACTGGACAGGGAGGCGGCTCGCGCCGCTGTGCGCGCGATAGAGCCCAAGCTGCTGTCGCAGACGGCGATCGCCGACTCGTTGACGCTGGCGGCAGAGGACCTCGACGCGGCTGGCGGCCCCAGAACGATCGTCCTGATCACGGACGGCGCAGAGTCCTGCGGAGGCGATCCTGCCGCCGCGGCGAGCGAGCTGCGCGCCGCCGGGGACGTGGCCATCGCCATCGTCTCCCTAGCACTCGACCCCGAGTCGCTCGCTGTCTTCGAGGGTCTGGCCGCGGAGGTGGGCGCCACCTACGTAGACGTCACGTCGTACGAGACGCTCAGCCAGGCCATCACGGAGGCACTGGTGCCATCGTTCGAGGTCTACGACGCCGCGGGGGCGCTGGTGGCGACCGGCCGCGTGGGCGACACCGTGGAGCTGCCCATGGGGACGTACTCGGTCAGGGTGCTGTCTTCCCCGGTGGAGGTGTTCGACGACGTGCGGGTGCCCGGCGACGGCTCCGTGCGGGTGGAGGCGGGGTCGCCGTGAGTCGCCAGACTCACTGGTGACCGTGGAGCTGCGACCCCAGCAGCCGGCGTCCACTCCGGTAGTCTGACGCCATGAAGAGCATCGTCGAGCAAGCGAGGGAGCTGCAGCCAAAGACCGTCGCGACGCGTCGTGACCTCCACATGCACCCCGAGATCGCGTTCGAGGAGCACCGCACGATGGGCGTCGTGGCCGACCGCCTCCGGGAGCTCGGTCTCGTGCCGCGGGCCGGGGTTGGCGGCACGGGTGTCGTCGCGGTGTTCGATACGGGCAAGCCCGGACCGACGGTGTTGGCACGGGCCGACATGGACGCCCTGCCCGTGCCGGAGCAGAAGGACGTTCCCTACCGCAGCACGACGCCGGAGAAGATGCACGCCTGCGGGCACGACGGCCACACGTCGGTGCTTCTGAGCGTGGCCGAGGCCCTCGTGAGCCGCAAGCCCGACCTGGTCGGCCGCGTCGTCTTCGTGTTCCAGCCGGCCGAGGAGATCGTGCGCGGCGCCCGGGCCATGCTGGACGACGGCGCCCTCGACGGGATCGACGTCGACCACGTCATAGGCCTCCACCTCTCCAGCAACGACCGGGTGGGCACCGTGGCCGTCCGCGAGGGCCCGGCCATGGCCGCGACCGACAGCTTCAGGCTCGTCGTGAAGGGTAAGGGCGGGCACGCGGCCTATCCGCACGACTGCATCGACCCCATCGTGGCGGCTGCTCAGGTCGTGACCACGCTGCAGACGCTCGTCAGCCGTGAGACCGAGCCGGTGGACCAGTCCGTGGTCAGCATCACCAGCTTCCACGCCGGCACCGCCTACAACATCATCCCGGATCAGGTCGAGCTCAAGGGCACGCTTCGGACGTTCGACGCCGCCACGCGGGAGCGGCTGAGCGCCCGCGTCCTCGAGGTCGCCGACGCCGTGTGCCGGGCCCACCGCGCGAGCCTGGACAGCGAGTGGTTCGATGGCACGCCGGCGGTCGTCAACGATGCCGGTTCCGTGGAGAGGCTGAGGCGCGTCGCCGCGGGCGTGGTGGGCGAGGAGAACGTCGTCGAGCAGCGACCCATCATGGGTGGCGACGACATGGCGCTGTGGCTGCAGCAGGCCAAGGGCGTCTACTTCTTCGTCGGCACCCGCTCGGGCGAGTCCACCGCGTGGCCGCACCACAACCCGCACTTCGACATAGACGAGCGTGGCCTGGAGGTGGCCGTGGCCGTGTTGGCGTCCGGAGTGGTCGACCTGCTGGTGGCCGACTGAGCTCCGGCCTCACGGCGCATAGCCCGACCGGCCGCCGTCGCAGCGGCCGTCCCTAGAAGCGCGGTCGTCGCCTGGGATGCGACCCCGTACGCCGGCCTAGAAGGCGGCTCGGATCGCAGCGACGACCTTGGTGACGGCTGCCTGCGCCGCGTCAGCGAGCAGGGGACCTACCGTGGGGTCGTCGTACCGGATCGTACCTACCCTCGGGATGCTGCTGACGGCGATGTTGGGGCTGCTGGCCGTACCGGTGCCGGCCATGGACACGATGACCTCGCCGGTGATGATGTCGGTCGCCCTGACATCGACCTCCACGTCCGCCCGCGTCTCGCCCAAGGTGATGCCGAAGAGGCTGGCTCCCGGCTCGGCGATCGTGGCCCTGGTGACGGTTCCGGTGACCACGTAGCCAGCCCCAGCCGCCTTGGCCAGGTCGACCGGGTCCATCGATTCGAGCCCCTGCTGCTGCATGATCGTCAGCAGCTCGCTGCGTTCGACGACGACGTAGCAGCCCGACTCCTTCATCAGGGTTATCAGGCGGGCGGAGGCCGCCTCCTCCACGCCGACGACCGTCAGCCCGTAAGTGCCGGTGGTGTTCTGGAAATCGACGATAGCGACCGTGGGAGGCGGCGTCTGGACGCACGGCGCGGTGAGAGCTGCGGTGTCCTCGCCTCCACCGCCGGTGGTGGTGGGGGCACAGGCCGAGAGCGCCAGGGCCGCCGCCGGGACGGCAAGAGCGATGGTCCTCCGCTGCCTCATGGTTCCTCCTTCTAGGTACCGCCAAGAGCGCTAGCTGGGAAGAACGTAGTCCATGGGCGTCAAGGCAGCGTCAAGCCATGCGCACGCTCACGGCTTCAGCCGCTGGGAGTCCCTCGGGAAGGCGCGCGCGAACCGGACGTTGGGTATGCCGAGCAGCAGGGCCGTGAACCTCTCGGCGCCGATGGCGAAGCCCCCGTGTGGCGGCATGCCGTGCTTGAAGACGTCGAGGTAGTCCGCGAACTCCGCCGGGTCCATGCCGCGTTTCTCGAGCTCGGCCACGAGGACCTCGGGACGGTGCGCGCGTTGGCCGCCCGACGTTATCTCCACGCCGCGGAAGATCAGGTCCAGGCCGCGCGTCAGTCCGCCCTCCTCCGGGTACGTATAGAACGGTCTAGCCGCCTGCGGGAACTTCGTGACGAACACGAAGTCGGAGCCGTGCTCCTCCAGCGCCCAACGGCCGATGAGCCGCTCGCCTTCCGGGTCGAGGTCCTTGCCGCCGGTCTCGTGACCGTAGCGCTCCGCGACCAGCCGCCTGGCCTCCAACAGCGGGATACGGGGGATGGCGACCTGCACGTCAGGCGGCTCGGCCCCGAACGAGGCGAGCTCGTTCGACGCACTGGCCGCCACGGTGGCGATCATGTGCTTGACCGTCGCCTCCTGCAGCGCCATCACGTCTTCCTCGTCAGCGATCGGCCCGAACTCGACGTCGAGGGACAGGTACTCGGAGAGGTGCCGGCTCGTGTGGCTCTTCTCCGCCCGGTAGACGGGCGCCGTCTCGTAGACGCGCTCGAAGACGCCCACCATGATCTGCTTGTAGAGCTGAGGCGACTGCGCCAGGTACGCCCGTTGGCCGTAGAAGTCCACCTCGAAGAGGTTCGCGCCGCCTTCGGCGCCGGCGCTGACCAGCTTGGGCGTGAACACCTCTGTGAACCCTTGCGAGTCCAGGTACTGCCGGAACGCACGTACCAGGACCGCCTTGACCTTCAACGCCGCCCGAGTGCGTGGCGTGCGCACCGACACATGGCGGTAGGCGAGCAGCGTATCCGGGTTCGCGTGCCACTCCTCCTTGGCCAGCTCGACGGGTGGGGCATCGGACGCGGGGCTGAGCACCTCCAGGCGCGATACGTGCAGCTCCACGCCGCCAGGCGCCTTGCCATGAGCCGCGACGCGACCTTCCAAAGAGAGGAAGCTCTCCTGAAGAGGGATCGCGTCGAGGCCAGCCGCCGCCAGTACGGAGCGCTCCACGACGCACTGCGCGACACCGCTGCGGTCGCGCAGCAGCAGGAACCCCACGCCGCCCAGGTCGCGGCGCGTGAGCACCCAGCCCTGCAGCCGGACCGTGTCACCGATCCGGGCTGCCAGGTCGGAGACGAGCACCCTCCCCGCCTGGTCGGCCGGCTCATGGGTCGTGGACGTAGTCATCGGTGCCTCCTAAAGGAAGGACCCCCGAGGTGGCTCGGGGGTCCGTGTCGTGCTGGGTGGTACGCGGCTACGCCCCGAGGCTCCTCGTCGCGGGATCGTCGTCGGGATTGTTCAGGGCGACCACGAACATGCGCGGGAGAATAACAGCGGCCTCTCGAGGTGTCAACGCCGCTTCGGCCGTTGTCGCCGCCCGGCCGAGCGTTCGCTGGAGCGGCTACGCCCTTCGGCCTCCAGGTGCCGCCGCAGAACGGCCAGATGAGCCGCGTCCTTGGGCCGGCCCGCGGTCTCCTTGAAACGCAGCACCGCTCGGAGGTCGACGCAGGGCACGCCGGCTACCTCGACCGCCCCGTCGATCAGGGCGTCCACGTCCTCGCCCATCCAGCCGGACCACACCTCTACGTTCAGCCCGGGCAGGCTCACGCACAGGTCCTCCTTGCCTCGCTTGGGGGTGCCGAGATCCGTGGCACGATCCCACGCCGGGCCCCGCGCGACCACGTCCACGTCTCCCGCCGCGTCTATGAGCCCATACAGCACCAGCACGGCGCTGGCGTGCACGGCCCAGTGGCCGGCCGGCAAGCCCAATGTGGCGACCGCTGCCTTGACCTGTCCTGCGTTCATCACGCTAGCGAGCGTACACGCGGGGGCTGGTCTCGCCCGCGGGAACCAGGCAGCTAAGCGCTGGTTAAGCGGGGGCGTGGCAGCCTTGACCGCAGGAGGAAACATGCCTGCACGCCTCGCGTTCCGACCACGGGGTCATCCTTCGCGCGTCAGGTCGGTGCTGCTCGCGCTGTGCTCGAGCCTGGCGCTGTGGGTCGTGACCGGTTGCGGCGCCGGGCCCGGCCCGGTGGCGGACCTGCAGATCGAAGGCAAGGTGGTGTTGCCGCCGGGGAGCGCGCTCGACCTGACGGAACTGGTGGCGCGGGGGCCCTTCGGGAGCTCTCAGGTCAGTTCGGACGGTACGTTCGCGGTGCCGATGGCCAAGACCGGTGACGGGCTCGTGACCGTCACGGATCAGGCCGGTGATCTGGTGCTCATGGGGTTCCTCGATACCGCTGCCACCGGTGACGTTTCGGCACGTACCACGGCAGCCGCCCTCCTGTACCTGGCCGTGGGTGGGCCATCCATGTCCGATGACGCCCGCCATGTTCTCGACCTGGTGGATGCCGACGTCGTGTTGCCTGGTCTTGCGGCGCAGGTCGGCACCGTGTTGGCGAGCGAGCCACGGGCCCTGGCGACCGGCGACACGCGTATCGTCGATGCCGTGTTGGCCGCGCGCGACGCCATCGCAGCGCGGCGCGAAGCCGTTGCGGCGCAGGTGTCGGCCCTGGCGGGCCCACCCGCCTTGCCGCATGACGTCCAGGGGAGCGGCAACGTGATCATCACGGATCCCGGCGTTCGCGGTGGTTTCGACCTGTTGATCAGCGACGATGGGCTCGGCGTCAAGGTACAGAACACGCTACGCCGGCCGGCGCGCCTGCTCCTTTACCAGACCGGCGTGAAGTCCGAGGAGGGGCCGGTCACCATGTTGTCGAACGGCCGGGCGGTCGGGGAGGCCGTCAGCGTGCCACCCACACGTTCGATCAACCTGTTCCTGGCCCTGGAGGACGCGCTGGGCGGAGGGGGCTCGCCGCTCGAGCCCATCGAGTCAGACAGCGTCGCACTCCCGCTACTGGAAGGCAGCACGCGAACCTACTACACGGCGGTGCTGCTGGCCCCATCGTTGATACCGGGAGCCACGCCGCCGATCTTCACCGACTCGCGCTTCTTCCCCTACCGCCCGCAGTGGGACGCGATCCTGGACGACCTGAGCCGGGAGACTTGGTGGACGTCGCTCCTCTTCCCGCTCATGTCGACGATGGCGTTCGGCGTCACCAGTCAGGTCGCGTACGCGAACGTCGCCGCTCACTCTGCCGATGTCAGGGCCGCGTCCGCCCCCGTCCTGGCCGCCGACGGCATCACCAACCCCATCAGCGGCGACAGGGCGAAGGCGATGACCGCCGCCATAGAGCGCGCCGCGCTGGGCTCCGACAGCACCTACTTCTACGAGCTGGTTGAACACACGCGACAGAGCCTCGATCTACCGGCACCATCGTCCAGCGGTCTCCAGAGCGCCCGCGCCTACATGGGCACCATGGCCAAGGCGGCCGGTGTGTTGGCGGTCGTCGACGCCCTGATGAGCAGC
This sequence comes from Deinococcaceae bacterium, assembly GCA_040256005.1. Classification (GTDB taxonomy): domain Bacteria; phylum Deinococcota; class Deinococci; order Deinococcales; family Trueperaceae; genus DASRWD01. The sequence continues at coordinate 381 of JBDZWC010000032.1, read as the reverse complement.
GCCGACATCGTCGCGATGCTCTACGACATGGGCAGCAACGGGCCAGCCGAGACCTACGACCCCATCCGGCTCCAGACCCGGGCCGAGATACGCCCGCACGAGGGTCAGGTCCAGCGCCTCGTCGCTCCCAGCCAGGTGTTCAACGTCGTCATCGACGAGCCTCTGGACGGCGGCGCGTACCTCTACCGCTGGCAGACGACGGGCGAGTACGGGTTCATCAGCGACTACCTGCAGGAGGGCGACAGCTTCGACAGCCACTCGGACGAGATCTTCTACCTCGCCAACGAGCCGGCCGCCATCACGCCCGAAGTGCACGACGAGATAACGGTCGAGGTCTACCTGGACGATGGTTCGGGCGTCATCGAACCCGGCGCCGAGCCG
>JBDZWC010000245.1:0-1609 GCA_040256005.1 Deinococcaceae bacterium | reverse complement strand
GCAGCGCCATCACGGCCTGGACCGCCGACCAGCCGCGTCCCCTTAGCCAGGCGGCTTCGTCTGGGCCTAGCACCGCGCGGTAGACCTCCCGGCTACGCGCCTCGAACAGCGACCACGCCGGCTGGAGGTCGCAAGCCGGGTCTCCGACGTTGAGGCCCCCGAAGTCGATGACGCCCGTCAGACGCCCGCCCGCGACGATCAAATTGCCTGGCAACAGATCGCCGTGGACCCAGACCTCTGGCCCGTGGTGCGCCTCGGCCTCCACGGCCTCGTCCCACACGCGTTCAACTGCGGTCCGGTCGACTCGGTCGCCGAGCCTCGCCAGCGCGTCGCGCATGTTCGCATCCAGCTCGGCCAGCGGGCTGCCGCGTGCGCCGGGTGGGCGGTCTGGCGCTCCGTCCGTGGGAGCCGCGCGTAGGGCTGAAACGAAGCCAGCGAGGTCCTCAGCGGCTCGGGTCAGGTCGAGGTCGCCGTTCACCGCGTCCTCGCCGGCCAGCCACTCGGTGACGGACCAGGTGAACGGGTAGCCGGACTCGGGCTGACCGATACCCAGGGTGAGCGGGACGCGCAGAGGCAGGTGGGGCGCCAGCCGCGGCAGCCACAGGGCTTCCTTGTCGGCCTGGGCGATCGCCCACGCGATGACCGGAAGCCGAACCGAGAGTGCCTCCCCCAGGCGATAGACGTCGTGATCCGTGCCGAACGACTCGACCGGAGTGATCGGCAACCGCTGCCACTGTGGGAACTGCGAGGCGATCAGCCTGCCTGCCAGGTCCGCGTCGGTCCGGACCTGACCGTCGTGCATGCGTCGCCTACTCGAAGCTAACGGAGACCACCTTGTACGAGACCGCACCGCCGTTGAGCTTGACGGCGTCGCCGGCGCGCTTGCCGATGAGCACCTGGCCGAACTCGGAGTCGTCGGAGATCCGGTTCTCGAAGATGTCGGCCTCGTGCGTCCCGACGATGTGGAACGTCTGGCGCTCGCCCTTGTCGTCCTCGAGCTCCAGGCTCGCGCCCAGGGCGGCGACCGCGTCTTCCTCGTCGCGCTCGACGACCACGGCGCGGTGCACGAGCTCCTCGAGGTCAGCGATACGGGCCTCGTTGGCGCTCTGCAACAGCCGGGCCTCGTCGTAGGCCGCGCTCTCGCGCAGGTCACCGTCCGCGAGGGCGGCGCCCATGTAGTCGGCCAGCTCCTGGCGCTTCTCCTCCTTGAGGTAGCGCAGCTCTTCCTTGATCTTCTCGAGACCCTTGGCGGTCATCTGGATGGGTTCTTTGGGCACGTCACACTCCCGCGGCATCCGCTCGGCGCCGAGGCCCCGAGCGTCCGATGTAGAGAAGGAATGATACACGCCGCGAACCGGTGGCTTGGTCGGCGCTGACGGGGCGGACCCGTCTCGTCCTGGTCCCGCCCGGCTCGCTACCAGTGGGCGTCCCGCCGCGCCGGCCAACGTGCAGCCCGCCGCGCCACGGAGACGCACCCGCCTCGCCCGCTCTCACGTCCCCTCATGCGGCATGAAGTTATCGTTCGCCCGACCTCAGGAAAGAGCGGCGCAAGCTCCACCCGCGTCGGACGCTTGGCATGTTGTTCAACAGCTACACGTTCTGGATCTTC
>JBDZWC010000148.1:0-6066 GCA_040256005.1 Deinococcaceae bacterium | reverse complement strand
AGTCCATCTACAGCTACGACTACCCCGTGGTGCAGACGAGCGTCTTCATCATCGCAGTCACCTTCGTATTCCTGAACCTCGCCATCGACCTGCTCTACGCACTCATAGACCCGCGGATCCGTTATGACTGACGCCGCCGCACCCAAGGCAGCGAGGCTCGCCGCCCGGGGCCGTCCCGGCCTCAAGGCGCTGCTACGCAGCCGTACTGCCACCGCCGGCGCGATCATCTTCCTCGTCCTTGTCGTCCTGGCCGTCTTCGCGCCGCAGATCGCGCCCCACGATCCGGCCAAGCAGGATCTGAGGGCGCGGCTCGTGCCTCCCGTCTGGACCACCTCAGGCGAGAAGGTGGGCACTGCAGATCACCTGATGGGGACCGACCAACTGGGACGTGACATCCTGAGCCGCGTCATCTTCGGCACCCGCATATCGCTGCTCGTAGGCGTGTCCGTGGTGCTGCTGGCCGGCACGCTCGGCACGATGTTCGGGTTGATCGCGGGATTCGTCGGCGGGCGCGTCGACACGGTGCTCATGCGCATCGTCGATGTCTTCCTGGCGTTCCCGTTCCTGCTGCTGGCCATCATCTTCATGGCCATGCTGGGCGCGAGCCTCGGCAACATCATCCTCGTCCTGACCATCACAGGTTGGGTGGAGTACGCCCGGGTCGTGCGCTCGCAGGTGCTGTCAGTGCGGGAGCTGGAGTTCATCACCGCGGCCAAAGCTCTGGGCGCCCGTTCGCTGCTGATCATGCTCAAGCACATCCTGCCCAACGTGATCGCTTCGGTGATCGTCATCGGCAGCCTGCAGCTGGGCACCGTGATCATCGCCGAGGCGTCCCTCACCTTCCTCGGACTTGGTATCCCGCCCGCGATCCCCACCTGGGGCGCGATGTTGGCCACCGGACGCGAGTACTTCGTCCTCGCCTGGTGGCTGCCCACCTTCCCGGGGCTCGCGATCGTCCTGACGGTCCTGTCGGTCAACTTCCTGGGCGACTGGCTGCGCGACGTCTTCGACCCCACCTTGTGAACTACCTAGCCCTCCTGACAGGAGCACGATGATCCAGACCCAACCGAACCCGACCACTGGCGTAGGGCGTTCCATGCGCTGGGCGCCGGTCACCACCCGCGCCTCCGGTGAGACCCTGAGCCTCGCGATACACAGGCTCCAAGGTGCCAGTCCCGGACCTACCCTGGGGCTGTTCAGCACCTCGCATGGCGACGAAGCGTTCACAGTGCAGGTGATCAAGGCCGTCCTCGAACGTATCGATCCCAACGAGCTGCGGGGCAGCATCCGCGCCATGCCGGTGGGGAACCCGGTCGCGTTCGAGTCGTACACCCGCGCCACGGGCCAGGGCATGAACACGGACAAGAACAACCTCAACCGCGTGTTCCCCGGCAACCCGCGCGGTTGGCTCACCGAGCAGATCGCCCACGTCATCAGCACCGAGTTCGTGACGGGTCTGGACGCCCTCATCGACTTCCATTGCGGCAACTCCGAGACGGCCATCGACTATGTGTTGCTCGAGAAGGACGACAGCTCGGCAGGCAGACGCTCCACCGAGCTATCCATCATCTGCGGGAACAAGCTCATGTACACGGCCCCCAAACCGGAGCAGCACGGGACATTGAGCCAGTACGCGAAGAGCCTGGACATCCCGGCGGTCATCGCGCAGTGGGGCGGCAACGTGGCGGACCCCGCCGGTTACATAGACCGGTGCTTCGTGGGCGTGCGCAACGTTCTCGTCCACCTCGGGATGCTCGACGGCGAGGTGGTGCTGCCACGCCGGCAGGTGATGTTGAGCGGAGCCCGCACCCTGTTGGCCCCGCGCCACGGCGGCCTGTTCGTGCCTGAGGTGGGGTTCGACCAGCTGGGCCAGACCGTGCCGCGCGGGACGGTCCTCGGCCGCGTCTACTCGCCGCATACGCTTGAGGTGCTCGAGGAGCTGGAAGCCGTCTACGACGAGACGATCCTGATCATGCTGCGCGGCGTGACGTCGCGCGTGAACCCTGGCGACTACGCGTACATCCTCTGCAACGGAGCCGTCTCAGAGGTGATCGAGAACCCGCGAGGAGACGAGGGGTGAGCACGATTCCAGACTCCAGTTCAACGGACCTGGACCTCGAGCAGGTTCGCTTCTTGCTGAAGCAACAGGGCTACGTGATCCCCGAAGAGGAGTTGGTCGAGGTGACGGCCAGCTTGAACGCACTGATAGAGGGACTGTCCAACATGGAGCAGTACGGCGATCTGCAGAACGAGCCGTGGCCCGTTCTGGTCGGCTACGCGGGAGGCGACGATGCTTGACGAGCGCTTCGCCTTCATGTCCATGACGGAGCAGGGCCGCATGATCCGCGCCGGCGATCTCTCACCGGTCAAGCTAGTCGAGCTGTACCTGGAACGGATCGAGCTCTACAACGCCAAGCTCAACTCCTACATAACGGTCGCGGCCGAGTCGGCCTTGGCGAGGGCGCGCCGGGCCGAGGAGGAGATCGCCGCCGGTGAGTACCTCGGCCCTCTGCACGGCATCCCGGTGGCGGTCAAGGATCAGATGCAGATCCAGGGTATGCGCGTGACGGGCGGCTCCAAGGTCTACGCGAATCACGTGGGCAGCAGGGACGCGACTGTCGTGGCGCGCCTGCGGGCAGCCGGCGCCGTGCTCATGGGTACCCTCAACACGCACGAGTTCCACATGGGGCCGACCGTCAACTTCCCCTACGGGACGCCGCGCAACCCATGGAACCTGGAACGAAACCCCGGCGGCTCCTCGAGCGGCTCCGCCACGGCGCTGGCCGCCGGGCTTGTGAGCGCTGCGCTGGGCGGCGACACCGGAGGGTCGATCCGTGGGCCGGCCACGGCATGTGGCGTGGTGGGATTCAAACCCACTTGGTCACGGGTCAGCCGTGACGGCGTGTTCCCGCTGGCGTGGACCTTGGACTGCGTTGGGCCCATGGCCAGGACCGTGGAGGACGCGGCGACCGTGTTGGAAGTGATCGCCGGACGTGACCCGCGCGACCCGACGACGAGTTCCAGGCCGGTGCCCAACTACTCGCAGCAGGTTCATGACACGTCACTCGAGGGCCTGCGTGTGGCAGTGGTCAAGGAGATGTACAGCGACGACATCACCGGTCCACACGCGCTGGCCGCCGTCACCAGGGCAATCGAGTTCTTCGAGGCTCAGGGAGCGCTGGTCAGCGAGGTGAGCCTCCCACTCATGCGTGAGACGCGCTTCGTGTCTCCGGGCCTCACCAAGCCGGAGGCGGCCAGCTACCACCGCCGCAACCTTCTCGAGCGGTACATGGACTTCGACTACAACACACGGGTGAGCTCCATGGTTGGCACGATCCTTCCCGCGGGCCTCGCTTCGCTGGCGCAGCGAGCGCGCGTCGTCATAGGTAAGCAGGTCCTGGACGCGCTCGAGAACGTGGACGTGCTCATAGGGGCCGGGTCCGCCGGTGGCGCCGTGCCGATCGTCGACAGGCCGCCCATCAAGACGAAGGCGGAGGCTCTCGAGAAGATCTACGGCATCGGCAAGGCTGCCGGCCAGTACACGCGCGCGTTCAGCCTGGCGGGCACTCCCGCCATGACCGTACCGGCGGGTTTCGACGACGAGAACCTGCCGGTGTCGCTCCACATCGCAGGTCGGCTCTTCGACGAATCGACCGTTCTGCGAGTGGGACATGCGTTCCAGAGCGCGACCGACTGGCACGGCCGGCGGCCGCCCATCGCGTAGGGGAGAGGCAATGAGCGAGCAGCCGCTGCGCAGCAACAAGGGCTTCCACGCCATCCTCGAGCACGAACATCCTTACGTGTTCATCGACGCCTGCATGCAGGCCTGGCCCGATGCGGACTACCCGAACGCTCACCGCCATGGCGTCACCTGCTACGCGGTCACGGCCTGCGGTGTCTACCAGGACTTGGACGAAGCGCTGGAGAACGTCATGCGCTTCCACCTGGCCGACGCGCTGCATCCCAACGTGCGCCTGGTCAGGACGACGGAGGACATCCGGGCTGCCAAGCGTGCGGGAGGAGCGGCGTTGCTGTTACACGCGCAGGGCGGTGAGTGGCTAGGTGGGAAGCTTCACCGCCTGGCGGCCTTCCACGCTTTGGGGTTGCGCATGATGCTGCCCGCCTACAACCGGGCGAACCTGCTGTGTAGCGGCTGCCTCGAGCCCACCGACGGTGGACTTACCGCCCTCGGCCGGGCGTTCGTGAAGGAGGCGAACCGGCTGGGCGTGGTCCTCGACGGCTCGCACGTCGGCTATCGCTCATGTCACGAGATGATCGATGCCAGCGACTTTCCCGTGGTCTTCAGCCACTCCAACGCCAAGGCGCTGGTGGACTCGCCGCGCAACATCCCAGACGACCTCATCCGCGCTTGCACCGAACGAGGTGGCGTGATCGGTCTGGCACCGTTCGGCCCACTGTGCTTCCGTGAGGGCAGCACGCACTGGCCCACCCTCACCGACTTCATCGACCACGTGGACCACGTGGTGCAGTTGACAGGCAGCGTCGAGAACGTGGGCATCGGCACCGACATGAGCCTCGGTACCTACGAGGACTTGGTGCCGGACCCATGGGCTCAGACCGACCTGCTGCCCATGGGCACCGAGTACGCCAAGCATGTGAGCGGCGACCGGCGCTCGCCGAAGAGAGCACTGGCCGACTTCAACAGCTACTCGCAGGTGTGGAACCTCATCCACGCTCTGAACGCTCGCGGTTACGACGACCGAGCCGTCGAGGGCTTCCTCGGCGGCAACTTCTTAAGGGTCTTCAGGCGTGTCTGGGGCGCCTGACGTTCCCTGAGCACCAGGGACCGCTCCACGACCGCACCGCAGACCGTCCCGTGAGCGCCCGGGTCATGACGGGCGCGTCCACGCGGAAGCTCAGCTTCTTCGGATGGAAGGTCGTCGGCGGGGCCGTCGTGCTCCAAGCGTTGGTAGCCGCCCTGTTCCAGCAGGCTTACGGCGTGTACGCGACGTTCTGGATGAGTGAGTTCGGCTGGAGCAGCACCACGATCTCGCTGGCGTACTCACTTCATCGCACCGAGAGCGCCCTACTCGGACCGCTACACGGCTGGCTGCTTCAGCGCTTCTCTCCGCGCAGCGTGGTGCTGGTGGGCGTCGTCATGTTGGGCGGCGGCTTCGTGTGGCTCGGCTTCGTTCCGGGCCTGGCGCAGTTCATCTCGGCCTTCCTGCTCATGGCCGTCGGCGCCTCTCTGGCGGGCTGGCTGTCCCTAACGACGGTGCTCGTGAACTGGTTCGAGCGCTACCGGGCGCGCGTTCACTCGCTCATGGCCACGGGCCTCTCCATCGGTGGCCTGGCGATCCCGCTCGTTACCCTAGTCATGGTGGCGTACGGCTGGCGAGCGGCGGCAATCGGCTCTGGCGTCCTGGTCTTGCTGGTTGGCATCCCCGCCTCGCGACTGATGTTCCGTCAACCCGAGGACCTTGGCCTGCTGCCCGACGGCGGGACAGGCTCCGATGTGAGCGACGCTCCCGAAGTGCGGGTCCCCCTTCCTTCCACGTCACTAGGGATCGCCCTCAGGTCCAAGGAGTTCTGGCTGCTGTCGTTCGGGCACACGATGGGCGTGACCATCGTCTCCGCTATCAGCGTGCACTTCGTCGTGTTCGCGCGCGATCAGCTGTCGCTGAGCGTGACGCTGGCAGCTGCGATCTTCACGATGATGGTCGCGACCTCCATGTTGGGACAACTCATAGGTGGCTACTTCGGCGATCGCGTTGACAAGCGCTACCTGGCCGCTTGGGGCATGGTGGGTCACGCTTCGGCCATCGTCATCCTCGCCTTCGCCTCCTCCTCCGCCGCTCTGGTGCTGGCCGCCGTCCTGCATGGACTTGGCTGGGGCGTACGAGGGCCGTTGATGGGCGCCATGCGGGCCGACTACTTCGGACGCGGCTCGTACGCGATGATCATGGGAGTCGTTTCGCTGATCGTGACACTCGGGTCGGTGGGTGGACCGCTATTGACGGGGATCTTGGCCGATGCCACGGGAGGATATCGAGGGGCGTTCCTGATACTTGGTGGGATGGCCGTTGCCGGGGCAGGGGCGTTTGT
>JBDZWC010000031.1:10148-26227 GCA_040256005.1 Deinococcaceae bacterium | reverse complement strand
TTTCATTGCAAGTTTTGTGAGCAACAAGGGCGTGATTGCCCTCCCAGCTGCTTCTACCGTGGCTGGAGGGTATCGAGATGGCTCCCTTCTTGGTTTACAAGAGAAGTGTAATAAGTCTTTATAAAAGTTCACACTTTGCTCTTCCAGAATCCTTGCAGCAGCACGTTGCGCTGAGCTCCTTGTCGTTGCCGTTCAGGACCATGTCGTAGGCGTACGCCCTGACGGCGCCGGGGTCCGACTCCAGCAGGTACAGATCGTCGTCATGGGGCCTGGCGAACGGGTGGTGCATGTACGTCCAGCCGCCGTCGTCGGTGCGGTCGAGCAGCGGGAAGTCAACGACCCACAGGAAGTTGAGCTCGTCCGCGTCCGGCCTGAGGTCGAGGAGCGTGCCCAGGCGGCTCCTGACGGCGCCCACGGCTGTGCAGGTCGTCGTCCACGGGCCGGCAGCCAGCAGCAACATGTCGCCCACGTTCGGGGCGAGGCGCTCGAGCTCTGCGCGCTCGGCGTCGCCCATGAACTTGGCGATGGGTCCCGAGAAGCCGTCCTGGACGCGTCTCAACCACGCGAGGCCGGCGGCGCCATGTACCTTGGCGAGCTCCTCGAGCTCGGCCAAGACCTTGCGGGAGAGGGGCTCGGCCAGGGCCAAGTCCACGGCGAGCGCCTTCACCGCCCCGCCGTTCGCCACGGCCCCGGCGAACGCCTTGAACTCGGAGCCCTCGAACGCCTGGGTGAGGTCCCGCAGCTCTAGACCGAAGCGGAGGTCGGGCTTGTCGGAGCCGTAGCGGTCCAGCGCCTCGCGGTAGGAGACGCGTGGGAAAGGCGTCCGTATCTCTCGGTCCAGGGTGTGCTTCACGACGTGGGCCATGAGACCCTCGTTGAGCTCCAGCACGTCGTCCTGGGACACGAACGACATCTCGATGTCCACCTGCGTGAAGTCCGGCTGCCTGTCGGCACGCAGGTCCTCGTCGCGGAAGCACCTGGCGATCTGGAAGTAGCGGTCGACGCCGGACATCATCAGCAGCTGCTTGAAGAGCTGGGGCGATTGCGGCAGCGCGTAGAAGGAGCCGGGCGAGAGGCGCGACGGTACGACGTAGTCACGGGCGCCCTCGGGCGTGCTCAGCGTCAGCAGAGGGGTCTCCACCTGTACGAAGCCCCGCGCGTCGAGGTAGTCCCAGATGGCCTTCGTGGCCCTGTGCCGCAACAGCAGCGGCCGCAGAGCCTCCGGTCGTCGCAGGTCGAGGTAGCGGTAGCGCAGCCGTATGTCCTCGGCTACCTCAGACGCGTCGACGCTGCCGTCGACGAGGAACGGCGGCGTCTTGGCGATAGACAGAACGGTCAGGCTAACCGCGACCACCTCGACGTCGCCCGTGCCCGTCTTGCCCCGCTGGCTCTCCGGCCGCAGGCGCACTGTGCCGCTCACCGTCACCACGAACTCGCTGCGGACCGCTTCTGCCGTCGCGAACGCCTCGGCGGCGTCGGGCTCCACCACCACCTGCACGATGCCGGTGCGGTCACGCAGGTCCAGGAACACCAGGCCGCCCAGGTCGCGCCGCCGGTTCACCCAGCCCTGGAGGACGACGCTGGAACCGTCGTCACCGGCACGCAGCTCCCCGCACATGTGGGTCCGGGTCATGCCGCGGACTCTAGCAGGGCCCTGAGCTCGTCCTGGCTCACCTGCCGCTGCTCACCGGAGCGCAGGTCCTTGAGCTGCCACGTGCCGGCGTCGCGCTCGCTCTGGCCGCGCAGGGCGGCGTGGGTCGCCCCCCGCCTGTCGGCCTCGGCCAACCCCTTGCCCGGCGCCCGGCGCTGGTAGGAGAACTCCACGCGGCCCACGCTCCGTAGCGCCATCGCCAGGTCCGCAGCCTCGGCGACGGCCGCGGCGTCCAACGGGACGAGGAACAGGCTGGGCCCACCGTCGTCCGTCATGTCGCCGGCGGCCTCCTGGAGGAGCGCGTCGGCGATGCGCTCCAGGCCGAACGCCCAGCCCGTCGCGGGGAGGTCGGGGCCACCGAGTAGCTTGAGCAGGCCGTCGTAGCGGCCGCCGCCACCCAGCGCGGACTGCGCGCCGATGTCCTTGTGGTGCGCTTCGAACGCCGTGCGCCGGTAGTAGTCGAGGCCCCGCACGATGCTCCTGTCCACCTCGTATGGGACATCCCAGGCTTCCAGGTACCTACACACCTCCTCGAAGTGCGCGCGGGCGGGCTCGCCCAGCCGGTCTAGCGGGCGGTCGAGGCCCGCGACGATCTCCTGGTCCTCGGCCTCTTTGCTGTCGAACACGCGCATGGGGTTGAGGCGCAGGCGTTCGCGGCTGACCTCGGACAGCTCGGAGGACCTGGGCCCGAGCTGCTCACGGAGGTAGGCGTTGTAGGCGGCGGCGTCCTCCGGGTCACCCACCGAGCCCACCATCATCACGTGGCCCTTGAGGCCGCATGCGGCCAGCACCGTGTACATGAGCTGCACGGCCTCGGCGTCGGCCAGGGCGGAGTCGCTGCCAACGACCTCGTAGTCGATCTGGTGGAACTGGCGGTAGCGGCCGCGCTGGACGTTCTCGGCGCGGAACGCTGGGCCCCAGCTCCACAGCTTCACCGGGGAGGGGCGGGTGTGCATGCCGTGCTCGGAGAACGCCCGCATGAGGCCGGCCGTGAGCTCGGGGCGCAGCGCCAGGCGGCGGCCCCCGCGGTCGTCGAAGACGTACATCTCCTTCTTGACCACGATGTCTGAGGACTCGCCGACGCTCTTCTCGAAGACCTCGGCGTGCTCGAACATGGGGACCGTGATGTGGCCGGCGCCGGCGTTGCTCAGCACCCGCTCCGCGGCCGCGATGATCGCGCTCCAGGCCGCTTGTTGCTCAGGCAGGACGTCGTGGGTCCCTTTGACGGAAGTCAGCTTCATGACGGACGAGTGTACGACCAACGAGAAGCGGGCGGCCCTGGGCCGCCCGCCGTGCGGTCACTCGTGCTGGAGGACGTTAGGGCAGGTTCGCCGGTAGCCCGTTGCTGCGCACGCCGTTGACGACGACGAACACGAAACCCGAACCGGCGCGCTCTGGCGCCACGAACTCGATGCGGTTGGGGGACCAGGAGGTGGCCTCCGCCATGATGCCGCCGTCGCCGTTCACGTCGGCGCCGACGAGGATGAAGCTGTTGTCGGCCTGACCGCCGAAGCCGTCACCGAAGTAGCGGCCCTGCAGGACGACGGTGCCGCCGGGGCTGTCGGGCACCGTGACCGAGAACAGCGTGGGGATCACGTCGTTCTTGACGGTGGCGGTCGGTGCGCAGGCGCTCAAGGCCAAGGCCACGAGGCCGAAGATCAACCAGGCGAGACGCTTCACTATGTCCTCCTAAGCGCCGAGACTAGTTACGCCCCTGGCGCTGAGTCAATGCATTGTTTCATAGGCGTCGTCCTGCACCGTATGCAGTTGCCCACGAAGCCGGTGGACGGTGCTCGGATTACCATACCGGCCGGTATGCCCGTTGACCTGGTAAGCGACACGCAGGCCCTGGCCGAGGAGACGACTCAGCTCGTCGCCCAGAGGCGCCTCGTCGAGGTGAGGCGACGGCTGTCGGAGCTCCAGGTGCAGGACCTCGCCGAGGTGTTCAGGCACATGGAACACGACGCCGAGGCGGTGGCGTACCGGGTGCTGCCCAGGCAGCTCGCCAGGGACGTGTTCGAGTACCTCGACCTGAACGACCAGGAGGCGTTGCTGCGGAGCATGGGGGAGAGCGAGGTCGCCGACGTCCTCAACGAGATGTCTCCCGACGACCGCACCGCGCTGCTCGAGGAGCTGCCGGGAGAGGTCACGAAGCGACTCCTCAACCTGCTCGACGAGGACGAGCGCCGCGTGGCCACGCGCCTCCTCGGGTACCCGGAGGAGTCCATCGGACGCCTCATGACGCCGGACTACGTGGCCGCCAAGCCGCACTGGACCGTGGCCAGGACGCTCGAGCACGTCCGCGTCTACGGCAAGGACTCGGAGACCCTCAACGTCGTCTACGTGACCGCCCCGGGCGGCAGGCTCATCGACGACCTGCGGATGCGCGAGCTGCTCCTAGTGGACCCCGAGACCAAGATCGCCGACCTGATGGACGAGCGCTACGTGTCCCTCAAGGCGTCGGACGACCAGGAGGTGGCGGTCGCGGAGTTCCGCAAGCACGACAGGTCAGCCCTGCCCGTCACGGACAGTCAAGGCATCCTCGTCGGGATCGTGACGGTGGACGACGTCCTCGACGTGGCCGAGGAGGAGGCCACCGAGGACATCCAGATGCTCGGCGGTGTGTCCGCCCTGGAAGAGCCCTACCTCAAGGTGTCGCTGCTGAAGATGGTGCGCAAGCGCGCCTTCTGGCTGGTGCTGCTGTTCGTGGGTCAGACGCTGACCGCGACGGCTCTGGGGCTCTTCGAGTCGGAGATCGCCAGCGCCGTCGTGCTGGCGCTGTTCCTCCCGCTGATCATCTCCTCGGGCGGGAACTCGGGCTCGCAGGCCGCTGCGCTGGTCACCCGCGCGATCGCGCTGGGCGAGGTGACCGTGCGCGACTGGTGGGAGATCGCCCGACGCGAGCTGATCGCGGGGCTCGCGCTGGGGCTGCTGCTGGGCGTGCTCGGGTTCCTGAGGGTGGCGATCTGGGGCGCGTTCCTCGAGGCATACGGGCCGCAGTGGCCGCTGATAGGACTCGTCGTGCTGCTGGCGCTGGTCGGGGTGGTGCTGTGGGGCTCGCTCACCGGCTCGCTGCTGCCCATCGTCCTCAAGCGCTTCGGCGCCGACCCGGCGGCGTCGTCAACGCCCTTCGTCGCCACCATCGTGGACGTGGTGGGGATCGTGATCTTCTTCCTGCTGGCGAAGCTGGTGCTGACAGGGACGCTGTTGTGAACCGCCCCGGCCGAAGGTCTCGGCCGGGGCGGCGTCAGGTCTGCGTGGGGCGAGCCTAGGGCTCGTAGGGCTGGTAGACGCAGGCCTGGAAGCAGAACGCGTCGATGGACAGCACGTACTCCGTGTAGTACGGCTCCGTGAAGTTCGGCAGTATCGATAGGAGGTAGGAGGGGGTGCCACCTTCCGTCGGGATCGCGATGCTCTTCGTCTGGCCGCAGGTGATCGTCGTGCCAAGCTTGGCGCCGTCCTCGTTGCGCAGCTCCGCCTTGATCGGGCTGGGCGAGCTCGGCTCCGAGCACTCGAGCGTGAACTCGACGGAAGAGACCTCGCCCTCGCCGTGGACCAACTCGAAGAGGATGAAGTCGCCCGGGTCCTCCGGCTCGCCGATACGCTCGCTGAGCTGCAGCCCCTTGACGTTGATGTCGGCAGGGTCGTTGAACAGGAGCTGGTCGACGGAGACCGGCGCGCCGCCCGTGTTGCGGAGCCGTGCCGAGAGGCCGGGAACGGAGGCGGAGTCACCGTCGTTCGGCGCCACGGGGAGGTAGGTGACCTGCACGACCGTGGTGGCATCGGGGATGACCAAAGCCGAAGACGGCTCCACGGTCGCCGTGTACGTGAGGCCTCCGTCGACCACGTCGTTGGCCACGGTGTCGTAGAACCCGGGAGTCAGCCCGGCGAAGGTCTCGCTGGCCGCGAGCGTCTCGGCGAAGCCCGGGCCAGTGACGTCCACGTCGGCTGACACGCCTCCCGGCAGGCCGGATATGTCGACCTGGAGCGTCCCGGTCTGGGCGGGATCGAGGAACGTATACGTGACGCTCACCTGGGCGGACCCGCCGGCGCTGACCGTGGCTGGCGAGCCGGTGACGGTGGGCGCGTAGACGTCCCCGCCGTCGTCCACCTGGGCCGCGGTCACCGTGTACACGCCGGGCTCCACCTCGTCGAACGTGACGCTCGCCGTGGCCGTCTCCGCGAAGCCGTCCGGCCCGCTGACGTCTACGTCGGCGTCGACGCCACCGGGCAGCCCGGTGATCGTCACTTCGAGCGAGCCTGGCTCAGTCGATACCGCCGTGTACGTCACCGCGGTCACGGCGACGTCGTCCGCCTGTACGTTCACGTTGGCCGGGCTCGCGGTCCCGGCGTACTCCACGCCGCCGGCCGTCACGTTCGCAACCGCGATCGAGTAGCTGCCCTCCGGCAAGCCGCCGAGGGTATCAGTCGTCGTGACGTTCTCGTTGAATCCGCCTGGGCCGGTAACCGTCACGTTCGCGGCCGCGGCCGCGGGGAGGCCGCTGACTGCGATCGCCAGCGAGCCGAAACCTTCTTCCTCCTCAGGCGGGGTGGTGCCGGTCTGGCACGCCGCCAAGGAGAGCACCAGGGCCAGCAGCAGGGCCGCCTTGGTCCCAGATCGCCACTTCGATGAGTTCATCCCGAGCCGTCCTTCCCGTTCGGTCCACGGTCAGCGCCTTGGCGCCGGCCCTGCCGTTGGGACATCGAACAGGGGACATCCTCGGGAAGCGCTCGTTACGTCGGCGTTACACGTCCGCCCGACTCACCGGCGCCGCAGCAGGCGCATGATCACGAGCACGACGACGGCGATCGCAACGAGCCCGAGCAGCACCTTCAGGATCACGGTGCCGATGATGAACGCCAGGTAGATGAGCGCCGCGGCCACCACCGCGCCGAAAAGGGATTGCAGGAACCTCATCATTAACTCCTCTCGGCCACGAGCTGCGCCCCGAGCCGTAGCACGTCATCGACGAGCGATTCTGCCTGTTCGAAGCCGGTGCGGGCGCCGATGAAGCAAGGGCGCAGGGCCAGCACGCCGTTCACGCGCGTCGTGCTGGGCAGGTTGCGGTTCTCGCGCACGAGGCGCCTGTAGAGGCGGCCGTTGAGTTCATCGAGGTCGGTGACCCGCGGGTCCACGTAACGGAAGCAGCAGATCGAGAGCGTCGGCTCCAGCAGAAGCTCCAGGTTGGGATGCCCCTTGGCTACGTCCGCGATGTGCTGAGCCATGTCGTTGTGACGACGCACCCGGTCCCTGATCCCCTCGACGCCGATCTCACGCAGCATGGCCCACACCACGACGCCGCGGGCGGGGGCGCTCAGCTCCACGCTGTAGTCGAAGTACGGGATGCCGAAGTGGTCCATGGAGTGCTCGATGGAAGCATCCTGGCCGCCGGCTTCCACGTTGCCTTCCAGGTAGTCGGCTGGCGTCTGGGTGAAAGCACGCTCGAGCAAAGAGCGGTCCTTCACGAAGGTGGCCGCCACGCCCACGGAAGCGCCCAGCCACTTGTGCGGGTCAATGATGACTGAGTCGGCCTCGGCGTGGCCGTCGTAGAGGCTGGCCTTGCGCTCGTCGAGGAGGCCGGGAAGCCCGTACGCGCCGTCCACGTGCAGCCACACGCCCTCATCGCGAGCCACGGCCAGTACCTCGCGCAGCGGGTCGATCGCGCCCGTGTTGGTGGTACCGGCCGTCGCGACGATCGCGACGGGGAGGACGCCCGCGCTCTTCTCGACCTGTACGCGGTGACGAAGGTCGCGGACGTCCATGCGACCCTCGGAGTCCGTCGCCACGATGCGCACCGCCCGGCGCCCCAGTCCCAGTACGCCCGCTGCCCTCTGCACCGTGTGGTGGGCCTCGGCCGTCGCGAACACCGCCGTGGGCCTGTCCACGCCGTCCGCTCCTGGGTCGCGCCCCACCTGTTCGAACGCCCTTTGCCTGGCTGCGCCGAGGGCCAGCAGGTTGGCGGTGGATCCCCCACTGCTGTAAACGCCCTCGAAGCCGTCGAGAAGCAACATCTGCCCCAGCCATCGCAGCGACAGCTCCTCGAGGAAGTTGAACGCCGTGAGCGTGTAACGCTGCGGTGAGGCAACGTTGGCCGCGGTGGTGGCGAGCGTGGAAGCGGTGGTGCCGCCGGTCGTGATGAACCCGGTGAACCCCGGCTTGGGTATGGCCGAGCCGTTCGGGATCACGACCTCGATGAGCTCGCGCTCTACCTCTGCGAGGCCGACGCCGTGCTCCGGCACCGGCCGGTCTAGCGTTGCCTTCCAGGCCTCCGTAGACCGTAGCGGGTCCGGGTGCTCGAAACGCAAGTAGTCGTCCAACGCTGCGCCAAGGCGCGCCAGCGTCTGCTCTAGGTTCCCTGTCTGCGCCGCTTCCTCACGCGTGGTTACCTTCATCGCGTTCTCCCTTGGGCCAGAGCCTCGGTCCCGCTGACCGCGGCGGCCTGCCCGCTGGCCCGCTTAGCCGGCAGTCGAGTGGCGGCCAGCACCGCCGCGGCCGCGGCCCCGACCAGCAGCAGGAACAACGACCGGAACTCCGGCACAGCGGCGGTTGCACCCAGCACAGCGGCGATACCGGCCGAACACGAGATGCTGCCGAGGTAGCGCATCGTCGAGTACAGCCCCGCTGCCCTGCCGGCCTCCTCGTGGCGGGCGGCCTGTAGCGCCGCGGTCTGGACCGGGGCTGAGGATAGCCCCATCCCCACGCCGACGGCTATCAAGGGGAGAAGCAGGTCACCCTGAGACCAACCAGCGCTCACGAACGTGAACAGCACGACGCCTCCGAGGGCGATGACGCACCCTGCGAGCGCCGGCAGACGGTTCCCGTACCTGTCGGAGGCCCAGCCGGCGACCGGACCGAGGAGCATCATCGGCACCGACATGGCTGCCAGCACCAGGCCGACCTGGTGCGGCGGCCAGCCCAATATCTGGGCCGCGAACAGAGGCACCGCCAGGAAGATCGTGTACATGGTCATGTTGGAGAACATCACGGTGAGCCCGGCGGGTAGGTAGCCGCGGCGCGAGAAGAGGGCCAGGTCGAGGACCGGGGAGGTCGCCCGTCTGGCGTGCCGCCAGAACCAGGCGCCCGCCACGATGCCGATCACGGCCAGCGCCGGCGTGGAGAGGGCGGGAGCGTCGGGAACCCGCCACACCGTGGCGGCGAGGGCGAGGCTGACGAGCGAGACCAGGAGCAGCGCACCGCCCAGCAGGTCGAACCGGCTGCGGCCCTCCGCCTCTTGGCGGGGGATCCGCACCGCCAGCACCATGGCAGGGACGATCACGAAGACGTTGGCCAGGAAGATCCAGCGCCAGCCGAACGCGTCGGTTATCAGTCCGCCCAGCGGCGGTCCGAAGGCCGCCGCGGCGCCGATGCCGGTGCCTATGAGGCCGAGGGCGCGGCCCTGGCGCTCGCGTGGGATCAGCGTCCTCACCAGAGCCGTGCCGTTCGGAAGCGTGATGGCGCCGAACACCGCCTGCGCGGTCCGCGCCGCGATCACCGCCTCGATGCTGGGTGCGACCGCGGCCGCCAGGCTCGACAGCAGGAACCCGCCGAGGCCCAGCACGACGAGGCGCCGACGGCCGAAGCGGTCTCCCAGGCTGCCGCCCAAAGGCTGCATGGCCGCCATCGCGACCAGGTAGGAGACGATGACCCAGCTACCCCACGTGAGCGACGCGTCCAGGTGCCCGAGGATCTCGGGCAAGGCCACCACGATCATCGTCGAGTTGAGCGGGGCGAGCGAGCCCGCGAGAAGCGCGGTGCCGACGACGAGGAGGCTCAGGTGGCGGCGAGAGGTCAGCTTGGATCAGCCCTCCGGGAGGACCCTCACGGTGCCGGCCAACCCGTCCACCTCCACGACCATCCCGTCCTGCAGCACGTCCGTGGCCTTGGCGATGCCGGAGATGGCCGGCAGGCGGTACTCGCGCGCGATAACACCCATGTGGCTCAGCACGCCGCCGGCCTCGGTGACGAGGGCAGCCGCGGTGGCGAACAGCGGCGTCCAGGGCTGTGACGTGGACGTGGCGACCAGCACCTCGCCCGGCCTCAACGCGCTGGCGGCGTCGAAGGACAGGGCGACCCTGACGACCCCGCGGGCGACGCCCGGCGAGACGCCGACGCCCTTGAAGGTCCCCGGCTCGGGCGCGTCGTCTTCCTTGGGCGCCTCGGCGGGAGCCGCCGGTGGGCTGCCGATCGTCTCCGGGACCTCCACACCCGCGAACCGCTCCATCTCGGCCGCCCTGTCGGCGACGAGCGTTCGTAGGTCGGAGACCCCGGCGCCGGAGGCGAGCGCGCTCACGGCGGTCCGCAACTCCTCGAGCTTGAGATGCGCCATGTCGTCGGGGTGATCGAGGTAGCCGGCTCCCGTCAAGCGGCGTGCCACCTCGAGAAGGACCATGCGCATGGCCGCGGTGCACTCGTAGTCGATGACGAAGTTGTGGTCCTCCTTGAGCCTCACGGCCACCTGCGCCTGCCTGAGGCGGTGCTCGAACTCCTCGCGGAACTGACTGGGATAGTGCTCGATCGCCGCCCTGGCCGCGGCGATCGCCCGATCGCGATCCTCCATGCGAGCCGGCCGATGGCGCCGCGGGTCCGACTCGGGGTTGGCGAGGGCGTCCTTGACCTGGGAGAGGACCGGCGTGGGGTCCTCGGCGAGCGTCTTGGAGCTCAGACTGAAACTGGTGGTGCGGCGGCCGTAGGCCTGCAGGTAGTCGTCCAGGCCGGCCAGGAAGACGTCGGCTCCCGGCGTGTCGCGGAGCCGGGCCAGCGCCTCGCGTGGCTCGCTGCCCATGATCACCGGGACCACGCCGGGTACAGCCCTGGCCAGCTCAGCCAGCCGCCAGATGGCCCGGCCCGCCGCCGCGGTGAGGCTCTCGAAGCCCTCGATGAGGGCCATCGCATCGAGCCGCGTGGCTCCCTCGAAGACCTCGTTGTACGTCTCGAAGTACATGCTCCACGCGTGCCCGACGGAGTACACGATCTCGAAGTGGAACGCCCAGATGTCCTGGATGCGCTCGAGTGACTCGGCGAGGTGGTCGGCCAGCTCGGCGTCGGTGGCCCGCCCGAGGTCGAAGTCGTCCCAGAACGCCTGGCTCGCCCTGATCCGAGGCAGCCATGTCTCCTGCCAGTGGCGCTCCAGGTCCGCGAGGATGGGCCCGAAGGCCGCTCGCGTCGTCGTGTTCCACACGTTCTGTAGGTCCTGCGGGGGACAGTAGAAGACGTCGAGCGAGTAAACGCGGGTCCAGAACCGGCGCATCTCGCCGCGCACGGGGGCCGCCAGGTTGCGCACCGCCATGGCCATCCCGTGGTCCACGCAGTGGTTGACGAAGTCATGGTCGAGGGTCGTGAGCTGGCCGGGGAAGTGAGTGAGGTCCCGCTCGAAGAAGCGGTTCGCGTCCTCGGGGTCCGTCCACGGCACGGGCAGGTGCGGTGGCAGCAGCGTGCCGGAAGACGGCACCTCGGGCACGGACGCGTCGGGGCGCCGGTACGGCTGCGTCATGGCCTCACCCCGAGCGGCGCGGCGTCGAGGCTGGTGACGGGTCGACACTGCAGGAGCACCGGTCGCCCGCCCTCGAACGCGAACTCGACGTCGACCGGCTGCCCGAGCGTCCGCTCCAACTCGATGGCCAGGGTGGCGACCTGCCTGACCTCGCCTTCGGTCAGGCTCTGCTTCTGCCTCAGGAACCGAGGCGTGTTGACCTCACGGGTTCCCGCCTCCTGCGTGATCGTCATCGTCTCCTTGTCACCCACCGTCTGTTCCAACACGCTCAGGCTCTCCTTGTCGACCACCCATCTATCGGGGTTGATCGAGCCGCCCATCAGGCTCTCGCCCAGACCCCAACTGGCACTGACAACGATGCGGCTGTCATCCAAGGCGACCGGATCGATGCTGAACACTACGCCCGACACATCGCAGGCGACCAGCCTCTGGACCAGCACCGCCACAGCCACCTGCGCCGCGGCCATGCCCTTGTCCCGCCTGTACGCCAGCGCGCTGTCGGCGAGGGCGGAGCGCCACACGCCCTCCACCGCCTGGAGCAGCCCGTCGGGATCGCGGACGTTCAGGTGCGTCGCGTGCTGCCCCGCGAAAGACGCCGAGACGCCGTCCTCCCCCAGGGCGGAGGAGCGCACGGCGACGGGAAGGGCGTCAGTCGCTCCCGTGCCGTCGCGATCGCGCGACGACAGCATCCGGTAGGCCCGGAACAGGGCGTCCGCCACCTCGCCCGGCATCGCGTCGCGTTGGCGGTACGCGGCGTAGGCCAAGGTGGTGATGCAGAAAGCGTCGGGGACGGGATGGTGGGTCGCCAGCCGGCTGAGCTGCGCGGTCTTGCCGCCCACCAGCGCCGGGTCGTGGCATGCCGGCTCGCCCAACCACAGGACCAGAGGTGCGGCTGCGTCGTTGACTGACAGACCCTCGTCCATGAGACACGGACTCCCATCGGTCGACGGTAGGGAAGGCTGTGGGGCGCACCCACGAGAGGACACCCGTCGGTAAGCGGTGCCCTAGACCATATATCAAGCGCTGGAACTCAGGCAGCGACGCGCGTGAAGCGCGACTCGACGGCCGGTGCTTCCTCGCCATCCGGCGTCTCGATGAACATGCTGACGAGAAGGTCGTCGGGGCCGCCACTGGAGAGGGCGATGCGCCATCCCCAGTCGGGGCCACTGCCCGGCGACCACTTGGTGGTCCCCTGGATGCTGCCGTCTCCCGACGACTTGCCTTCGAACCGCATGAACTGCCCCATGGTGTGGAACGAGTCCACCCACACCATGTCTTGCGGGCTGGGCTCGTCGTCGACGCGGACCATCAGCACGCCGTCGTGAGGCCGGCCACGGTCGGTCCAGGTGTAGGTGATCACCAGGAACCTGCCGCCGGCCGCGGCGGTGACGCTAGCGCTGGTGGATGACTCCCTGACCGGCTCATCGGGCCCGAGCCACAGCTTGTTGTGGCCGGACCACTCGCCGACGAGTAGAGCGGCGTCTGCACGAACGTCCATGCCTCCTCCTAGCGTCCTCCGGAGCGGCCCGAGCGGCCGCCACTGCGGCCGGTCTGAAGGTTCTGCTCCACTGCGGACCTGATCAGGTCCTTGAAGGCAGGCGCGTCCAGCGGGTCGCCCGCCCTGATGTCGATGGCTCGCCGCGTGCCGGCGTCCAGGCTGGCGTTGAACAGGCCCGCCGGGTCGAGCAGCGAGGCGCCCTTCGCGAACGTCAGCTTGATCTTGTCCTTGTAGACCTCACCGGTGCAGATGAGCCCGCCGTGCGACCAGGTGGGCACGCCCAGAGGGTTGGACGGCTTGATCCACTTGACCTCCTCGACGATCTCTGGGTCCGCTTCGTGGATGAGCCGTCGCACGGTCTTGAGTGCCTCCCCCCGCCAGTCGGGCAGGGACGCGATGCGTTGTTCGATCAGGTCCGTGGCGTTCATCTGTACAGCCTATACAGCCGATGGGGAAAGGTCGCTTCGAGCCCGGCGCGAAGCACTAGGTCGCGGCTAGTCGAGGATCTTCCAGAAGGAGTCCTTGCGCACGACCTTGCCCCTGTCGAACTCCAGCAGGTCGACCCCGCGCACCTCCAGTCGAGCCCCGGTCCGCGTCGTGCCGGTCAACGTCCACTCGGAGACCCCGAAGTTGGTACCGACCCAGTGCTTGTCGTCGCCATAGTGGACGTCGGGGATCCCCTCGAACCGCGTCGCCAACCCGGCCCTCACGGCCGCCTTGCTCTCGTAGCGGTCGCCACGTGGCGCCGCGCCGCGCGGCATGTAGAACACGCAGTCCTCGGCGAAGAACCCCATGATGGCGTCGAGGTCATGCCTATTGAACGCATCGAGGAAGGCTTGGAGCAGCTCTGTGGTCACCTGCGAACTCATCAGGCACCTCCACGCCGCACGCCTGCAAGCGAGCGGGGCGGCGACTTCGGGTGCGACATCCTAGCGCCCGTGGGACCGCGTCAGGGTCAGGAGTAATCCGCCAACGATGCACCGCGATCCGCCCCAGGAACAGGCCAACCGCTGTCCGGGTTTAGGGACACCATGTCCTCCATCGGAGGTTCCACCATGACCGTCATGGACTGGCTGCTGGACTCGGACCCAGCGATCCGTTGGCAAGTGAAACGCGACCTGCTCGCCGAGCCCGAGGAGAGCGTCTGGGCGGAGCGAGCTAGGGTCGCGAACGAAGGCTGGGGCGCCAGGCTCCTGGCGCTGCAGGACGCCTCGGGACGATGGGGGAGGGATGCGCTGCCGTCTGCCGAGAAACCGGACGGCCTGCCCGACGCTCCCACGCGGCGGTTGCTGCGCGAGCTGCAGGGCGTCTCCATCGAGGACCTGGGCTCGTTCTTAGGGATAGAACCCGCCGTGCTCTCCGAGTGGGAGTCGAGCGAGCCAAACGAGTCAGACGAGCGCGCTGGCAAGTACGGGCGCGCGCTGGAGTGGATGTGGAACAGCGTGGGCTCGTTGCG
The DNA here is from genome assembly GCA_040256005.1 of Deinococcaceae bacterium. Classification (GTDB taxonomy): domain Bacteria; phylum Deinococcota; class Deinococci; order Deinococcales; family Trueperaceae; genus DASRWD01. The sequence continues at coordinate 12,131 of JBDZWC010000031.1, read as the reverse complement.
CCCCGAGTGGACGTCCACGACCCACACCTTGGTCCTGTTGCGGGACATGGGCGTGGACCCGTCGCACGACCGGGTCAGGCGTGCAGTTGGCCTGGTGAGGGACAACGTCAAGTGGGACCACGACGGCCAGGATTACTTCGCCGGTGAGGTAGAGCCCTGCATCAACGGCAAGACGGTCGCGCTCGGCTCGTACTTCGGAGAGGACGTTGACGGGATCGTCGACCGGCTGCTGGACGAGCAGCTCGAGGACGGCGGATGGAACTGCGAGGCCGAGAACGGCTCGGTGCGCTCGTCGTTCCACACGACGAGCGAGGTCCTCGACGGCCTCCTCGAGTACGAGCGCGCCAAGGGCGATGTCCCGGCGGTCACCGAGGCGCGGCAGCGGGCCCAGGAGTACATGCTCGAGAGACGGATGTTCAGGCGCCTGTCCACGGGCGAGGTCGTGCGCGACGAGTGGACCCGGTTCTCCTACCCACCTCGGTGGCACTACGACGTGCTGAGAGGCCTCGACTACCTGAGGAAGGCCGGTGCCGACAGGGACCCACGGGCCCAGGAAGCCATCGACCTCGTGGAGAGCAAACGCCAGCCGGACGGTCGCTGGCTACTCGAGAACACCTACCCGGGCCGCGTCCACTTCGCCATGGACGAGGGCGACGGCAAGCCCAGCCGGTGGAACACCTTACGGGCGATGCGCGTCCTGGGCTGGTGGAACCAGGGAGCGTAGGGGGGATGGCATATCGTCGGCCTGCGTGGAAGTCTCGGAAGCGGCCGACCTGATCACGGCCGCAGTGACAGAGGGGGGCACTTGGGCAGACCTGGGCGCGGGCTCGGGAACGTTCACTCGTGCGCTGGCGTCTCTGCTGGGCGCCGCGGGCACGGTCTACGCGGTGGACAGGAGTCCGTCCGTTCGGAACATCGCCCGGCGGGGCGAAGGGGCGGGCGCGGCCGTGCTCCCCATCGTGGCCGACTTCAGCGCGCCGCTCGACCTGCCGGAGCTTGACGGGATCCTCATGGCGAACTCGCTGCACTTCGTGGAGGCGGGAGCGCAGGGGCGCGTGGTAGCGCAGCTGTCCAGCAACCTGAAGGGCGGCGGGGCCTTCGCGTTAGTCGAGTACGACCAACGGCGCGGCCAGCCCTGGGTCCCGTACCCCGTGCCGCCTGCGCGTTTCGCCGAGCTGGCGAAGGGCGCCGGGTTGGCCGTACCCCGCGAGACAGGAAGGCGCCGTTCCCGCTACGGGCCGAAGGACATCTACGCTGCTGTTGCCATGAAGCGGTAGGCGGTTGGGCCCGGCAGGCAGCAGCGCCGTGGGCCCGTCATCGGCTCAGTTCTGCTCGTAGGCGGCGGCCACGAGACGCTGGACCTCGTCCGTCACGTCCTCAACGGCTGTCAGCTCCACCTTGTGGGTCGCCTGGCCTGGCCCCTTGGATGGCGTCAGGATCACCGACGCCGGCGCCTCCTTGAACCTCAGCCCCAGGTCGACCCGCGACTTGGTCGCGGCGGCCACGGCCGCGAACTGCCTTCTGCGCACGAACGGGGTGTAGGTGGACCGCCCCTCGACGCTCACGTCGGTCCCCAGCGCTTCTATCACCTCTCTGAGTCTTTCGAAGATGGGCCGAAGGTGGGCCTTCGGCCCGCTGTACTGACTGCCTATGTACTCCTCGAGCGTCGGTGGCACCCACCCCGCAGCCCTGGCAGCGGCGTCCGCGATCGCCCACTGCGAGTTCTGCTTGACGCCGTGTTCCGCCTGGAGCCAACGACGAACCGCGTTCTGGTCCAGGGGGTCGACACCGCTGTCTAGAACCAGCGCCACCCACTCCTCGAGGGTCCGGCCGGTGCGCTCCTGCATTGACGCGGTGACTGCGTCCATCATGTCCTGCGGGGCTCTGAACGTCATGCCCGATGTTAGTTCTGCCTATAGTCTGGCTGGCAAGGGTCCAGGAGGTCAGGCATGTCGCAGGTGGCGGCGGTTCTGGCTTGGTTCA
>JBDZWC010000031.1:0-10048 GCA_040256005.1 Deinococcaceae bacterium | reverse complement strand
CAAGGGTCCAGGAGGTCAGGCATGTCGCAGGTGGCGGCGGTTCTGGCTTGGTTCAGCGGCCCCGGCTTCGGAGTCCCAGCGTTGCTGGGCCTACGGTACTTCATGCGAGAACAGACCGTATGGACGTTCATGGGCTTCCCGACTTACGGCGGCGGCCCGTTCGAACGGTGGGGGTTGCCTACCAGCACCGGCCTCTTGATCGCCTTCGCGGCCGTGTGCGCCGCCGAGTTGGTCGTCGGGTTCTTCTTGTGGACTGGACGTCCCGTTGGCCACTGGCTCGCCATCGGCCTGCTGCCGGTCGAGATGTTCTTCTGGATCGGCTTCGCCCTGCCGTTCGGACCCGTCATCGGTCTGATTCGAACGGTGTTGGTGGTGCTGGCGATGAGGGCCTAAGCAAGAGTGTGCCGCCCCGAGAACCCGCGTGACTGGCTTGCTCACGGACCACGTTTATATTCCTCAAGGTGAGGCCGATCCTTCGCTCCGTGCTCGTCACGACCATCCTTCTGACCGCCTGCGCGCCGGCGGTCCAGGTCGAGGACACCGGAGCGCACCTGCGGGAGTTCGACTTGGACCCGGTGCCCAGGGACCAGCGCTACATCATCGCCGTGCCCAGTTTCACCGTGGGCGCGGGAAGCGTGAGGATCGGCTCGGTAGACCTCTCCGGTGAAGGGGAGCAGTTCTACCGCGAGCTTGGGACCGGCGTCGCCGACATCTTCATCGCCGAGGCTTACGAGAGCCAGCAGTTCCGCATCACCGAGCGAGCGGAGATCGACAAGATCCTGGCGGAGCAGGACCTCGCGCGTTCGGGGCGAGTGAACCCGGACACGGCGGCTGCCGTCGGCCGGATCGAAGGCGCCGAGCTGATGGTCCTCGGTAGCGTGTCCGAGTTCGGCGTGCAGACGACCGGTGGGGGAGGGAAGGTCCTCGGCATCTTCGGAGGCTCTGCGGAGACCGTCACCGCCCGTGTGGCCGTCGAGATCAGGTTCGTGGACACGGTCACGGCCGAGATCATGGCCATCGGTCGCGGCGTCTCCGAGGTCTCGCAGCGCAACGTATCGGTGGACATCGCCAACGTCATGACCAACCTCAGGGTGGGCCGGACCGGCACCACGATCGTCGACTACGCCGTGCGCAACGCCATCCGGTCCGCCATACAGAACGCTGCCAGGTCGCTGCTGGAGAAGAGCGGGTCTAAGGCGGCCGGCTCTGCTTCTCAGAACCGCTCGGCCAGCGTGATGATGATCCCCTCGGGGCCCCTTACGTAGCAGAGCCGCAGCCTTCCCACGTCTTCGGCGACGTCCCCGATCAGGTTCCCACCTACCTCGCCAAGCCGGGTTAGCACCTCGTTCAAGCCGGTGACCTCGAAGGTGATGCGGCGTAGGCCCACCGCGCTCGGCGGAGCTGGCCGCGGCTGCACCGTCATGGGCTGCGGCTGCCGGTACTGAGCGAGCTCCACTCGGCCCAGTCCGTCCGGCGTCGCCATCATCACGATGTCCGCGTCGATGCCTCCGGGTCCATAGACCGCATCGAGCCACGCACCATCTACGGTCGCCTCGCCTACGATCTTCAGACCCAGACCCTTGAAGAACCCGGTCATCGTCGCCAAGTCCTCGACGACCACGACCACGTGATCCAGCTTCTTGACCGTCATAAGTGCGGTAGTCCGGCCGACACGCCTAGACCCGGCCCGAGATGTCCTCGGCCAGCGAGACGATGATGCCCGCCGGGCCCCGCGTGTAGCACAGCCTGTATTGACCCTCGTACTCGACGATCTCGCCGATGAGCTCACCGCCATGCTCCCTGAGACGGGCGACCGTCGCGTCGACGTCCTCGACCTCGAACATGACGCTGCGCAGGCCCAGGGCGTTGGGCGGCGCGACCGCGGGCTCCAGCGGCACCGGGTCAGGGGTATGGAACTTCGTGAGCTCCAGGCGCCCGTGACCGTCGGGCGTCTTCATCATCACCACGTTGAGGTCGATGCCCTGGAGGGCGTTGATCTGGTCCACCCAATCCCCGGAGATGGGGGCTTCGCCCTCGATCGTCATGCCGAGAGCCTCGAAGAAGCGCACGGCCCGGTCGAGGTCATCCACGACGACGCTGATGTGGTCCAGCCGCTTGATCGACATGGACTAAGTATCACCATCAGCGCGGACGTCTGCAGCCGCTGGCGCTTCCGGGCACCTTCGTGACCGAGCCAGGCCCATCCGAGGCCCTCGTACGTCAGGCGCGACGCGGCTCGGTCACCGTGAACTCGTTGCGCACGTTCCCGGTGTTCAGCGTGCCGGCCGGCTCGAACATCAGCAAGTACACCTCCTCGTCGGCTACCGGACAGTGCTCGATACCGCGCGGCACGATCACGAACTCGCCTTCGTCGAGCACGACCTCCCGCACGTCTTCGCCCTGGCGCATCAACAACCTCAGACGGCCTGCGACGACGAGGAACAGCTCGTCCTCGTGCTCGTGGTGATGCCACACGAACTCGCCTTCCAGCTTCGCGAGCTTGACGTGTTGGCCGTTCAGCTCACCTACGATGCGCGGGCTCCAGCGTTCGGAGAAGGTCGCGAACTTCTCGCGCAGGTTGACCTTGGGCGGGAGGTCGTTCTCGTTGGCCATGCGTGAATGTCGCAGGTATCGACGAGCTTGGCAAGAGCGATGGTTCCCGCCCGCGAATGTGTAGCCAGCCGCTCTGCTACCATCCACGCCACCATGGCCCAGGCGGAGTTCAGCGGTTCCGGCACGCCGGAGGACCCGTGGGTCCTCTACACACCCAGCTTGTCCTCGCAGTTCACGATGCACAGGGACGAGTCGCATAGCCCTCCCGTGCTCGTCTGCACGGTTGGGAAGACGATCCTGCACTACGACCTGCGCATAGTCGAGGACCTGCATAGAATGCTCAAGGACCGCGGCGACTGGGTCGAGCTTGGCAACGCCGACGAGCAGAAGCCCGCCAAGGACGGCACCGTCGAGGCCTGGGCGCGCTCACCCGACAACCTGATAGGTGGTTGGTACGGGCTCAAGAAGGGCCTGCGCGGCAGGGTCGGCAACTACGTATCACCGGTCCTCGAAGCCCTGGGCTTGGCAGAGGTGGAGCATAACGCCCGGGGTAACCGGATGCGGGCGCTCTGAGATCACTGGGGAACGCTCAGCGACCCTACAGCCATGTAATTGCCGAGGTCAGGGTCGGCCGAGCCTGCTCCACACGATGTAATCGACGGCGACGGGCTGAGCCCCAACGGCCCTGAGGTGAACGTTGGTCCTGCCGCGGTGGTACTGACCGTGCAGCCAGAGGTGTAACAGGACGTCCTCTACCGGGGTCTCGAGCTGCTCGCCACGGCTGTTCCGGTACCTGACCACTCGCGCGATGTCATCCGCGGCAAGGCCCGCGTGCAGTCCAAGCCAGCGGGCGTCGAGGGCCCGGCCGACGTCCTCGAGCTCATCGATCGTCAGGTCCGGCCAGATGTCGAGAAGTGGCTCCTCGCCAGTCAAGCGCGCCAGCCACGTGGCCTGAGCGCCGCGGACGTGTGCCTGTTCCCGCAAGGCGGCCGCTGGGAAGCTGGCAGCCGCCGCCTTGAGGGCCGCCAGCATCCGTTCATCCGCCCAGGCTCCATGTTGGCGGAGAAGGTCTAAGTGTTCGATCATCCTTCCGCCACACGGGGCGCCTCGAGGCTGAGCCCCTCGTCCTTGAAGTTCAGCCGAACGACAGCGCCGTCCTCGAGGTCGAAGTCGAGACGCACCCGTTCCAGCCGGAACCCCACCACGCCGTCCGCTACCCGGTAGGCCTTGATCTCTCGCGGGGTCTCACCATCCGACGCGAAGTACGCCTTCCCGTTGGCCGTGGTCACCGTGAACGTCAGGCCCGGGACCTGGGGCTCGTACCGGCCGGCCAGCGCAGCGATCGTCGCCTCGTCCACATGTGGCTGCTTGCGCGTGAACATCACGTCTTCGACCGCGGGCTCGACAGGGACGGACACCGCGTCCAGCTCACCGTTGGCGTTGGTGGCGAACCTGACCTTGAGCCGCAGCTCCCAATCGGCGAGGTCCCATTCGAAGACATCGTAGTGGTAGTGGTTCAAGGGTGACCAGGGCAGGTTGTCGACCAGCCGCGCCTGCAGCTCGCCATCGGCCAGTCTCACGGCGAAGTCCGGGTAGCCCTTCGCCTCGTACTCGCCGACGTAGGCGTCAAACCCTCGCGACGCCGGTGCGCCTTCCACGCGCTCCGCCGCAGACGTCTGCTTGCCGCGCTCCCGTCCGGCCAGTAGCGGGTCCACGACCTCGTGCAGCTTGTGGTTCCAGTCCCTGTCCGGAAGGTCCAGGGCCCGATCGATGCTCTCGAACAGCAGGGCGTCGCGCAGCGGGATGGAGGCGGCGTTGGTGAGCACTACTACCCCTACCTGCTCCTGCGGTACGAAGCCGACGATCAGGCTGTGCCCCTCCACGTTGCCGCCGTGGTGGATCAGCGTGTGGCCTGCATATGGCTCGACGAACCAACCGAGCGCGTAGGTGAAGATCGTGTTCCCGAACAGCGCCTCGAAGATGCCTCCGCCCGGGACGATCATGTGCGGTAGGTGCATCTGCTGGAGGTTGGCGGATGAAACCAGCTGAGTCTCGCCGGAACGGCCGTCGTTGACGTGCACGCGCAGCCAGCGGATGAGGTCGGCGAGGGTCGAGAACAGCGCTCCTGCGGAGCCAGGCGACAGCTCGGTGTGGAACCCGATCGGTGTCTCGACGACGCCTGTGGGGGCGCCTTTCTCGTCGCGCTCGATGCGGTACCCCTTGGCCTCCGGCTGACCGGCCTGCGGAGGCTCCGGCCTGAAGTTGGAGGACACCATGCCCAACGGCCCGAAGATCCGCTCGTGTACGAAGTCCTCCCACCGTTGGCCAGCCAGCCTCTCCACCAGGTAGGCGGCGGCGTGGAACATGAGGTTGTTGTACTGGAACTTCTCCCGGAGACTGGCACTGAACTTGAGGTGCCGCATCCGCTTGATGAACTCCGCCGGCGACAGGTCGAGACGCCAAGCCGCCATGTCGTGGCGAGGCAGACCGGACCGGTGGCTGAGCATGTCCCGTACCGTGATGTGCTGCGTTACATACGGGTCGTCCAGTACGAACTCCGGGATGTACTCGCGTACCGGCTTGTCCCACTCGAGCTTGCCTTCATCAACCAATAGGGCGACGGACATGGCCGTGAACGACTTCGTCACCGAGGCCAACGGGAAGCGCGTGTCTGCAGTGACCGGAAGACCGGCGTCCACGTCCCTGAGCCCGTGGGTGCTTTGGTGGATGACCTCGTCTCCCCGCATGACGGCCACCGCCGTGCCCGGGCAGTGCCATGAGCGCATGGCCGCCTCTATGTAGTCTTGGTAGTCCACTAGACGACTCAACTTCATGCCCTCCCTGAATGTGCGCTGAGGATACCTAGTGGCAGGGTCGGACACCGGCCTTGTTGGGGCAGACGCCCGCTGCCCTAGACTCCAGCGTCCGATGAGATCAACTTATCGAAGCGCCTACGGCCCGCCGGACGTCCTGGACGTGCGGGAGTTTCCGGTGCCGCACCCAGGCCCCGGAGAGGTGCTCGTACGGGTTCACGCGGCAACCGTCAGCCGTACAGACAGCGGCGTACTGCGCGGCGCCCCGTACGTACTGCGGTTCATGGCGGGCTGGCCCCGGCCAAGGCGCAACACCACCGGGACCGATTTCGCTGGAGAGGTCGTGGCCGTCGGAGATGGTGCGGCCCGCTTCGAGGTAGGCGACCGGGTGATGGGCTTCAACGATGTCGGGATCGGCTCCCATGCGGAGTACCTGATCCTCACCGCCCGGGACGCCGCCACCCGAGTTCCCGCGGGCGTCGACCTGGGGGTGGCTGCAGCCAGCATGGAAGGCGCCCACTATGCCAGGAACTTCACCAACAAGGTACCGCTCAAGGCAGGTGACTCCGTTCTCGTCTACGGCGCCACCGGCGCCATAGGTTCGGCTGCCGTCGCATTGCTCGAGGAGACCGGCGCCGTCGTGACCGCGGTCTGCCAGAAACGTCACCATGCAGCCGTTGAAGCGTTGGGTGCAGAGACCCTCCTGGACCACACCGAACCGGATTGGATGAGCCGCCTGGGCGAGCGTTCTTTCGACTACGTCTTCGATGCTGTGGGCAAGCTCACCCTTATGGCGTTCCGGCCCGTGATCAAGGCGACCGGCGCGTACGTCTCGTCAGAGTTGGGACCATGGAGCCAGAACCTCTTCTACGCCATGGCGGCTCCGGTCATGCGCGGTCCCAAGGTTCGCTTCCCGTTTCCATCCGACATCCAGAAGACGCTAGACCTCCTATGTCCACTGCTTGAGTCCGGCCGGTATACGCCGCTTATCGACCGGCGCTACGACCTCGACCACGTCCACGAGGCCTTCGAGTACGTCGAGTCCGGACAGAAGATCGGGAACGTATTGTTGATGCCGACCGCCGGTGCCGGTCCAAGCAACTCTGTGACGACCTAGGTCAACTGGGCGCACGCCAGGGAGGACTTATGGCCGAGGACAAGACCGTCCGGGACATGGGCGACGTCATGGACGCCGCTGTCGCCAACTTGAAGGAGCGCACCGGCCGCAGCCTCGATGAGTGGGTGCAGGTCGTGATGGAGAGCGGCATCGACCCGCACGATCTCAAGGCGGTACGTCGCTGGCTCAAGGACGAGCACGGCGCCAAGGTCAACACGCGCTGGCACGTAGCCGAGGCCGCCGCCAAAGCCGCCGGCTGGAAGCGGCCCGGCGTCGAGGCGTTCATCGACCAGCAGTTCTCCGGTTCGAAGGAGGCCATGCGGCCGCTCTTCGACAGGCTGCGAGCGTTGATCGAGGACCTGGGCGACGACGTGGCCGTGCAGGGCAGGGGAGGGTACACGCCGTTCGTGCGCGCCAGGCAGTTCGCTGCGGTGTCCGCGACGCGGACTAGGCTGGACGTGGGTCTGAGGTTCACGGAACCTCCCGAATCCGAGCTGATAGTCCCTTCCAAGGGGCCCGGTATGGGCTCGCACAAGCTGACGCTGGAGCGCCCCGAGCAGCTCACTGACGAGGTCGAGGAGCTTCTGCGAGTGGCGTACGAACAGAACGGGTAACGCCGAGGCCCGTCGGCCCAATGGCCGCCGTTCGCAACCTGTTCTGATCCTCGCTTAGACGAAGAGGGGAGCCATGTCTTCGTCGCGCACCAGTCGCTGCATCTCGTCGTCGGACGGGCGCCTCTCGAAGCTCGCCACCTCTTCCAGTACCCGGGGCAGCAGATCCACGTCCCCGGCCGTGTTGAGGAAGAATCCCTCGCGCCCAAGTACCCAATGGACCGCTAGCCCGATGGCGTGCGGGTCTTCGAGCGGCTGGTACCAAGTCGGGCGGTCCTGCGGACGCTGGCCCCACGGCCGGCGGGTGATGGCCTTGATCGTCTGCACCGCGACGCCGCGTTCCTCGCACGTGGCGGCGAGCGCCTCGAAGTCCGCCGCGTACTGCTCGTTCTGCATCATCACGTAGCTGTAGGGCAGCAGCACGGAGTCGAACGGGAAGCGCTCCAGGCTGGCGCTGTGCCGCGCGGCGACCTCTACCCCGTGCCCGGTGACGCCGATGAAGCGGACGAGCCCTTCATCCCTGGCCACTACCGCGGCCTCCAACGCACCGCCTGGGCCGAGGGCCATCTCCCACTCCTCTTCATCGACGAGGTTGTGAAGCTGCCACAGGTCCACGTGATCGGTCCGAAGACGGTCCAGCGACCGGTGGAGCTCGTCGCGAGCTGCGTCCCTCTGTCGCTCGCCCGTCTTCGTGGCAAGGAACACCTCGTCACGGTTCCTGGCCAGCCAAGGGCCAATCAACTCCTCCGAGTTTCCGTAAGACGCGGCGGTGTCGAAGTGGTTGACGCCGTAGCTCACGGCTGTCTCGATCGCCCGGTCGGCTTCGGCCTGAGTGACGCCCGAGAGAGCCGCCGCCCCGAAGATGGCTCGGCTGCTCATGTGACCTGTGCTGCCGAACGGTGCCTTCTCCATACCCGCCTCCTCAACTCCGCCATGACGACGTCGTCCTGCTCGACCATGGGGACGACCTCCAGGTCAGGTGGATCTATGAACGCTGGCCCCGTCGATCGACGATCTCATTCGCCGACGGTTCCAGTCCTGACATCTCCGGCTCTCTCGTAATGTGCGAGGTACACGCCGTTCGACGTCACCACACCGTCCAGTAGACCGAAGGTCCCGGGTGCCGCGCCTTCCGCGAAGAGTCGTTTGCCTGTCCCCAACACGACTGGGTAGGTCATCAGGACCAGTTCGTCGACCAGGTCGCGTTCCAGTAGCGACTGGACGAGGACGCTGCTGCCCCAGATCTTGAGCTGTGAGCCGTCCGAGCGCTTCAGCGCCTCGACATCGTCGGCGCTCTTCAGCAGATTGCTGTTCGGCCACCGGGAGCCCGCGACCCTAGCCTCGTCCAGAGTGGTGCTCACCACGTACTTCGTGACGTCCATGACGCCCGGCCAGTTGTCGGCATGGTCGGGCCAGTAGCCCTCGAAGATCTCGAACGTCTTGCGGCCCAGCAGCAGGTCAGCGGGCGCCAGGACGTTCGACATGAACTGGCTCGCCCGCGAGTCGCCGTTGCCGCCGAACGGAGCGGTCCAACCTCCGAAGGGGAAGTTCTGCGAAGTATCCTCCTCGCGCCCGCCAGGCGCCTGGATGACCCCATCCAAGGTGATGAACTCCTGAGCCACGATCTTCCGCATGGCCAGACGATACTCGTGGTTGCTGAGAGCGTGTGCGGGGGTCCGTGGCGCGCGCTGACCATGGTGGTTAGAGTCCTGCGACGCGGCGAAGATCAGGGGACGTGCGTTACTTGCGCAGGCTCCGCCTGAAGAGCCGACTCCGCCATTCTTGTCCCGCTACAGTCCCTGAAGATAGGTCAGTCCCTCGGCGACGGCAGATTCTGCGTCCTCCCAGCCCGAGGCCGCGATTCGTTCGTAGAGTGATCGGGCGGCCCCTGCGTGAGCTTGGGCGATCTCTTCACGACCCAAGCGCTTGCTCGCCTGGGCGTAGAAGGCGTGAGTGTTGGCCAGAAGCTGGTCGTCCGACGGGCTCGGGCGCATGCCTTCGGCAAGAGCGAACACCCTCTCGGCAGCCTCTACCGCCCTCGTCCAGTCCTCTACGTGGAAAGCCGTGACCGCTGCGAACATCCTCATGCCGACCGCGTAACCGCGTGCCTCGAAGACTCCGGCCTCGAACCGTGCCTCGAAGATGTCGGCCGCCCGCATCGCCGTAGTGAAGGCGGCGTTCGAAGGTGTCAGCCCGGCAAGCACGCCCACCGATTGGGCCAACTCCTCGCCTAGTCGCTCGTCGTAGGCCCGCACGGCTAGTTGCTTGGCGTACCAAGCGTCGTCACGCCTGCCCAACTCGCCGAGCAGGTCGGCTTGCAGCTTGGCTGCGGAAGCCGTGGTGCGGTCGTCGCCACCAGCGATCGCCAGGGCTTCGAGCGCGGAGGCTGAACCGACCAGGTTCAGCAGCAGCACCTCACGCCAAGGATGCTGGGGAGGCATGGCCAGTGTGGCGGCGGCCACGGCGCTTAGCTCCGCGAAGCCCGCTGCCGGTCCAGCCATGCGGCCCACGATCGCGGCCCGCAGCGCTCCGAGACGCAGCACGTCCGTCGCGAAACGCGCCGGCAGGCGATCTACCAGCGATTCGGCGACCTCGGCGGCACGCTCGGCCAGCTCTGACGTGGTCTCCTTCTCGAGCGCATCGGGCGAGAGGACGCCCAGACCACGCGAGACAGAGCGAACCCAGACGGCTTGAGCCTCGAGCGACGCGGCCGGGTCACTTTCGGGGTTCTCCTGGTCCTCCAAGAGCGCCTCGTAAGCGCTCGCGTAGAGGGCGGTAGCGGCGTCCTCCGAGCCATCGTGAGCAGCCATCCGTGCCAGCTTGGCAAGCACCAGTGCCCGCGCTGACGAGGGCCAGGCGCCTGTACTAAGCTCGCCTATGAGCTCGCCTGACCACGCTTCGGCCGGCTCGAACCATCCGCGGTCATGGAGCGCCTCGACAACGAAGGACTGCGC
>JBDZWC010000147.1:0-6084 GCA_040256005.1 Deinococcaceae bacterium | reverse complement strand
CTCAGCGGTAGAGCAGCCGATTCGTAATCGGCAGGTCGTCGGTTCAAATCCGACCGTTGGCTCCAAGAGAAGCCCCGTCAGGGACGCGAGTCCAGGCGGGGCTTGTCGTTTGCGTAGTCGTCGTCGCGTACTCCCGGTCGAGATAGGGAGGTCGTGGGCCCGCGCTCCTTGGGGGGCGGATACGCGGGCCAGCGGAGATTCTAGGGACGGTTCGTTACCGTTGCCTTGCGGGGTCTGCGACGTGCGTAACCTCTGGCCGCGAAGCACGAGTTCACGAAGCACGAGTTGATGACGCGCAGCCACGGGCGCCGTGAGAACCGGAATCGGTCCGCGACGGTCGGCGACTGCCTCCGCCCCTAGGGTTCCTCTCAGGGAAGTAAGGAGCGAGACTCGTGAGGCACGTCGTCTTCTTCGGAGTGTTGGCGCTGTACGTGTTGATGATCGGGCAGAACTGGGCTCATTACACCGCCGCGGTCATGACCCACCTGTGGCTGCGCTACGACGGACACCTCGACATCGTGCCGGTCAAGATCGGCGCTGGGCCGATGATCGGCGTGGCACGCCGGTAGAACTTAGTAGGTGCCTGGTAGATGTCGGACGAGGCAGCAGAGGCCTAGCCGAAGCGCCCGGCGCCCGCTACTACGGCAGCGTCACGAGAGCCATGCCGTCCGGCTCCTCACCCGCGTCGAACGTGCGTAGGACCTCGCCCGTCGCGACCGCGACCTCGTAGATCGTCCCGGTAGCCGTGGCGGCTACGTAGAGGAGCCGCCCGTCTGGGGTGGGCAGGGTGCCCACGGGAGACGAGCCTTCTGGCAAAGAAACGGTGCGGACGACCTCGTGCGTCTGGACGTCGTGAAGGTCGACCTGAGCGTCGACGAGACAGGTCACGGCCATCAGTTCCGAACTGACGCGAGTGACCCGAATCGGCACGCGGCACGTGGCGAAGCTGTCGAGCGGCCGCAGGTCTGCGGTGGAGAACACGTGAACCTCGTGCTCCTCGTTGCTACCGACCCACACCTGTGAACCGTCCTGGGTGAGGGCGATGCCTTCGGCACCCGCCCCGACGTGAGCCGACCTCGCTGTGCCGTCCCTCAGATCGATCCTCGTTACCGCGCCACCGGTGATGTTGGCGGCGAAGGCAGCCGAGCCGTCGGGTGCCGCGACGACCATGTGAGGCAGGCGCTGACCCGTCGCGATGACCTGTCTGTCGTCCGGATCCGCGAGGTCGAACGAGAGGACAGAGTCGTCGGCCTCCACCGTGACGAGCACGCGCGACGTGCCGGGCACGAGCGCCAGGCCGTGCGGCATGGACTGAGGTTGGGTCGAGACCCTGTCGATGACGGAGCGTTCGATCAGGTCGACCACCGCGACTGCCTGCCCGCGTGCGCCCCGCGTCGCGTACATGCTCACGAGCGCAAGCGGAGAGCCGGAGGGGGACGACTCCGGGGGTACCGCCACGGTCTCGTGCGGGCCGGGTCCAACCTCCACCGTCCAGGCGACCTGACCGCTCGACAGCTGAATGGCCACGAGGTTCCCCATCGACTTGTCCACGACCAGCAGATGGGTCGGTTCAACGCTCATCGGAGCTCCTCCCAAGGCGAACACGCCTATCGCGACCGACAGGACCGATACGAGTACCGCTGTCGATCGTCCGTTTCGCATGCTCAAAGCCTAACGGCGCGGAGCTTACACTCGGACGTGGCGGAACACGCGTCCGAACGTGTAGTGAAGGATGACCGACGCGGCAAGTCTGGGCGGGGCTTGCGGGAGCCGGTGAACGGCCTTACCCATATCTTCGGTGCCGTGGCAGCGCTGGTAGTGACCGTGCCGCTCGTCGTACAGACGCAGGGTGGGTGGATAGATCACCTGGCGACCGCGGTGTTCGGGTTCACGTCGGTCGTCCTGTTCGTCGCGAGCTCGCTCCTGCACTCGCTGTGGGTAGGCGAGAGGCATGCGGTGTGGCTGAGGCGCTTCGACCATGCCGCCATCTTCCTCCTGATAGCCGGGACCTACACGCCCATACTGCTGGTCGCGCTTCGTCCACAGAGCCCGCGGCTGGCGTGGGCGTTGCTCGTGATCGTGTGGCTGATGGCAGCGGCAGGTCTGATATTCAAGCTGGTCTGGATCGAGGCGCCCAGGTGGCTGTCGACTGGAATCTACCTGGCGATGGGTTGGCTTGTCGTCGGTGCCATCGTGCCGGTCGTCCGCGCGCTTGGCTGGACTGGCACGACATGGCTCGCCCTGGGCGGGCTGTGCTACACGGTAGGCGCGGTCATATACGGGCTGAAACGACCCAACCCGTGGCGGAATTTCGGTTTCCACGAGATCTGGCATGTGCTCGTGCTGCTGGGCTGGGCATGCCATGCCGTGATGATCTTCGCCGTGGCCTGACCGCATGACCCTCGACTACCTGGCGGCACCGGCGACCCGGGCGTCCTCACGGGCCAGGGTCACGCGGACGTCATGCGTACCCCCGTCGTCTACTAGCGGGATGGCGACGCCAGCCACCGCGATGCCGTCTACGACCACCCCGGCCTCTGCGTCTTCATCCGACAGGATCACCTGGACCTCGTAGCGACTCGAATGGAAACGGTAGGAGAACCGGTAGCCGGGCCACGAGTTAGGCAATCGCGGCGCGATGGTGAGCGCGTTGGCGCGGCGCCGAACGCCGAGCAGACCCTCTACCGCGAAGCGGTACAGCCACGCCGCGGAGCCCGTGTACCAGCTCCAACCTCCGCGTCCGACATGCGGCGGATGGCCACCGATGTCGGCCGCCACGACGTACGGTTCCACTCGGTAGACGCTGGCCGCCTCCCGCGTCTGGGCGTGACGCATCGGCGAGAGGTACCGGAACAGGCGGTGCGCCGTCTCGGCGTCGCCCAGCTCCGCGAACGCCCAGGCCGCCCAAACGGCGCCGTGCGTGTACTGGCCGCCGTTCTCCCTTATGCCCATGGGATACGCCCTTATGTACCCGGGGTCCGCGCCGCGGCCGGTGAACGGCGGCGTGAAGAGCCTGACGATGCCGTGCTCGTCATCGACAAGGTGCTCCTCGGCCGTGGCCATGCTTAGGCGGGCGCGGTCTATGTCACCCGCACCGGAGAGCACGGACCAGGCCTGTGCGATGACGTCGATGTCGCATTCGGGCTGACCCCTCGCGCCCAACGGTGTGCCGTCGTCGTAGAAGGCCCGGATGTAGCGGTCCCCGTCCCAGGCGTGCTCCTCGATGGCCATGACGAACGCTTGGGCCCGGGCTTCCAGCTCGTCGGCGCGGGCATCCAGGCCCCTCAGCCGGCATAGCGGAGCGAAGCGCCTCAGCGTCGCGACGAGGAACCAGGCGAGCCACACGCTCTCACCGCGGCCATCAGCACCCACGCGGTCGAAACCGTCGTTCCAGTCACCCGTCCCGATGAGCGGCAGCCCGCGTGGGCCCGTACCGGAGGCGTGGTCGAGCGCACGGAGCCCGTGCTCCAGCAGCGTGGCGGTGAGGCCACTGGTAGTGAACTCGGCGTAGCGCTCGTGTTCGCCTGGTGCCAACTGCGCGCCCTCGAGGAATGGAACCTCCTCGTCCAGCACCCCCTCGTCGCCCAGCGCCTCCACGTAGAGCGCGGTGACGTATGGCAGCCACACGAGGTCGTCCGTGATCCTGGTGCGCACGCCTCTCGCCGCCGGGGGGTGCCACCAGTGCAGCACGTCGCCCTCTGGGAACTGGTGCGCGGCCGCCTGGAGCAGTTGGGCACGCGTCAGCTGCGGTGCGGCGTGCAGCAGGGCAAGCGAGTCCTGAAGTTGGTCGCGGAAACCGATGGCGCCGCTTGACTGGTAGGTGGCCGTCCGACCCCAGAACCGGCACGCGAGCACCTGATGGAGCAGCCAGCGGTTGACCAGCAGGTCGAGCGCAGGATCGGGCGTGCTCACCTGGATGTGCCCTAGAAGCTCGTCCCAACGCTCGCGCGCTTCCGCCAGTCCGGCGTCCCGGTGGACGAAAGTGCGCGCCAGCTCCCGCGCGTCGTTCTCGTCATCGCCCTGTCCGAGCACGAACGTTGCGGTGGCCTCGCCTCCCGCGGGAACGTCGAGATGCACCTGCAGCGCCGTCATCGGTGCGCCCACACCCTCTACTCGGCCACTGAGGCCGATACGCCCCAGCGCCGCGGGTGCCGACCGGCCGTCCCGACCGTAGAACTCCCCTCGGTCCGCCGTCAGGCCGTGGACGGGCAGGTCGGTCGCCAGGAACGCGACACGGGCGGGGTGCTCGAGGTGGAACGGGTTGGTGACGAGCACGACGTTCGTGCCGGGGTCGTGGCGGCTCCTCAGGTACGGTGCCGAACCGGCGCGGTCGAGTCCGAGCACCCAGTCGACCGCGTACGTCGCAGTAACCCGCCTCGGTCTGCCCGAGACGTCTCGGACGGTGACCCGCACGACCTTGACGCTCGCGTGAGGCGGCACGTGTACGCGTACCGTCTGCTCGAAACCGTGGCTCACGTGTGTGTAGGTGGTGGCGGCCGCCTCGTGCGTCACCGTGTACTGCGCATCTGGGCCCGGCGGCGCGGGCAGAGGCGTGGGGCTCCACACCGCGGTCGACGCCTCGTCCCGCAGGTACAGAGCCTCTCCACCTTGGTCGAGGAGAGGGTCGTTCGGCCACGGCGTCAGGCGGTTCTCGCCGCTGTTCAGGCACCAGGTCGTGGCGGTACCCGACTCGCTGACCAGCGTCCCGAAGCGTTCGTTGGCGAGGACGTTCACCCAGGGGGCCGGTGTGGGGTCGCGGGGCGTCACGCGCAAGGTGTACGCGGCGCCGCCCGCCTCGAAGCCGCCATGGCCGTTGTAGTGATCGAGCCCGCCTGGTTCGAAAGGCGTGAGCTGCGTTGCGGCGCCCGGGCCAACCGACGGTACAGCGTCGCCCGCCGGCAGCAGGCGCGGCAGAGGAGCGGGTACGCGGGCCAGGCCGGCGAGTTGGTCCTCGACCGGACGGCCGGGCTCGAGCACGACCCGGGCGCCCGCGTACAGGGTCGCGCGCTCGGCTTCGCTCAAGGTTCGGCCCTGCACTACGCGTACGCCGCCGTCGCGGTCGAGCCAGCCTTCGGCGTGACGCGCCCCGATCAGGCGCCTGATACTCTCACCCAGGGGCTGGTCGTACGAACCGTCGTGATCGTTGAGGAGCACAAGATCGAACGGAAGGCCGCGGCCGCGGGCGTAGGCCTGCGCCGCCAGAGCGAGATCGAGGAGCTCCTCCACCCGGACCTCGGCGAGCGGTAGCAGGACGACCGGTAGATCACCGGAGAGGCCGAAGCGCCACAGTCCGCCTACGCCAGTGGGGAGCGGTTCGCCGCGGATCGCGCGCACGGGGCGCTGGTACACCAGGGCAGACAGCAGACGCTGGACGGTTCGCCATCTCGTCGAGTCGAGCCCAAGCCGTTCCAGCTCCCGCCCCGAACGCTCGCCCGCCCGTTCCATGACGCGCTCCACGGCTGCTAGCGTGCCCACGTACGCGATCGCGGCCTCCACCTCGGCTGACGAGCGCCCTGCAGCCGCGGCGAACGCGAGACCCACCGTCGCATGGAGCGCGATGTCGATCTCGGTCCGCACCGCGACTATCGGATCGAGCGGATTGGAGACGACCCCGCCCAGACGCTGCGCGTCACGCAACGCGATCGGTCGTGCGTTGTCACCCCAACGTCCGAGGAAGCGCTCCCTGTCGGTCTCGACGCTCACAGCCAGCGACTGGCCCACGGGCGAGATGACGGAGTGGCGCCAAACGACCTCGGGGTCGCGCTCCGAGCGTTGGCGGCGCCGAAGTTCGACCGCCCCTGGCGCGGGTTCGCGCGCTTCGACGAAGAGCTTGGCGAACGCCGGATGACGCCTGTCCTCGCCTTCGGGCGCCAGGGCCGGCTCCGCGGCGCGGGTGACGGCCAGCCTGCGGGCGCGCCCGTCCAACTCCCCGATCTCGACATGCCACAACTCCACGTCGCGGTCGGCATCGACGGTGACGACGATGTTTACGAGCAGACCGTCGTGCCGGAGGCGGTACCGGATGGCGTGGGGGAGCGCTTCTACCTCGTCGGCGGGCGCACCGGGCCCGAGCAGCGCCCGGGT
>JBDZWC010000244.1:0-1634 GCA_040256005.1 Deinococcaceae bacterium | reverse complement strand
CCGTCACCTCCGTCCTTTGGTACGGACGGAGGCGGTCGGCTTACGGGCTGTCAGCGCCAGCCGCAGGTGCGGACCGTCGGCTTGTCCGACGGGCGGACCGAGACGCCGCGGTTGCCCGCTCCGACCTCCGACGGCTCGCCGCACACCCACTGCTTGGCGGGGGCGGGCTTCTTTGCCACGGGGCGGGCCTTCGGAGCCGGCTTCGCGCTCGGGACCAGGTGGAGCTCGGCTCCCGTCTCGAGGACGACGGGAGGGCTGTCGAGGGCCGGGACGGCCGGCACCGTGACCGACACCGCCGCGCTGGCCTTCGTCGGCTCGGGCGCGAACAGCGCCAGGCCCACCACGCACGCGCACGCCGCAACCGCCAGGAACAGAATCACCTTCTTCATCGTCGCCACCTCCAACGCCTGTTACCGGCGCGGAGGCTGGACCTCCGGCCGGCTTTGGGCGCTGTCTGTCAGACCAGGCCGTGCGGTGCGAGCTTGCACTCGATCTCGACGATCTCCCGCGAGAGCTCGTCCCAGAGCCGGCTCAGCGGCTTGGCCGTCGCCATCTTCTCGACGAGGAGCTCGCGGCACTGCACGAGGCACACGACGTCCTCGAACCCCGCGTCCTCGCGGTTCATACCCTGGCCTTCGAGGAACTTGCGGATGCGCTCCTCCTGGTCGAGGACCTGGCCCCACGTCTTGCCCGACTGCATCACCGTGTCCCGCGTCAGCTCTTCCTGCATCGCCGTCACCTCCGTCCTTTGGTACGGACGGAGGTGGCCGGCTTACGGCGGGTCAGAACCCCGCGGAGACCTCCCAGAACTCGCGCTGGTCCGCGCTGCGGTCTGCGAGCCGCTCCTTCTCCCACGCCACGTGCCTCTCGGCCTCCTCGTCGCCGAAGAGCGCCGCGTCCCGCACGAGCTGGTCGCCCTGGTCCCAGAGCGCCTTCTCGTGCTCTGCGGGCACCGCCGCCGTCAGGTCCCAGCACCGCCGCGCCCGCGAGACCATCGCACCGCCGAACGTCGTCTGCATTGTCGCCACCTCCAGTCTTTGGTACGCGTCGGAAAGGCGACCTTCCGAGGGCTCCCGAGCCCTGGCGTTTTGGAGCCGTGCACCAGTCCGCGACGGCCTCGCGCGCCTGCTTCTTCTCGTCGACGAGACGGCGGAGCCGCTCGGACGCGTAGTAGTGCGGCAGCCCCGGGTCGGGCGGGTCGACCGCGTCCGTCACGTCCTCGCCGTCGAGGGTCACCTTCGGCGACTCCGTGCTCGAGTCGGACCCGATCATCGCCTCGAACCTCAGCAGTCCGTACGGCGTGCGCGCCTCGATCTCCACGTTGCCGTAGCTGCGCTTGTCGCCCGGGTCGTACTCGACCTTCACGATCTCGATCTGGTCCACCGCCACCTCCGCTCCCCGCTACGCCGCCGCGGCGTCGACCTCCGACGCCGCGCACTCGATCGAGATCACCTCGAGGACGAGCGGCTGCGCCTCCTCGAGCGACAGCCCGAACAGGCTGTGGTCGGGCTCCTCGTCCGTCTCCCCCGTCACGTACGCGCGGACCGCCAGCACGTACGCCGCCTCGATCTCGGCCGCAGCAATCGCCCGCAGGTCGAGCGCCAGCTCCTGAAGCTCGTTCACCATGTCGCCAC
>JBDZWC010000030.1:0-26554 GCA_040256005.1 Deinococcaceae bacterium | reverse complement strand
TGGTCCAGCCCGGGCCGTCGATGCCGACCAGGGCCAGGCCCCTGTTCACGAGGCCAACGGACGGGTTGAGCACCCACAGGAACAGAGCGCCGACGGCCACCGTCGGCGTGAGCGAAGGCAGGTAGAAGACCGTGCGGAAGAAGCCCGCGGCCCTGGTGACGCGGTCGAGCAGCAAGGAGAGCCCCAAGGCGATGGCGATGGACAGCGGGACGTAGAGGATCGTGTAGAAGAACGAGTTGTACAGGGCCAGCCGCAGCCGCCTGTCGCCCAACATCTCGGCATAGTTCTGCAGCCCGGCCGGGCGCGGCGGACGCAGTACGTCGTACTCCGTGAACGACAGGTACAGGCTCGCGAGCATGGGAATGGCGGTGAAGATCAGGAAGCCGATGACCCAGGGCGAGATGAACGCCCAGCCGGCGCGCGCCTCGGCCCGCCGGAAGCCCCCTCGGCCTCCGGCGGGCGTGTCACTACCTAGCGTCGCTCGTCCTACTGCTCCCATGCCTCGTCGAGTGCCGCCTGCGCCTCTTCCTGCGCCTGCGTGAGCGCCTCTTCGGCAGTCTGCTCACCGTTGAGAACGCGGTTGACGGCGTCCGTCCAAGCCTGCCGCACCTGCGCTCCGGCTGGGTTGGCGGGGATGGAGAACGCGGCGTCCTGGACCTGCAGTATGACGTCGACGCCGTTGTCGAAGGCGTCGTTGCCGCTGTCTTGGACGAGCTCGCCGAAGATGCGCTCGTCCGCCGCGAGGTTGCCGGTGTACGTGCCCGTGTAGGTCCTGCCCTCGTCGGCGCGGAGGGTGGCCCGCTCCGACGCCGCGGCGTACCACGTGTCCGCACTCGTCATCGTGGCCATCCACGCACAGGCCGCTTCAGGGTTCGCGGCGCCGGTGGGGATCGCCCAGGCGGAGCCGGTGGCGAACGAGAGCGGGTTGCCCTGCCGGTCGAGGAACGGGGCGAAGGCCACCGGGGCGTCCGGCGAAGACTCGACGAGCACGTTCACGTACCACTGCTCCATGGGCCAGGCGCCGATCTGGTTCGCCGCCACCTGGTTCTGGGCCCCGAAGAAGTCCCACGTGTCGCGGAACGCCATGAACGGGCCGCGGCCGCCCGCCGCCTCGTGGAGGCCGGCGGTGAACTCGAGCGCCTCGATGGCCTCGGGGCTGTTGAGCATCGCGGTGCGGCCGTCGTCCGAGACCAGCTGGCCCCCGTTGGCGCGCACCCACAGCGGGAAGAACTCGGGCAGCTTCGGGTCGAAGCCGATGCGCGTGACGTTGTTGCCGTCGACGGTCGTGAGCTGCTCGTTGAGGGCGGCGATGGCGTCCCAATCGCTGGTGTCGACGTCCTCGAGGGTGAGCCCTGCCTCCTCGAGCGCGGCGGTGTTGATGATCATCAGGATGACGTTGTTGAACTCGGGGATGCCGTAGACGGTCCCCTCGATCGTCACCGGCTGCGTGGCTGCCGGCCTGAACTGGCTCATGTCGATGCCGGCCTGCTCGATGCACTGATCGAGCGGTTGCAGCGCACCGCGCGTGGCGTACGTGGAGAGGTCGTCCCGGTTGAGGTACACGACGTCGGGCGGCCTACCGGAGGCGATTGCCGTCAGCAGCTGCTGCTGGTCGATGGCGCCCTCGGTCACCTCGAGGTTCACGTCTGGGTAGGCCGCCTCGAACGTGTCCACCCTGACGGTGGCGATCTCGTCGGGCAGGCCGAACCCGAGCACGCGCAGGTCGCCCGAGGCCTCCATGTCCTGGGCCGAGGCCAGGGCCAAGCCTGCGGTCAACACGACCGCGGCGGCGGACCGCAGTAGGCCCCCCGTGAACGAGCTGCGTCCTGCGTGGTTCACGTGACGTTGCATGTTTCCCCTCCCTGTGGCGCTTATCAGCGCGCGCTGCGGTGGCCGCAGTCCTCGCTGGGGCCCTGTGCCTGAGCGACCTCCGCCTACGCGGGGACCGCAGCCGAACCCACGGCGACGTCTGTCCCGCCGCATGGAGGTTCGCCAGTCGTTGCCGGGGGCACTGACTCAGGCTTGGAGCCCAGGAAGTGCATGCTAGAAGCGGCGGCATGAAAGGCCTTGTGGCTTGCATGAGAAACTTCCGTCCCGGTGGGATGTAACGGGAAGTCGTCTCTCATCTGACGTCGCGCGACTCGCTCAGACGGAACCCACGTGAACGGTCAGACGATGTGGCGGAGAGCGGTCAGACGGCCTGAAGGCGCGAGGTCAGACGGCCTCGAGGTAGGTGTAACCGACGAGCTCCCTGTCGTACAGCTCCAGGAAGTCGGCCATCTCCGCCTCTGACATGCCGCCCGCCTGCATCACCTCCTCGGCCTGCTGGGCTACGGCGGCGTGTAGGTCGGGCGTCTCGAAGCCCATGTTCCGTATCACCCGCCTCGCCTTCTGCCCCTCCACGTAGAGCTCGACCTCGTAGCCGCCCTCCGGCGTCAGTCGCACGTGGGCCTCGTTCACGCGTCCGAAGAGGTTGTGGGCGTTGGCGAGCACGTCCTGGTAGGCACCCGTCAGGAAGATGCCCAGGTAGTAGCTGTCGCCCGGCTTCACCTGGTGCACCGGCAAGGTGCGCTTGACGTCGCGCAGGTCGATGAAGCTGTCGATCTTGCCGTCCGAGTCACAGGTTATGTCCACCAGCGTGGCGTCCCGGTCTGGCTTCCTGTCGAGGTGCGTCAGTGGCGCTATCGGGAAGAGCGACTTGATCGCCCAGTGGTCGGGCAGCGTCTGGAACACCGAGAAGTTGACGACGTACTTGTCGGCCAGCATGCGGGGCAGCGCCTCGAACTCCTCGGGGACGTAGTCGAGGTCCCTTACCACCTTGGCCACCCGGACCAGGATGCGGTTGTAGAGCTGCTCGAAGTGCGCCCGCTCGAGGAGGCTCAGGTAGCCCAGGTCGAACAGGTTGTGCATCGTCTCCTTGTTCGCAACGGCCTCGTTGAACACCTCGCGGTATGACTTCGCGGTCACCTGGCCTTCGAGCTCGAGCATGTCCTTGACGAGCTGGTGCTGCTCCTCACCGTCCAGCGGCGGCAGCTCGACCGGGTCCCGCGTGGGGCCGATGGCATCCACGACGGGCACGATGACCACCGAGTGGTGCGCCGTGAGCGCCCGGCCCGACTCGGTGACTATCACCGGGTGCTGCACGCCGGCGTTGTCGCACACCTCCATGATCGTGTAGACCACCGTGTCCGCGTACTCGCGCAGGCTGTAGTTCGCCGAGACGTAGTAGGTGGTCTTCGACCCGTCGTAGTCCACGGCCAGGCCGCCGCCGACGTCGAGGTACTTGACCTGAGCGCCCAGCTCGGCCAGTTCGACGTACGCCTGGGTGGCCTCGCGCACGGCGACGCGGATGCGCCTGATGTCGGTCAGCTGGCTGCCTACGTGACAGTGGAGCAGCTCGAGAGCGTGCGCCAGGCCCTCGCGCTTCACGCGCTCGACCACGTGCACGAGCTCGGCGGCCGTGAGCCCGAACTTGGCGTCGTCGCCGCCCGACGACTCCCACTGGCCCGTGCCGCGGGCGTGCGTCTTGAAGCGGACGCCGAGCGAGGGCTCGACTCCCATCTCCTGGCTGATGCGCAGCACCCGCTCCAGCTCGCCGGCCTTCTCGAGAGTGATGATCACGTTGCGGCCGAGCTTCTTGCCCCACAGCGCGAGCCTGATGAAGTCGTCGTCCTTGAACCCGTTGCAGCACAGCAGGGCGTCGTCGTGCGTGTCGTGCGCCAGGCACAGGGCGAGCTCGGCCTTGCTGCCGGCCTCGAGCCCCGTGCGGTAGCGCGCGCCGTAGCCGGCGATGGTCTCCAGCACCACGCGGCGCTGGTTGACCTTGACCGGGTAGACGCCCTGGTAGTGCGACCCGTAGCCAGCCTCGCGGATCGCGGTGGCGAACGACTCGTTGATGCGGTCCAGGCGGTCCTCTATGATGTCGGGGAAGCGCAGCGTGAGCGGCAGGTCGAGCCCGCGCTCCTGCAGGTCGCGCACGATGTCGATGATGGGCACGGGCGCGCCGTCCCGGTCGGAGACCGTGACCTCGCCGCGGTCAGAGATACCGAAGTAGCCGGTGGACCACGACCGCACGCCGTACAGCTCGTCGGCATCGGCGACCGAGAAGCCGGGGTCGAGAGATAGCTTCGTCACCACGCCAGGGTAGCGCCTACGGCACCGGAGCCCGCGTTGGCGGCGACCGGGGACGGCCCGCAGGCACAGGGCGGGAGCGGCACAGTTGCTAGCATCTCCTTCCGATGTCACGTCCCGTCCCAGGCGCTACCCCACGGCTCTCCTTCCCGGCCGAGTGGGAGCCTCACGCGGCCACCTGGACGAGCTGGCCCTTCGATGACGAGCTGTGGGAGGGTCAGCTGGAGACGGCGAGGCGCGACTTCGCCGGCCTGGTGGCCACGATCGCGCGCTACGAGCCCGTCGTTCTGAACGTCAGGGACGACGACACGGAGCGTGACGCGAGGCAGCGGCTGCCTGCCGCCGGCGCCGACGAGGGCGCCATCACGTTCCACCGGGTGCCGCTGAACGACGTCTGGTTCCGGGACAACGGGCCCCTCTTCGTACGCGAGGAGGACGGCAGCGTCGCTCTGACCGACTGGGGCTTCAACGCCTGGGGCGGCAAGTACGCGCCGTGGGATGACGACGACCGCGCGCCGCTGGCCGTGAGCCGTACCTTGGGCATGAGGCGCTATGAGGTGGACGCGATCATGGAGGGCGGAGCTCTCGAGCTCAACGGCCGTGGCGTGTGTATCACCACTCGCTCCTGCCTGCTGACGCCGACCCGCAACCCGGGACTGAGCGAGGGCGATATCGAGGCGCTGCTCGCCCGCTGGCTGGGAGCGCAGCAGGTCGTGTGGCTGGGAGCGGGCCTCGAGGGCGACCACACCGACGGCCATGTCGACACGATCGTCAGGTTCGCCGCCGAGGACGTCATCGTCGCGAGCGTCGAGGAGGACGAGGACGACCCCAACCACGCGACCATGCAGGCGAACCTGGAGGTGCTGCGGTCGCTGCGCACGCCCGAGGGCCGGCCGTACGACATCGTCGAACTGCCGCTGCCGCAGCGCAGCGCCTACCTGGGACCCAACCGCCTGCCGCTAACGTACGCCAACTGGTACGTGGGCAACGGCTTCGTGGTCGTCCCCGTCTACGGGGATCCGAACGACGAGCGTGCCCTGGCCACCCTGCGTCCGCTCTTCCCCGGCCGCGACGTGATCGGGTTGCCGGCCAGCGGGCTCATCACGGGCGGCGGGGCGTTCCACTGCGTGACCCAGCAGCAACCGGTCGGTCCGGTAGCGAGGAGCGAGACATGAGCGAGCAGCGCGGCGCGCGGGCGCCGGGGACCTTCCGGCTGGCGGTGGCGCAGATGAGCTGCACCGACGTGCTCGAGGAGAACCTGCAGAAGGCCGAGTCGTTCGTCCGTGAGGCCGCCGCGGGCGGGGCCGACCTGGTGCTCCTACAGGAGCTGTTCGAGAACCTCTACTTCCCACAGCTGGAACGCGAGGAGCTCTTCGCCCTCGCCCACCCAGTGGACGACCACCCGTTCATCGAGCGCTTCGCCCGGCTGGCGGGCGAGCTGGGCGTGGTGTTGCCGGTGTCGTTCTTCGAGCATGCCGGCCAGGCGTACTTCAACAGCCTCGCCATGGTGGACGCGACCGGAGAGGTGCTGGGCGTCTACCGCAAGAGCCACATCCCCGACGGCCCGGGCTACGAGGAGAAGTTCTACTTCAACCCCGGCGACACAGGCTTCAAGGCCTGGCGGACCCAGGTGGGGACCGTGGGCGTCGGGATCTGCTGGGACCAGTGGTTCCCCGAGGCCGCCAGGGCCATGGCGCTCAAGGGGGCGGACGTCCTGCTCTATCCCACCGCCATCGGCTCGGAGCCGGCCGAGACGGGCGGGCTGGACACGCGCGACATGTGGCGCCGGGCGATGCTGGGCCACGCCGTCGCGAACTGCGCCTACGTGGCAGCCGCGAACCGCGTGGGCCAGGAGGGCGACGCGGAGTTCTACGGTAGCTCGTTCGTCTCCGACTACCAGGGCGAGTACCTGGCCGAGGCCGATAGGACGTCCGAGACGGTCATCTACGCCGACCTGGACCTGCCCAAAGCCAGGTCCTTCCGCGCCGGCTTCGGGTTCTTCCGCGACCGCCGGCCCGACCTGTACGGCCCGCTGCTCACGCTGGACGGCGGGGACGAGTGAGCGCCGCCGTGCCGGCCCGCAGCTAGCCGCCCTCTCCCGCGCTGCGGCGCGCCGCCCGCGACGCCTTCTGAGCGAAGTCCTGCGCGAAGACCTTGATCTCGCCGGCCAGCGGCGCGTAGGTGGTGGCGTTCGCGTACGTGTCTGCCATCGTCATCAGCGTCTGGAAGAAGAAGTCGTTCATGTCGTCCACGGACATGTCCTTGGTCCACAGGTCGATGCGCAGGGCGTTGCGTTCCTCGGCGTCCCACAGGGCGAGGATGAACGCCTTGGCGGCCTGCTCGCCCTCTCCGGCGCCCTCGTCGGCGCGCCAACCGATGGCCTCGACGCCGTCGTCAGACGACACGACGCGCAGGGTGATCTCGGAGCTCTTCATCCCGCCATGCTAGCAGCGGCTCCCGGAACCGCCGGACGCCCGCATGGCGTGTCAGCCGTGTGCGCGCCTCTCAGACCGCTGCCAGTCGCTCACGGTATCGTCCCCGAGGTAGACACGAACGGTTCTGGCGGCTCACATTCGGGCGCCAGCGTGTAGAGAGGGCAACCGATGAAGGGACTGATCTTGGCCGCCGGCCTGGGGACCAGGCTGCGGCCCCTCACGAGCCTGAGGCCCAAGCCCACGATCGCGGTGGCCAACAAGCCGCTCATCCATTACGCGGTCGACAACCTGGTGGACGCCGGCGTGGATCACATCGGCGTCGTGGTGGGCCCTCCCACCGAGGCTCCCATCCGGGAGACACTCGAGGGCTACAGGGGCGCGCGCTTCGAGTACGTGATGCAGGACCCCCCGCTCGGCCTGGCTCACGCCGTCAAGGTCGCGCGCCCGTTCCTCGGCGACGACCCTTTCGTCATGTACCTGTCCGACAACCTGTTCGAGCACGGCATCAAGGACTTCGTCGCGGCCTACGACCCGGGCGCCGGCGTGAACGCCGTGCTCGCTCTGGTCGAGGTACCGGACCCCCGCCAACTCGGCGTGGCGGTCGTCGAGGGCGGCCGGATCGAGCGGCTCGTCGAGAAGCCGGCCGACCCGCCCAGCAACCTGGCCGTGGCCGGCGTGTACGTCTTCGACGCCAAGGTGCACGCCGCCATCGACGGGCTCGAGCCCGGAGCCAAGGGCGAGTACCAGATCACCGACGCGATACAGCGGATGATCGAGGCGGGCGACAGGGTCGCCCCCGTGGTCGTGTCGGGCTGGTGGAAGGACACCGGCAAGGCGGAGGACATCCTGGACGCCAACCGCCTCGTGCTGGGGCGCCTGAAGGGCCGCGTCGACGGCACGGTCGAGGACAGCGAGCTGGTCGGCGAGGTGCTCGTCGAGGAGGGGGCCGTCATCAGGGGCTCCACGATCTTCGGGCCGGCCATCGTGGCGGCGGGCTCACGGCTCGAGCGCGCCTACGTGGGCCCCTTCACGACGATCGGCCACGACGTGCTGGTCGTCGACGCCGAGCTCGAGTACACGGTCGTCGGCGCCGGGACCACGATCGAGCGCGTCGGCGCCCGCATACAGGCGAGCCTCATCGGCGAGGACGTCATCGTCTCGGGTCACGACGGCAGGCCCAGCTCGCACCGGTTGATCGTCGGCGACGAGAGCCGCATCGAGCTGATCAAGGGCTGACGCGGAAAGGCTGGGCTCGGCCCGCTGGCGCCACCTGCGACGTGCGCCCGGTTCAGTCGGCCGGCGTCAGCAGCGCCATGCCCCTGGCGGGCAGCGTGAACGCGCCTTCCCGCCTGCCCCCGTCGCCCAGGCGGTCGCTGTGAGACTCGGCTGGTAGAGCCCGGCCGGATAGCTCCACCGGCGTGTCGGAGGCGTTCACGACCACGCACGCCACGCCCGCGGCCGACTCCCGCCTCACCACCACAGCGCCCCCTACGCTGAGCACCTCGGCGGAGCCCCGGCGCAGCGGCTCGAGCTCGACGCGCAGGGCGCCGAGACGCCGCACGTAGGTCATGAGCTCCATGTCCCAGGTGGGCTCCTCGGACCACGGCATCGTGCCCCTGTTGCGCGGGTCGTGGCCGCCCCTCAGCCCGATCTCGTCGCCGTAGTAGAGGCACGGTGCGCCCGGGAAGGCGTACAGCAGCAGCAGGGCCTGGCGGATCGCGGTCTCGTCGCCGCGCAGGATCGTGGCCAGCCGGGGGGTGTCGTGTGAGTCGAGCAGGTTGAGCTGCCCGAAGCTGGCCTCCTCCGGGTAACGCGTGACCAGCTCGCCCATACGCTTGGCGAACGTGGCCGCGTCGATGCGCTCCATGTGGCCCAGGCCGCTCTTGGCCGCCTCGGCTGCGTCCAGGTCGCGGCCCACCAGGCCGTAGACGGCCCTGGCGAGCGGGTAGTTCATGACGCCGTCGAACATGTCGCCCTGCAGCCACCTGCCCGCGGCGTCCCAGATCTCGCCGACGATGTAGGCGTCCTGCCGCACCGCACGACAGCGCACCCTGAACTCGCGCCAGAAGTCGTCGTCATCGATCTCTGCG
This sequence comes from Deinococcaceae bacterium, assembly GCA_040256005.1. Lineage (GTDB taxonomy): Bacteria > Deinococcota > Deinococci > Deinococcales > Trueperaceae > DASRWD01. The sequence continues at coordinate 17,898 of JBDZWC010000030.1, read as the reverse complement.
GGGACGTCCAGGCGCCAGCCGTCCGCCCCGAACCTGAGCCAGTGGGCGGCGACGTCGAGCAGGAACTCCCTGACGCGCGGGTTGGCCACGTTCAGCTTGGGCAGCGCGGGCAGGTTCCACCACGCCTGGTAGCCCAGCTCGCCGCCGCCGTAGGCGTTGAGTGGGTGCCGGTTGACGAAGAACCAGTCCAGGTAGGGGCTCTTCTCCCCGTTCTCGAGCACGTCGTTGAACTGCAGGAAGCCCCGGCTGGCGTGGTTGAAGACGCCGTCGAGGATCACGCGCATGCCGCGCTCGTGAGCGCGCTCGAGCAGCTCGCGCAACGCGCCGTCGCCTCCCAGGAGAGGGTCGACCCGGTAGTAGTCGTGAGTGTGGTAGCGGTGGTTCGCGGTCGACTGGAAGACCGGGTTGAGGTAGAGCGCCGTGACGCCGAGCGCCCTTATGTGGTCCAGCCTCTCGGCGACGCCCAGCAGGTCGCCGCCCTTGTAGCCATGCACCGTAGGCGGCGAACCCCAGGGCTCGAGGTTCGCGGGCTTCACCAGCCGCTCCGAGGTGGCGAACCTGTCGGGGAAGATCTGGTAGAAGACCGCGTCCTTGACCCACTCCGGCGTGCCGCCGGCCACGGGCCCCGCCCCCGGTCGGGCGCTCATAGCGGCCTCAGGAGCGGGAACAGCACGACGTCGCGGATGCTGGGCGCGTCGGCCAACAGCATCGCCAGCCTGTCGATGCCCAGCCCGAGGCCGCCCGTGGGAGGCATCCCGTACTCCAGCGCGACCAGGAAGTCCTCGTCGAGACGCTGGGCCTCCTCGTCACCCGCCGCCCTCAGCTCCTCCTGCGCCTCGAACCGCCTGCGCTGGTCCAGGGGGTCGTTGAGCTCGCTGAACGCGTTGCCTAGTTCCATGCCCACCGCCACGGGCTCGAAGCGCTCGACGAGACCCGGCCGGGAGCGGTGCCGCTTGGCGAGCGGGCTGATCACCTCCGGGTGGTCCATGACGAAGGCCGGCCCCACGATGTTGGGCTCCACGTAGCGGTCGTAGAGCTTCGCGTACACGTCCCCCAGCGGGCGTTCCGCCAGGGGCGGCTCGCCACCGTCTCCACGCTCGGGGAAGCGCTCCGCCACCCAAGCCCGCAGCCGACCCTCGTCCAGCGGGTCGAAGTCGAACCCGGCGCGTGCTGCCAGCTCGCCCGTGTAGTCCACGCGCGGCCACGGCGGGGTGAAGTCGAGCACCTGGCCCTGGTAGCTCACCTCGGGGCTGCCGGTGAGGTCGGTCACCAGCTTCGAGTACAGGTCCTCCACCAGCGCCAGGACGTCGAGGTAGTCACGCCCTGCCCAGTACAGCTCCAGCATCGTGTACTCGGGGTTGTGCTTGTGGCTTATGCCCTCGTTGCGGAAGTTCCGACCGATCTCGTAGACCGCCTCGAACCCGCCGATGATGAGCCGCTTGAGGTACAGCTCCAGCGAGATGCGCAGGTAGAAGTCGTGGCCCAGCGCGTTGTGGTGCGTGACGAACGGGCGCGCCTCCGCCCCACCCGGTTGCGTCTGCAGGACCGGCGTCTCGACCTCCATGAAGCCCATGTCGTCGAGGTACCGCCGCATGTAGCTGATGGCCTTGGCGCGCAGCTCGAACGCCCGTCGCGTCTCAGGGTTCACCAGCGTGTCGAGGTAGCGCTGCCGGTAGCGCGCCTCCTTGTCCACCAGGCCGTGATGCTTGCTGGGGAGTGGCCGCAGCGCCTTGGCGAGCAGCTCGAAACCGGAGGCGTCCACCGTCAGCTCACCGGTCTTCGTCGCGTACACCTCGCCCGAGACGCTCACCCAGTCGCCGATGTCGAAGCGCTTGAGCGCGTTGTACTGCTCCAGCTTCGCCTTCTCGAACGAGACCTGGATGCGACCGGATGCGTCCTGCAACGTCGCGAACGTGAGCTTGCCCAGCATGCGGAGCAGCATGATCCTGCCGGCCACGGTGACCCGAGTGCCGGCCACGCGGTCGCCGGGCTCGAGCCCCGGGTACGCCTCGTGCAGCGCCTCGGCGTCGTGGGTGCGGTGGAAGGAGTAGGCGTAGGGCTCTATGCCACGCTCGACCAGCGCCTGCAGGTTGCGCAGGCGCTGGTCGCGTTGGTCGTTGGGTTCGTCCATGCGGCGCCCAGCTTAGCCGCTGGCCGAAGAGTGCCTGCTCAAGCGATCTCCTTGACCACGTACCGGGTGGTCTTCTCGTTGATCGTGACGTCGACCTCGTCCCCCACACCGCGGCCCATGAGCGCCTTGCCCAGAGGCGATTCGTCCGACACCTTGGGGATGTCGCCCTCGAGCACGCCCGCCTCGACGGGAGACACGATCTGGACCGTGAACTCGTCCTGCTTCTTACCGGCCTCGGCGACCTTGACGAGGGAGCCGAGGTCCACTCGGTCGGACGCCTGGTCCTCGATGATCTGGGCTCGGTCGAGCTGGTCCTCCAGGTCGTCTATGCGCTGCTCGATGCGGGCCTTCTCGGTCTTGGCGTCCTCCAGCCCGGAGTCGTCGTAGTCGTCGGACGAGCCGGTGAGCTCCTGCAGGATGCGCGTGGCCTCCTCCAGGCGCTCGCGCTCCTGTTCCAGCAGGGCCTGTAGGCGCTCGTATCCCTCTTGAGTGACTCGCACTCTCATCGTCATAAGGAACCTCCGGGAGGTGTTGTCGGTCCCGTTAGGAAGCGGCTTGCCCTCGCTTACAAGGGCAAGCCGTGCGGTACCCGATCTGTGCGCCGCATTCTAGCGCAACCAGGTACCGAACTGGGGCGACAGGCGACTTTTCGAAGGACAACCGAAGGTGGATAGGTGGGTAGAACGTCACGTCGGCAACGCGGAGTTCTGCTCACCCGTTGGTCGGCGACCCGGGTTACGCTGCTGCCCAAGAGCATGACCTTCCGCGGCGCCGCCCTGATCACCCTAGTGCTCTCCACTCTGGCCACCCTGGCGTTGTCGTTGGGGCCGCCGGGCGACGGCGCCGTGGCGGGTACCGACCCCCGGCTCATGCGAGCGGTCTTCGACCCCTTCGACGACGAGTTGCTCGCCCCCTACAGACGGTTGCGCACGGCGTCCGCCGCAGGCGACGCCGAGGAGCTGAGCGCCCTGGCTTTCGGCGCCGACGAGTACAGCTCGTACCTCGCCGCGCTGGAGCTGTCTGGCCTCGAGTCGCAGCCCGCGCGCGTCAGGGCGGAGGCGCTCGAGCGGGCGCTCGAGCTGCGTGTGGACGACGCGCTCAGGCGGGCAGAGGAGCGGTCGCTGCGGCTCGAGCTAGGCCGCCTGCACGAGGAGGCCGGTGACACGGCTGCCGCGTTCGATGCCTACGCCGCCGCGCTGCCTTACCTCCAGGCGATCGAAGGCGTCACGCGCACCGCACCCGACCTTTACAGGCTGGCCGCTGCCTTCCAGTCAGCCGGCATGTACACCCGGGCGCTGGAGACGCTGGGCGACCTCACGGCGCCCTCGATCGAGGCGCCCTCCCTGCGCGCGCTCGGCCGCTACGAGGAGGCCCTGGGTGCATACCGGCGTTGGCTCTCCGAGGCGCCGGGTAACGAGACCGCTCTCTCCGGCGAGGCGTGGTGCCTCTACTACCTCGGCCGCGACGAAGAGGCCCGGGCGGCGTTCGCCGCGCTCGGCAGGGACGGCGACTACGGGCTGGCGCTGTTGGCCAACCGCGCCGGCGACGTGGACGGAGCCGTCGCCCTGCTCGCCCGCACGGGCAGGGCTGACCTGCTGTGGTTGGCGAGCGGCATCCTCGAGGGCCGCGACCGCTACGCGGAGGCCGTACCCATCTACCTGCGCCTGGCCGAGGGTGGCAGCACCTACGCCGACGACTCCGCCTACAGGGCCTACGTCCTGGCGACGCGGCTGGGCGACGCCGACGCGGCGGCGCGGGCGCGCGGCCTCGTGCCGTACGGCTCGTTCTTCGCCCTGGTGCTGGGCGACCCGCCCGCCGTGCCCGACCCGGCCACTGCCGCGGCCGACGGACCTCGGAGCTCGGAGGCGGATGCCGACGCGGCCACGGGACCGGACGCGGCCCTCACGCTGGCCTTCGCCTTGATGGCCGTTCACGAGCGCGACGCCGCGGTGGGCGAGCTGACCTTCGCGCTGCGCCGCGCCGAGCGCGCCGGCGACACGGCGGCCGTGCTCGCCATCGCCGAGGGGCTGCAGAGCATGGACGAGTACCGCCAGAGCGTGCGGGCGGCCCGCGAGCTGCTGTCAGCGGGGGTCGCCGACCTGCGCGCGTGGCGACTCGCCTACCCGCCGGCGTGGCCGGAGACCGTGCTCGCGGCCGCGGCGGACGAGGACGTGGACCCGGCCCTGATCTGGGCCGTGATGCGGCAGGAGTCGGCCTTCAGCGAGGTCGCGGTGTCGGTGGCCAACGCCCAGGGTTTGATGCAGGTGGTCCCGTCCACGTGGGACTGGATCGCGGAGCTCAGGCGCGAGGCGCCGCGCGACCCCTTCGACGTCACGGCGAACATCCAGTACGGCGCGACCTACCTCGCCTGGCTGATGAACTACTGGGACGGGGACGTCGAGCTCGTCATCGCCTCCTACAACGGGGGTCAGGGCTACGTGAGGCGCATCTTCGAGGCCGACTACGTGGCCGGCGACAAGGACGAGTTCTACCGCGAGATCGACCGCAGCGAGACGCGCGAGTACCTCCAGCGCGTGTACGAGAACCTCGCGGTCTACCGGACCCTCTATCCCACGTTGCGTGCCGGCTCGCTCGCCGACGTCGGAGACTGAGGCGTTCCCGGGGAGGCGACTCGCGTCGGCGCCGGTAGCCTCAGCGTCCGAAGGCCGTCTTCTCCAGCAGGTCCAGCGCGCGCTCGATCATGCCCCTGAGCCAGACGTCCTCGGCGCGGCGTCCCTCGTCGAGCAGTGCGGTGTCGCCGCGCCCCAGCCAGCGCCACTCGTCGTGCTTGCCGGCCTCCAGGGCGGGCGCAGCCAGGTCGCCGTCCACGGTCACGAGCAGGTCCACCTCCCGGCGGCTGACACCGTTGGCCTCCCAGTCGATCAGCTCGACTATGGGCCCCAAGGTCAGCACTCGCCAGCCGGTCTCCTCGAGCACCTCGCGACGCAGTGCGGCGAGAGCGTCCTCGCCGGTCTCCGCATGGCCGCCCACCACGTCCCAGGTGCCAGGGAACAGCTCGCGGTCCCGGCTGCGCCGTTGCACGAAGACCCGGCCGGCGCCGTCGGTCACCACTGCCCCTACGACGAGGCGACGGCCGTCGCGCGAGGCCGACTCCGAGTAGGCGACGAGGTGCGACTCCTGAGGCACCTCGCCCACCGCGAGACCCTTGCCGTCCGGTGCGCCCGAGAGCGTCACGTCCTGACCGTTCGAACCCATGCCCGAGGCTACACGCGCCGACGCTGAGAGGTCACCCGGCCGCCCGGCCGCGCTAGGACCGAGGCTCGGCTACCGTTCGCCGGGTCGCCAGGCTACGCGCCGGGCGAGCGCGACGCTTCCACCACGAGTAGAAGACGCGGGCGGCGAGCAGGACGCCGAAGAGCACGGCGAAGAGGAGCGGTTGCGTCTCCAGCACCTTCTGGCCCCAGATGTAGTGGAGCGAGACCAGGCCGGCTGCGACGTACACCAGACGATGCAGCATCGTCCAACGCTTGCCCAGGCGCCGCATCGAGGCCGTGGTGGAGGTGAGCGCCAGAGCCAACAGGATCAACCACGACGTGAAGCCCACGGTGATGAAGGGTCGCTCGACGATGTCCTCGGCCAGGTGCGAGAAGTCGAGTCCCAGGTCGAGGAACGCGTAGACGCCCAGGTGCAAGGACGCGTAGATGAACGAGCCCAACCCCAGCTGCCTGCGGTACCTCACGAGCCAGTGCCAGCCGAAGAGGCGCCTGAGCGGTGTAACGGCCAGCGTGGCCGCGAGGTGGACTATGGCCCACCAGCCGGTGCGATGGGTCAGCGTCTCGATGGGGTCCACGCCCAGGTTCCACGTGAACGTGTCGATGAGGGTGACGACGGCGGGGGTGAGGGTCAGCGCCCACAGACCGAGGTGGCTGATGCGCCGCCAACGCTTCTGGGCCGCCTTGTTCCCAGCCCGGCTCGGCGCTGAACGAGCGCGACCTTGCCGGTCGCCCGCCACCATCGCTCCGCCCGACACGCTGTCCCGCTGGGCGCTCAGAAGTTCCTGACCAGGTCCATGCCCTCGTACATGTCGGCGACCAGGTCGCCGTAGCCGTTGAACATCAACGTGTCGCGGCGCCGGAACTCGCCAATGCGCCGCTCGGAAGCCTGGCTCCAGCGCGGGTGGTCGACGTTCGGGTTGACGTTCGCGTAGAAGCCGTACTCGTGCGGCGCGTAGATGTTCCACGTCGAGGGCGGCTGTTCGGCCGTCAGCGTGATCTTGACGATGGACTTGATGCTCTTGTAGCCGTACTTCCAGGGCACCACCAGGCGGATGGGGGCGCCGTTGGCGTTCTTGAGGGGCCGGTCGTAGAGCCCGGTGGCGAGCAGCGTGAGCGGGTGCATGGCCTCGTCCAGGCGCAACCCCTCGACGTACGGGAACGGCAGGATCCCCCGCCTCTGGCCGGGCATCTGCTCGGGGCGGAAGACCGTCTCGAAGGCCACGAACCGGGCCTCCGGCGTGGGCCGCACGGCCTCGAGCAGGTCACGCAGCATGAAGCCGTTCCACGGGATCACCATCGACCACGCCTCGACGCAACGCAGGCGGTAGACGCGCCTCACCTGCTCGAACTGGGAGACGATCTCCTCGAGCGGGAACGTGCCGCTCTGCTCTACCAGGCCGCCGATCTCGATGGACCACGGCTCGGTGACGAAGTCGCCGCTGCGGCGCGACGGGTCCGACTTCTCGTAGCCGAACTCGTAGAAGTTGTTGTAGGTCGTGACGGCCTCGTAGTCCGTCAGGGCTTCGTCCGTCGTGCCCAGCTCGGAGAGGTCGATCTCTGAGCCCTCGCCGGACTGACCCAGCGCGCGGCTGGCGACCGCGCCCAGCGTCAGGGCGACGGCCCCCTTCATGAACGACCGCCGGTTGAGGTAGATCTCCTCCGGGGTCACCTCTTCCTCTGGCAACTCGATAAGGCGGTTGACGGGCACGCTCGCCTCCTCACTTCCAGGCGCCTACTGGTGGGCGCAGTCTAGTTCTTGTGCGGGGACCTCTCCGGTAACCTCGGCACGTTCCATATCTCCATACGCGTGCAGGGCCGGCGCGGATCAGCCGCGCTCCTCGGCGTCCGGGTCCAGGCGTCTGCCATAGCCGGCGGTGACCCGGTCGAGGATCACGGCCAGCAGCACGATGGCGAGCCCGGCCTCGAGGCTCAACCCGACGTCGCCGCGCTGGAGGCCTCGCAAGACCTCCTGACCCAGGCCCCTGGCGCCGATCATCGACGCCAACACGACCATGGACAGCGCCAGCATGATCGTCTGGTTCACACCGGCTGCGACCGTCGGCAGGGCCAGCGGCAAGCGCACGTACCGCAGCACCTGTCCCTCGCTCGCTCCCGCGGTCTCCGCCGCCTCGACCAGCGACCTGTCGACGGAGCGCAGGCCCAGGTCGGTCAAACGGATCACCGGCGGGATCGCGTAGACGATCGTCGCGAAGAGGGCCGAGACGTTGCCCAAGCGGAAGAACATCACGACCGGCACGAGGTAGACGAAGCTCGGCATGGTCTGCATGAGGTCGAGGATCGGGCGCAGGAACGCCTTGAACGCCGCGCTCCTGGCCATCAGCACGCCGAGCGGCACGCCGATGATCACGCACGTGACGGAGGCCAGCGTCATGAGCGCCAGGGTCGTCACCGTCTGGGGCCACAGCCCGAAGCTGCCGACGAGGACCAGGGCGACCAGGACGAGGGCCCCGTTCATCCACCTGCGGCCGGTCGCGTGCCAGACGAGCGCCGCGAGGGCCAGCGCGACCAACCACCAGGGCAGGGAGAGGAGGGCGCGCTCTACCTGAGCGAGCGCGAACAGCAGGGCGCTGGAGACCCCGTCGAACGCAGCCGAGTAGTCGTCGACGAGGCGGTCGACGAACGCGTTGGTCCACTCCCTCAGCGGGACCTGCCAGGCTGAGGGGAACTCGGCAGACAGGACCCCGGCCACGGTCTAGGGCGCGTCGAACGCCGCGGCGACCCTGGCGGCGACGTCCGGCGGGAGCCATGCGCCCCAGACGTCGCTCTTCTCCAGCAGGAAGTGGCGGGCCGCCTCCTCCGGCGTGGCGTCGTTGGCATGCATGTACGCCAGAGCGCGGGAGAGCATGGCGCTGTTGCCGTGGTAGGCGTCCAGGAACGCGCGCACGGCCTGCGGCGCGTCCTCGACGAACCGCGAGCCGATGCCGACCACCGCGGTGGAGGTGGGGTAGGCGCAGGCGGACTCCGCTTCCTCGGGCCGGTCTACGAGGGCGGTGAAGGCGTCCCAACACTCCTGGCTGAAGGGCGGCTCGTCGAGCATGTAGAGGTCCAGCTCGCCCAGTACCCAGGTGGGCCCCCAGTAGTACCCCAGCCACGGGTCGCCGCGCCGGTACGCGCCCTCCAGCTCCGCCGCGAGCGCCACGCCCGTACCCGACCGGAAGTTCGTCAGGTCGTCGTCGAGGCCGTAGGCGTGCAGCTTGACCGAGTTCACCAGCTCACACTGCCAGCCGATGACGCAGTTGTAGAACCGTCCCTTGCTCGGGTCCTCCGGGTCGCGGAACAGCTCCTTGTAGCGCGGGATGTCGAAGACCGACCGCAACTCCGGCGCCGCTGCGGCGATCCCACGGTCCGGATCGCCCTCGACGAGGTAGCGGGGCACGTACCAGCCCTGCACCGCATCGTCGAAGGCCACCCCGGCCTGCTCGACGACGCCCTCGGCCACGGCGTCCGTCCACTGCACGGGCGTGTTGTCGGTCCAGACCTCCATGATCACGTCGACGTCGCCCCTTATCGCGCCCTGGTAGAGGGGCACGACGGTGCCTGGGATCGCCGTCGTCTCGCAGTCGAAGCCCGTCTCCAGCACCAGCCTGGCGATCCACGTCGCCACCTGGGCGCTCTCCCAGTCGAGCTCGCCGAACACGATCGGCCGCTCCAGCCCGCCACACCCCGGTGCCTGCGCCACCGCTGGCGAGGTGAGCCACGACGACACCGTGATGACAGACACCGCCGCGAGCACGCGACCGAACCGGCGAAGCATACTGACCTCTCTCACTCGTCGGCTGGCTGTGCTGCCGCCGCGAACGCCTTCCTTCTGGCGATGGGCAGCGTAACCCTGAAGGTCGTCGACCCCGGCATCGAGGCGACCCTGATACGTCCGCCGTGGCGTTGCTCGACGGTCTTGAGGGCCAGGGGTAGGCCCAGGCCGGTGCCCTCGCCGACGCCCTTGGTCGTGAAGTAGGGCTCGAAGAGCTTGGGGAGCACCTCGGCGGGGATCCCCGGCCCGGTGTCGGAGACCTCGATCGAGACCTGGCCCTCGCCGCCCTGCACGCGCAGCGTCAGTACGCCTGAGCCGCCCATGGCGTCAAGAGCGTTGTCTATGAGGTTGGTCCACACCTGGTTCAGTTCGCCTGGGAACGCCTCGATGCGCGGCAGGTCGGGGTCGTACTCCCTCACCACCTTGACGCCGGAGCCCAGCTTGCGCTTCACCATGACCAGGGCGCTCTCCAGCCCTTCTCGGACGTCCACCTCGTCGAACGAGGCCCTGTCCATGTGGCTGGACACCTTGACGGCCTTGACCTGCGCCACGATCGAGCCGGTCGCCATGGCGATCTCGTCCAACAGCACGCGCGAGACCGCATCGGTGGCGAGCCACCGCGCCACCGCCGGCCGGTTGGCCGCCTGGAAGGACGCCAACGCCGACCTCACGTCGTCTATCGTCCAACCTGCCTGCAGGAGAGCCGGGGCGGCCTCCCATGGCTCCTCGAGGCCGATGTCGGTGAGGTAGTCCGTGAGCTCGTCCTCTTCGTCGGGATCTGGCAAAGGCCGGCCCCGCCCATCCCCGCCGGCGTCGGGAGCGGCGGATCGCGAGGTGGAAGCCTCGCCCAGCTTCATGACGATCTCCTTCTCCGCGGGCGACAGTTCGCCGGAGAGGAGCTGCATGACGGAACGGTCGCGGGCCGCCAGCGCCTCACCCAACGCCTCGGTGCTGCGGGCCAGCGCCGAGGCCGGGTTGTTCAGTTCATGAGCCAAGCCGGCGGCCATGGTGCCCAACGCCACGAGCCTCTCGTCCCGCGACCTGTTCACCTGCTCGTCCTCGATGCGCGTGGCCATGCAGCCGACGATCGCGGTGGCCGCGTGCGACGAGCGTGCCAACAGCTCCTCGAACGCGGCGCGACCCAGCCTGAGCAGCCTGGTTCGCTTGCCGGCCGTCACGGTGGCGGAACGGGGACGCCCTACGACCACCGCCATCTCACCCACGAACTCGCCGGGACCGCGGGCGGCGATCACGTCGTCGATCTCACGCACACGGCGGGAGATGAGCAGCTCGCCCTCCAGCACCACGTAGAGGTCGTCCCCCTGGTCGCCCTCGCGGAACAGCACGGTGCCCGGCTCGAGCACGATCTCCTCTGCCCGCTGCAGCAGGTCCAGCAGGTCCTTGTCGGAGAGGGCCTGCAACAGCGGCACGCGCCGCAGGTAGTCCAGGTGGATCCCGCCGGTCTCCATCACGCTCCCGACAGATGACGGTGGATGCCCTGCAGGGCCATGGCGCCCTCGCCCACCGCGGAGGCGATGCGCTTGACGGACCGGTGACGCACGTCGCCCGCCACGAACACGCCCGGGACGCTGGTCTCGAGCCACGTGGGCTCGCGTCGGTGCGCCCCTTCCTCACCGTCGGCGACGACGACGTCCGAGCCCGAGAGCACGTAGCCCTGCGGGTCCCTGGCGACCTCGGGCGGCAACCACTCGGTATGCGGCGCGGCGCCGATGAAGACGAACACGGCCGCGGCCTCGTGCTCCGAGTCCGCGCTGGAGTCGAGATCCGTGAGCGTCACGGTCCTGAGCCGGCCGTCGCCGTTCACCGCACGCACCTGTGTGCGGTACTTCAGCTTGACCTTCTCGTTGTCGTGTAGCTGCGCGATCAGGTAACTGGACATGCTCGCCGCCAGGTCCTTGCCTCGCACGAGGACCCAGACCTCCTCGGCGAAGCGCGACAGGTACATGGCGGCCTGGCCTGCCGAGTTGCCTCCGCCCACCACCAGCGCCCGTGAACCCTGGACCGACATAGCCTCCGTGACCGCGGCACCATAGTAGACGCCGGCGCCCGTGAGGTCGTCGGCGCCAGGCACGTCGAGCCGGCGGTAGGCCACGCCCGTCGCCACGAGCACAGCCCTGGCAGCCACCTCGTTGCCGTCGGAGAGCGTGATGACCCGGTACGGGTCCTCGAGCCGCATGCCCGTCGCGCGCACCGGGTTGAGGATCTCGGCCCCGAAGCGCCGCGCCTGGGTCACGCCCCGCCGCGTCAGGTCGGCGCCGGAGAGGCCCGAGGGGAAGCCGAGGTAGTTCTCGATGCTCGAGGACAGCCCGGCCTGACCGCCCGGCGCCTCCGCCTCGACGAGCAGCGTGCTCAGGCCCTCCGACGCGCCGTAGACGGCAGCGGCCAACCCGGCCGGTCCGGCGCCCACGATGACGAGGTCATAGGACTTGAGCTCCGGGCGCTGCTTGAGGCCGATGCGGCCGGCCAGCTCGAAGAGCTCGGGCTTGACCAGCTGCTGGCCGTCGGGCAGCACCACGAGCGGCAGGTCGCCGGCGCCGGCGCCGGCCAGGCGCATGAGCTCTTGAGCCTCGGAGCTCAGCTCCACGTCCAGCCACCGGTACGGCGCCAGGTTCCTCGTCAGGAAGTCCTTCAACGCGTGCGAGGCCGGGGCGTAGGCGTGACCCACCACCGTCACGCCGGTGAACACCGGCTGGTGGATGGCCCGCCAGTCGTCGAGCAGGTCGTCCAACACCGGGTAGAGCCGCTCCTCCGGCGGGTCCCACGGCTTCATGAGGTAGTAGTGCAAGCGGGTCTCGTTGATCGCCTTGATGGACGCCTCGGTGTCCGCGTAGGCGGTGAGCAGCACGCGGCGCGCCTCGGGGAACAGCTCCCGCGCGCGGCCGATGAACTCGAGCCCGCTCATCTGCGGCATGCGTTGGTCGACCAAGAAGAGGGCGACGTCGTCGCCACGCAGCTTGGCCTCCTCCGTGAGCTCCAGTCCGCGCTGGCCGGAGTCGGCCCTCAGCACGCGGTACGCCTCGCCGTAGTGACGGCGCAGGTCCCGGGACACGGAGGCGAGAACGGACGGGTCGTCATCGACCGCTACGATCAGCGGCTTCCTGGGTCGCGCCCCGGTGGTGGAGGCGCTTTCGTCTGGCATGGCCCTAGGCTACGGCTTGCACCGCCCGTTCGGTACCGGGTTCACCGAGGAACGACGGGTCCACGACCGGCAGCGTGGCCTTCAACCGCGCCGCCTCGGACCGCGCCGCGTCCGCTTGCGGCTGCCTGCCGAGGGCCTCGTCGGCGGCTGCCAGCACCTTCAGCCCCCTGATGACGTACGGAGTCATCCCTCTCTCGCGGTACCACTCCAGGGCCGAGCCGGCGTGGAGCAGGGCCTCCTCCGGCCTGCTGCTGTCCACCAGGGACTCGGCCAGGAACATGGCGGCCATCGACCGCCCGTAGCCGTCCTGCATGGCCTCGGCACGTTCGAGCTGCTCACGGAGCCGTTCCGCGGCCGTGACGTCGCCACGCTGCACCTCGCAAGCCGCCCGCGCCGCGCGCTGGTTGTAGAGGTGCGACTCCATGACCGTGCCAACGGCCATCTCCTCCGACAGGTCGAGGTTCTGGATGGCGGGGTCTATCTGCCGGCGCGCCAGCTCGCCGATCCCGGTGAGCAGCAGGCCAGCGGTCGCGCACTCCCGGCCCTCGATGCTGAGGGCCTTGTCCCGGCCGTACATCACGTACCGCAGGCCCAGGTCGCCGTGCCCCATGTCCATGAGGGCGCCGCCGATCAGCATGTTGACGTCCGCCACCTTGATGACCGAACCGCTGGCGTCGGCCGCCTCCAGCGCCCGTGGCATGAGCGCCAGGCTCTCCTCGAAGCGGCCCATCCTGGCGAGGGCCACCGCACGAGAGGCGAGCGCGTGCGCCTCGACCGCCCTGTCGCCGGCCTGGCCGTGGGCGATGTCGATGATCTCGGCGAAGCGCTTCTCGGCCACGCTGGGGTCGTCGTTGAGTATGAGCTCCGTGCTGGCCCACAGCGGCAGCAGGAACACCCGCTGGTCACCGAAGTCTTCGGCCAGGTCGTGCGCCTCGAGCAGGTACCCGAAACCGGTGCCCGGCTCTCCCGACAGCACGTACACGTTGCCGAGCTGAACGAGCGCCCGGACCAGCGCCTGATCGTCCTCGAGCCGCCTCGCCAAGTCCACGTTCCTGAGCGCTTGTGGGATCAGCTGTTCCCGGCGGAACTCGGCGTCCTCGTGGCGCTTGGCTATCGTCGCGATCCTCACCCACTCGGCCAGCGTGTGCACCGTGGCGAAGAGCCAGGCAGCGTCCTGATCCACCTTGTCGGCGTGGGAGTCGAGCGACTTGAGGGCGGCGTCGTAGAGCCTCAGCGCCTCGGTCAGCTCGTTCAGCCGTAGCGCCCGGTCACCGGCCGTGCGGTAGTAGTCCGCCGCCTTGAGCCACTGCTCGGCGCTCTCGAAGTGGTGGGCGAGCATCGCGGCCGCGTCGGCCAGGCGGTCGACGTACTGCCGTTCCAGCACCTCCGCGACCAGCCGGTGCAGGAGAGCTCGCCTGGTGGTGAGCAGACGTCCGTACGCGGCCTCCTGCGTGAGCACGTGTTTGAAGGCGTACTCCTCGTCCGGCGGCCCGGTCATGAGCCTGACGAACTCCTCGGTGCTGAGGGTCTCCAGCTGAGGTCCGACGTCCTCCAGGCGCCACGGGTTCGACGGGTGAGAGAACACGGAGTCCACGACGCTGCGTGGGAACGTGCGGCCGACCACGGCGGCCGTCTGCGCCACCTGCCTGGCGCGCTCCGGCAACCTGTCGATGCGCGCGCTCAGCACGCCCTCGAGGGTGCCGGGCACCTGGGCGTCCTCGATGTCGCCCTTGACGACCCACCGCCCGTTCTCCCGCGTGACGTGACCGGCCTCGATGAGGGACCTGAGCACCTCCTCGAGGTAGAACGGGTTGCCGTCGGAACGCTCCAGCACACGCGCCAGCACGGGTCCCAGGTCCTCGCCGCCCAGCAACTGCGTGAGTAGCTCGCGCGAACCGTTCTCGTCCAGCGGTGCGAGCTTCAGCTCCACGTACGCCCCGCCGGCGTTCTCCTTGGCCGCGTCCGCCAGGCGCCAGGCGGGCGACTGCCTGTCCGGCCTCGTGACGGCGAGGATCATGAGCGGCAGCTCGCCGGGCGCCGTCAGCGCGGCCAGCTCGGACAGCAACCGGACCGTGGCGGTGTCCGCCCAATGGATGTCCTCGAACACCAGGACGGTGGGACCCGTGACGAACCACCGCACGTAGGCCAGCACGGCCTCGGAGATGCGCCTGGTCAGGACCGTGCCGTCGAGCTCGCGCACGGAGTCCGCCGTGGCCTCGTCCTCGACCGCGAGGAGGAGTTCGAGGTAGGGCCGGTGGCGCTCACCCTCCCAACCCTCCTGTGCGGTGGCGCGTGCCAGCGCCTCCCGCACCTGGTCTCTCGCGTCGGCTTGGGTGAGCCCCATGGTGTCGAGCAGCGTGCCGCGGAGCGCGAAGTACGGCAGCGAGCTCGCATACGACAGCGCCCTCCCCTCGTACCAGCCCAGCTCGGCCTTGGCGCGACCCACGTCGTGGGCGGCGAGCTTGCGCAGGTCGGCCACCATGCGGGACTTGCCCAGGCCGGCCTCGCCGATGAGGCAGACGAAGCTCCCCTCGTCGCGCGCCAGGCGCCTGACCCTGTCGCGCAGGGTGGTCATCTCGACGTCCCGGCCCACGATCGGCGAGCTGAGGCCCTCGATCCCCCGCCGCCTCTCGCCGCCAGGCATCACGCCCAGCACCTCGAACACCTGCACCGGCCGCGCGATGCCCTTCACCTGCTTGGCGCCCAGCGGCAGGGCCTCCACGGCGTGCTGAACCAGCCCGTGCGTGGTCGTGTCTATGAGGATCCCACCTGCTTCGGCCAGTGACTGTAGTCGGGCCGCCAGGTTGGCCGTCTCGCCCATGGCCGTGAACTCGGCCCGTACGTCGTCGCCTACCGTCGTGAGCACCGTCTGTCCCGTGCTCACGCCTACCCGCACCGCGAACGGCGGTATGCCCTGCGGCAGACGGACCTTGTACCGCTGCGCCAGGTCGTCACTGTAAGCGTCTGCCGCGTCCCGCAGCTCCAGGCCGGCCAGGACGGCCCGTTCGGCGTCGTCCTCGTGGGCCATTGGCACGCCGAAGAAGGCGAGGATGCCGTCTCCCATCAGCCTGCCCACCGTGCCGCCGTACTTGGCCACCGACCGGTTCATCAGCGAGAAGGCGCCGTTCATGATCGTCGCCCACTCCTCGCCGCCCAGGAGCTCCGTCAGGCGTGTGGAGCCAGCGACGTCGGCGAACAGGACGCTGACGAGCTTGCGCTCGCCGTCGACCGGACCAAGCTCCACGAGGCGGGTACCGCAGTTCGAGCAGAACCGGGCCCCGTCGGCGTTCTGGTGACCGCAGACAGGACAGTTCATGGTCGCCTCCAAGGCACTGGGCATCGACCCGCGCGGCACCTCGGGCTCCCGAGGCGCCTGGCCGCACCCCCGGGGCCGGCCTGCTCGTCGGTGTTGCGAGCAAGGAGATGGTAGGGCACTCACGGTGGGCTAATGCGAACTTGGCGCACAGTTCGCGACGTTCGGACCGCGTGGGTAGGTGCGGTCTCGGTGGGTTCACCGCTCTCTCACGCCCCGCATCGGGGCGTCCCTAAGCTTGCCGGAGTACGCGCCAAGGTCGAACCTGCCGTGCCGACTTCGGCATAAGCGATCGACCTACCTACGAGGCGCAAGGTTTCGGAGGTCGCGATGAAGAGCCTGACGACGATCGGCGTGATCCTGATAATCCTCGGCATCATCGGGTTCGTCGTGCCGAGGATCACCTACACGGAGGAGCGGACCGCGGTGGACCTTGGGCCCATCGAGGTGCAGGCCGAGCAGCAGCGGTCGATCCCCATCCCCGACATAGCCGCCGGCGTCGCCGTGGTGGCCGGCCTGATCATGGTCATCGCCGGGGCGTCCTCGAACAAGACCTGAGGTCAAGCGCGTCGCGGAGGCGCGCAGGTTCCCACTAGGAACTTCGCATGTGGCCACCCTTGTGGCTGGTCAGCGCACGTTCCAAGCTGGCATGTCGCCAGGGACCAAGTCGGTGGACGTGCCGTCCACCCTGAACACGACGAGCGTGGAACCGGTCTCCTCGTCGAACGTCGGCAGCACTATGGCGCTCGAGTCGGGCGCCCACAAGCTGTGCGAACGCGAGTACTGGTCGAAGAACGGCAGGTACTGGGAGACGAACGCCGCCGACAGTCTCAGGGCGCCCCCCTCGACCAAGGTCTGGGCGTCGACATCGTAGAAACGCAAACGCACCAACGGGGGCCGTGACTGGACGTGTCGCAGCGGCGGGTGGGACCGGACGTGCTGCAGGTCCTGGGCTTGGGCGACCCGCTCGTCGCCGTCCTCGCGCCCCAGCGTCGCCAGCCAGCGGCCGTCAGGGGACCAGAACGAGGCGAGCACCGTGTCCGTCGTCAGGACGCGCGACGCGCCGCTCGGCACGTCGAGGATCTCTACCGGGCCCGTGAAGATGCCGGACGTGGTGGCGCCCTGTACGCTCAACTGCTCGTGGGCCGGGCGCCAGGCGAACGCGACCATGCCGTCGTGAGCGAGCTCCGCAACCACCCGGCCGTCGCCGCCGCGCGCCGTGTTCGTGGTGACGACGACTCGGCTACCGTTCGCATCGCTGGTCGCGTACGCCAGGTACCGCTCGGATTCGGAGATGTCGGGTGACTGGAAGGCCCCAGGCGACGGCAACGGCACGGCGACCTCGAACTGGTCGACACCGCTCAGGCCCACGAGGGCGCCGTCGCGCAGCACGTCGCGGTGAACCAGGAGCGACCTGCCGGTCCGCGACCATACCCAGTAGAACGGTTGCCCGAACGAGAGCGTCGTGCGGGCGTTCGCGTCTCCGGCGAGGGCGGCTTCGACGCGCACGATGTCCAGCGCCAGCGGCGCGTTCTGGGCACCTGAGAGAACCGCCAGGTACCTGTCGTCAGGCGACCAGCTGAGGTAGATAGGGCTCCTGTCCCTGGCCCCAAGGACGATCGTGGGACCCGCGCCGTGCGCCACGTCGATGACATCGACATGCGAGGCTCCGGGGGTGGCCACCACCGCTGCGATCCTGTTGCCGTCCGAGGACCAGGCGGGGAAGATCGCCCTCTGCAACCCCGTTCCGAAGACGGTGGCCTCCAGTGTGTCCGGATCCACGACGGCCAGGTGACCGTTCGTCGTGACGAAGGCGATGAGATTGGACGGGTCGAGAGTACCCGCTGTGGGCGGCTGGGTCGCGATCGCTACGCAGGCGACGGCCAGGCAGAGCGCCGCCACGACGACGTTCAGCAGCGCCTGCCGACCGGCCGCACCAGCCGAGCGGAGCCCGCTCATCACGGGGGTCGCCATGGCTCAGGTTAGAGCGGCGACCGGCCTGACCGCGCAGGTCGGTTTACGGAGGCGGACCTGGGAGGGGCCCGGGGAGTAGATCCGCCCAGCGGCCGAAAGAGAAAGGCCCGTCTGAGACGGGCCCGAACTACGTATGGAGCGGGAGACGAGATTCGAACTCGCGACATCTACCTTGGCAAGGTAGTGCTCTACCAGCTGAGCTACTCCCGCTAACAGTAGGCGCGACCGGGCCTGAGCCCAGGCCGCGCCTGATCAAGATAACCTCCTCGCACTGACCTACTCTTGCAGGGAGCTGCCCCCCAACTACCATCG
>JBDZWC010000146.1:0-6190 GCA_040256005.1 Deinococcaceae bacterium | reverse complement strand
GAGCAGGATGACGGACGAGAGCACGCGCTTGATCACGCGGCCCCGGGCGTCCGGCGCCCCGGGCCGGAAGGAGATCGCGTGGGCGACGAGGAACGTGGCGCCGAGCACGACGTAGTAGACCCACGCCGGCAGGCTGGAGAGCAGGCTCACCTAGACGACCTCCATCACCGCGGGCAGAGCCCGGAGGGCCGCTTCACCAGCGGCGGCGATGGCCTCCTCCAGGCGCCACAGCGACCTGTCCCGGTCACCGACCACGTTGCTCACGCCGCGGACCTCCGCGAACGCTACACCGAGAGCCGCCGCCGCGCGCGCAGCACCGGCCCCCTCCATCGACTCGACGGCCACGCCGAAGCGGTCGCGCAGGTAGCGCGCGTGCTGAGGGTCCGCCGTGACGCTGTCCGAGGTCCCGAACGGGAGCGCCGGCAGGTCGGCCGCCGTGGTGGCCGCTGCCAAGGCAGCCCCCCGCAGGTCGATGACGTTGCCTGAGGCGACGCCCGGCACCGCCAGCGCCTCCAGGTCCCGCCAGTGCGGGTGGCGCCCGACGCCGAGATCGAGGTCGGTCTCGGTGGCGGCGAAGGCCACGGACCCGACCTGGATGCCGGCTCCGGGGTAGGCACCGCCGACGCCTACCTGAACCACCGCACCGACGCCCCACCCGCGCGCGAGGGCCGCGACGGCAGCGGCAGCGGCCGACTTGCCGAGCCCGCTGACCGCGAAGACGACCGGCACCCCGGCCACCGTCCCGTCACCGATGACCGGCCAAGCCGTGGTCGAGGCGGCCGCCGGTTCAAGGCTGAGGAGAGGGCGGGTCTCGAAGGTCGTGGCGCTGAGGACCGCCAGGCGCCGTTCGCGGCTGGTCTTCAAGCCTCGACCGGCAGGTCGAGGAGGGCATGGACGAATGCGGCCGCGTCGTACGGCTGCAGGTCGTCGCGACCCTCTCCGACGCCGATGAACTTGATCGGCAGCCTCAGCTCGCGCGTGATGGGCAGGAGGATCCCGCCCTTGGCCGTGCCGTCGAGCTTGGTGACGATCACGCCGGTCAGGCCGACGGCGTCGTGGAACCTACGCGCCTGCTCGAGCCCGTTCTGGCCGGTCACGGCGTCCAGCACCAGCCACACCTCGCGCGGCTCGCCGGGGTCGGCCTTGTCGACGACGCGCTTGACCTTCTTGAGCTCCTCCATGAGGTTGTGCTTCGTGTGGAGCCTACCGGCCGTATCGACGACGAGCAGGTCCTTGCCCTGCGCCCTGCGTCGCTGGGCGCCGTCGAACGCCACGGCGGCAGGGTCGCTGCCATCGGGGCCCGTGACGGTCGGGATGCCGAGACGCTCGCCCCAGACCGCCAGCTGCGCGCTGCCCGCCGCCCTGAAGGTGTCGCCGGCGGCGAACATCACCGAGCGACCGTGGCCCTGGTAGTAGGCGCCCAGCTTGGCGATCGTCGTGGTCTTGCCCACGCCGTTGACACCGACGACCATGATCACGTTGCCCTTGGGCTCCACCAGCTTGCGAGTGACGTCCAGCTGGAACCCCACCCGGCGGAGCTTCTGCCTCATGGTGTCGGGCTCGAGCTGGTCGAGCAGCGCCTTCTCGAGCGCCTCACCGAAGCTCATCCCGCGCTCGCGTGCCTGCTTGGCGCCGGCGACGACCTCACCGGCCAGCTTCGCGCCTACGTCCGCTGCGATGAGCGCGAACTCCAGCTCGTCCCAGTCCATCTCCCAGTTGGCTGGCCGAGCCGGACGTGACGGGGGCTGCCTGGGACCGTCGGGGGGCTGAGCGGGGGAGGCCGCCTCGCCGGCCGTGGCCTCGGCGATGACGTTCCTCGTGCGCGACAGACCCTGCCGTAGGCGATCGAACCAGCTCATCAGCCTTCCTTGACCCTCGCGTGGGCTACCTGCCTGCCCTTGGCGTGCTTGGCCGCCTCTTCCTTCCGCTTGGCCTCCTCGGCGGCCTTCTGCGGGTCGTCGTCGGGCAGGCCCGCGTCGATGTACGTGAGCGCGCGGCCGATGCGTGCCAGCGAGCGCTGCTTGCCGAGTATCACGATCAGGTCGACCACGCCCGGCGAGGAGGTGGTGCCGGTCAGCGCCGCCCTCAGGGGCATCATCACCTTGCCCATCCCCACGGCCTGGTCCTGCACGTAGTCGCGCAGCATGTCGTCGACGCCGTCGTAGTCGAAGAACTCGAGCATCGACAGCTCACGCTCCACGGCCTGCAGATGTGTCTGCCCGGCCGCCAACTGCTTGCGGGCACCCTCGTCGTACGGGAAGTCGTCGGTGAAGAAGTACCCCGCCTGCTCCGCGATCTCTACCAGCGTCTCGGCTCGCGGCCGGAGCACGTCGACGACGTCGAGCAGGTAGTCGCCATCGTCGCCCACGTCGATGCCGGCTTCCTCGAGGAACGGCGCTGCCCTGGCAGCGACCTCCTCCAACGGGAGGATCTCCCGCAGGTACTTGGCGTTGAAGAACTTGAGCTTCTTGAGGTCGAAGACGGGCTCGCCCAGCGACACCCTGCCGACGTCGAAGGCGGCAGTCATCTCCTCGAGGCTGAAGAACTCGCGCCCGTCCGGCATGCTCCATCCCAGGGTGGCGAGGAAGTTGAGCAGCGCCTCGGGCAGGATGCCCTGGCGGCGGTACGAGTCGACGGAAGTGTCCGACTTGCGCTTGCTCAGCTTGGTCCGGTCGGGGTTGCGCAGGATGGGCATGTGCACGAACTCGGGCAGCTCCCAGCCGAAGGCGCGGTAGAGGAGCACGTGGATGGGCGTGCTGGTGATCCACTCCTCGGCCCTGACGACGTGGGTGACGCCCATGAGGTGGTCGTCCACGACGACGGCCAGATGGTACGTGGGGTAGCCGTCGCTCTTGAGGATCACAGGGTCCCTGATCTCCTCGTTGGCGAAGGAGATCTCGCCCCGCAGGCGGTCGATGAACGTGGTGGTGCCGTCGTCCGGCGTGACGAGCCTGACGACGTGAGGCTCGCCCGCGGCGGCGCGCCGTTCCTGCTCGTCGCGCGCCAGCTCGCGCCCCCTGCCGTCGTAGCCGAGCGGCTTCCCGAGGCGCTTCTGCTCCACGCGCATGGCCTCGAGCTCCTCCGCCGTCTCGAAGGCGCGGTAGGCATGACCGGAGGCCAGCAGCCTGTCGACGTGCTCCCGGTAGACGGGCAGCCGCTCGCTCTGCCTGTACGGGGCGTAGGGGCCGCCGCTGGCCGGGCTCTCGTCCGGCGTCAGCCCCAGCCACTCGAACATCTCCAGGATGCGTCGTTCCGACGCCTCCTGGTACCTCTGCCTGTCGGTGTCCTCGAGACGGAAGATGAAGCGGCCGCCGTGCTTCTTGGCCAGCACGTAACTGAACAGCCCAACGTAGGCCGTCCCGACGTGGGGATCGCCGGTCGGGGACGGCGCTATGCGAGTCACGACCTCCATCTCAAAGGTGCCTCCTAAGCTTGACGATCATAGCCCAGGGTCTAAGAACTTCCCTGTCTGCCGCGGGTGTTTCGCCCGGCTCGCCAGCGCGCCGGGCCGGATCGGCTCAGGTGAAGAGCAGCCAGGCCAGCGTGACCGCCGAGACGGCCCACAGGTAAGGGGAGAACGCGCGGAACCGGCCCCGCCTCAGCACCGCGAAGACGAGCCTCAGAGCCAGGTAGCCCACGGCGAACGAAGATGCCGTCATCACGGCGAGGGGCAGGATGTCGACACCCGCCGATCTCACCTCGCCCACGCCCAGGAGGGCCACGCCGGCGGACACCACCAGGTAGAGGAGGAACGACATCCGCGGCGCCAACTCCTTGTCGGCGCCCCTCGCCAGCAGCGCGGCGATCGTCGAGCCGGAGCGGGAGATGCCCGGCATCACGGCCAGGCCCTGCACGGCGCCGGCGATGAGCGCGTCGAGGAACGTGAGCTTCTCGGGCGTGTCCTTGGGACCCGACCGAGGGGCGAACCAGAGGATGAACCCGGTCACCGCCAGGGCGATCGCGACCGGCAGAGGAGCGTTGAGCCGCTCGAACACCCCGCGCATGCCGAGGCCGATGAGCGCCGTTGGCACGGAGCCGGCCAGCACGAGGAGCGCCAAACGCCAACCAGGCCGCTGCCTGCCTTCTGGAGACAGCAGGCCGGCGGCGAAGCCGCTCACGGCCGACGCCACGTCGCGCCACAGGTACACCAGCACGGCGAGGAGGGTGCCCGTGTTGGTGGCGATATCGACCCACAGGGGCAGCGACTCCCCCCACCCGAGGTAGTAGTTGACGAGGACGAGATGTCCCGAGCTGGAGACCGGGAGGAACTCGGTGAGCCCCTGGACCGCACCCAGGACCAGGGCCTGTAGCGCGCTCACTTAGGGCTCAATCGGTCTGCGGCTGGCTGTGGGCCGACCCGTGGTCAGCGCTTGCTGTACTGAGGTGCACGGCGGGCCTTCTTGAGGCCGTACTTCTTGCGCTCGACGATGCGGGCATCGCGAGAGAGATGGCCCGACTGCTTGAGCGCGCCGCGCAGGTTGGGGTCCACCTTGAGGAGGGCCCTGGCGACGCCGAGCTTGATCGCGTCGGCCTGGCCGCTGGGGCCACCACCCTTGACGGTGATGACGGCGTCGTACCTGCCCGCGGTGTTCGTGGCCTTGAGAGGCTCGAGGGCCTCGACGCCGGCCAGCATGCCGCGGAAGTAGTCCTGGAACTCCCTGCCGTTGACCGTGATCCTGCCGCTGCCGGGGCGCAGGAAGACGCGTGCGATGGCCTCCTTGCGTCGGCCGGTTCCGTAGTACTGGTCCATCGGTCTCAGAGCTCCCACTTCTTGGGCTGCTGGGCGTCGTGAGGGTGGGCGTCACCGGCGTAAACCTTGAGGCGCCGGATGAGCCTGCGCCCCATGCGGTTCTTGGGCAACATGCCCCACACCGCGTGCTCGAGGACGCGCTCGGGGTGCTTGGCGAGGGCCTCGCGCGCCGTCGTCGTCTTGAGGCCACCCTGGTAGCCCGAGTAGCGCGTGTACACCTTGCTGTCGAGCTTGTCGCCGGTGAACTCCACCTTGTCGGCGTTGATGACGACGACGAAGTCGCCACCGGGTTGGTGCGGCGAGTAGGTGGGCTTGTGCTTGCCCTTCAGGATCGAGGCGATCTGGGTCGCGAGACGGCCCACGCGTTGGCCCGCGGCGTCCAGCAGGACCCAGTCGTTCGTGGGCTCGTTCGAGAAGTAGGTCTTCACCTTAGTTCACGTCCTTGGGGCTTCCCGTCTGCTCTGGTCGGGGCGGCAAAGCGTAGAAGCCAAACGCGAGTCTAGCATGACGGCGCGGCCCTCGCGCAAGGCCGTGCCTGACAGCCGGTCGCGACCCGCGGACAGGTGATGCCGGCGTCCCCACGGGCCGGCGGCGCTGCTACACGCTGCGCCCAACGAGGGCGCTACGCGGCCATGCCGTCTCCAGGGCCGCTTCAAGCCAGCCGGCGCAGACCCTTGGGCAGCAGCGAGCGGGCTTCGCCGGCTTTCGCGCGCGCGAGCCCCAGCGGGAAGCCACGGTACGTGACCAGACTGGTGCCGGCCGCACCGTTGGCGTGCAGGGTGCCCCCGGCGCGGAAAGCGGCCAGTGCCTGCGGGTCGCCGTAAAGGTCGATCGTGGGCCCGGTCCAGGCCCCGGCCGCCGTCATCGCCAGGGCGTGCGAGGGCTCGAAGCGGGTCCGGTCGCCCACGCTCTCGAGGTCGCCGAGATGAACGCCCGCCCGGAGCACGTGCACGCCGTGGAGCGGTGTGAAGCCCTCCGGTAGGGCCAGGAGTCGCTTGCCGTAGCGCTCCACCCGGTGACCTGCCAGCCAGTCGCCGGCCAGGTGCGCGGCAGCGAAGTCACGCCAGGGCATGAGCTCGGCCTCGGTGGCCGCGTGCCGGCGGTGCCGTTCGTCGCGGCCATGCCGACTACCGCCGGGGCGACCGGTCTGGATGGCGCGTGAGGCGGTCGACCGGTTTGCCCCGGCATCGCGGCGCAGCAGCGCCACGAAGTGCCCATCGCCGACGCCGTGGTGGGGCCACACCCGCGCCGCACCGGGGAGCCCGAACCGGCCCGCGTCGGAAGTACCGGGGAGCACCGCGGGCTCCAGCGCGAAGTCTTCGCGCCGCGCGAGGAGCCAGGCCACGACCTCCTCGTTCTCTCGAGGATCGAACGTGCACGTGCTGTAGACGAGCCTGCCGCCGGGAGCGACGAGGTCCGCCGACGCCGCGATGAGCCGCC
>JBDZWC010000029.1:0-26770 GCA_040256005.1 Deinococcaceae bacterium | reverse complement strand
GGCCGCGCGAAGTACTCGCCCAGCAGCTGCCGGAACGCCAGCTCGTACTGGCTGACGCCGATGACGGGGTCGTTGCCGCGCCGCAGCAGGACCAACGCCACGGCCGCCAGCGCGACGGCGGCGATGGCCACGTGCCACACGCGGACCTGGGCGTCCCAGGTCGCGCGCATCCACTCCTTGAGGGGTCGCTCACGGATCAGGCAGGCGACGAAGAACAGCGCCGGCGGCACGACCAGGGTCGCGGCTACGCCGGCGAACGGCTGGATGGCCAGGACCGTCGCCCGCTCGCTGCCCACGGCTACGAGCAGGACCGCCCCGGCGAGGCTCACTAGTGTCGCGGGCAGCAGGTCGAGGACCCTGCGCTGCCACAGGAGCAGGCCGAGGACAGGGAAGACCAGCGCGGCCGCGAGGGCCAGCGCCCCCCAGTCGAAGCCGGCGGCCAGCACGCCTAGAGCCAGCACGCCCACGGCGGCCCATGCGCCCCACGGCGCCGGGATCGCGGCCGCCAGCAGGGCCAGGCCCGCCAGCACGCCCACCGCGGCCAGCGTCCTGAGCAGCCTGTTCGTCTGGAACGTGGTGTCCAGCGTGGTCAGCGCTCCGACCTGGTAGCCCTCGCTGTTCAGAGCGCCCACCAGGCCCTCGATCATCGCCTCGGTGTTAGCGACCGGGTCGCCCAGCTCGGTGGTGGTCCAGGGCCGCAGGTACAGGAGGCGCACGTTGCGCTCGGACACGGCCAGCAGGTACTTGTCGATGATGTCCCGGGGGCGCAGGCGCCTGTCGACGTAGTCCTGGTTGAACGACAGTAGCCGGACCGTGGGCACCTGGCCGGAGATGCGGCTCATCCCGTCCTGGGGCGTCCCCTCGATGATCGCGGTCAGGAACTCCTGTGAGGCGTCGATGACCGGCTGGGCCCCGTCCTCGTCTGGCCCGAACGGGTGGCCCGCCACCTGGGTGCCGGCGTAGACGAGGTACGTCGCCTGATCCGGGAAGTCCTCGCCAGGGTCCAGGAGCCGGTAGGGGGCGTTGCGAGGCCGGTAGGCGATGTCGAAGCCGGCGTTGGACCACAGCTCCAGCTGGGCTACGTCGGGGCCGGCCGGCAGCGTCTGCCGTACGTCGCCCGGCCACACGTACCAGGTACGTCCCTGGTACTCGAAGGGCCTGGCCTCCGGCACGTTCTTGGCGATGAGGCCGTCCAAGGCGCCGGGCATGAGCGCCGTGATGACCGTGGAGTCGGCCGGAACGGGCGGCGGCGCCTCTCCCCGCGCCACTGCCTGGGCCCGCATCTCGGAGCCCAGCATGGCTGCCGCGTAGCCCTTCTCGACCAGCGACTCGGGGTTGTCCTCGTAGAGCGCGATCCCGGTGAGGCCCAGCGCCTGGTAGCGCCGCGCCAGCTCGAGGCTGGTGAGGCCGATCAGGTCGGCCTGGTCGGCCAACGCCTGCTCGTCCATGACGATGGCGACCTCGACCCGGCTGCCCTCCGACGAGATGCGCCTGCCTACGAGGAAGAGAGCGGGCACCAGCGACAGCGCCAGCACCACCCACAACGCCGGTCTCATGTGAGCTCCTGGATCGCGGCCTTCACGTGGTTCACCAGGACCTTGATGGCCACGCGGTTCTTGCCGCCCTCGGGGATTATCAGGTCAGCGTGCTGCTTGGTGGGCTCCACGTACAGGTCGTGCATGCTCTTCACCGTGCTCCGGTACTGGTCAATGACGCTCTGCGCGCTGCGACCTCGCTCGTTCACGTCGCGCTCGAGCCGCCTGATGAAGCGCTCGTCGGGCGGCGCGTCTATGAACACCTTGAGGTCCAGCCGGCGCCGCACCTCGAGCTCATGGAGCACCAATATCCCCTCGACGACGACCACGGGGGCCGGGCCCAGGCGCAGCGTCTTTGACAGGCGATCGGAGGCCTCGAAGTCGTAGAGGGGCCGGTCTATCGCCGCGCCGGCCGCCAGGGCGTCGAGCTGCTCCACCAGGAAGGGCGTGTCGAACGCCCCTGGCTCGTCCCAGTTGATGACGGACCTGCCCTCGAAGTAGGGATCCGAGGCGCGTCGGTAGTAGACGTCCTGCGGGAGCACGAGGACCTTGCCGGGCGCCGCGTCCGCCATGGCGGTCGCGACGGTGCTCTTCCCGCTGCCGGTTCCGCCCGCGACCCCGATGACGAGCGCGCGCCCGCCCGTCGAGCCGGGCGTCACGCTACGGTGGCGGCCTCCTTGGCCGCGTACTTGACGGCGGCCTCGATGAAGCCGGTGAACGGTGGGCTGGGGCGCATGAGGCGCGACTTGAACTCGGGATGCGACTGGACGGCCAGGAAGTAGGGGTGGTCGTCCAGCTCGATGGCCTCAACCAGGCCCTCACCGCGCCCCCGCATGCCTGGGGTGACGCCCGAGACCACCAGACCGGCCTGCTTGAGGCGGTCGACGTAGTCGGGGTTGACCTCGTAGCGGTGGCGGTGCCGCTCGTGCACGGTGCCGCCCTGGCCCAGCGGCAGGCCGTAGAGCCGCTCGAGCCGCGTCCCAGGGAACACGCGCATTGGCCAGGAACCCAGGCGCATGGTGCCGCCCATGCCTTCCACCTCGAGCTGCTCCGGCATGAGGCCGATCACAGGGTGGGGCGTGTACGGGTCGAACTCGGTGGAGTTGGCGCCCTTGAGCCCCGCCACGTGCCTGGCGAACTCGATGACCGCCACCTGCATGCCGAGGCAGATACCCAGGTACGGCACCTTGCGCTCGCGGGCGATGCGGGCTGCGGCGACCTTGCCCTCGATGCCGCGCACGCCGAAGCCGCCCGGCACGAGGATCCCGTGGTAGGCGTCGAGGGAGGGCGGCCGCTCGTTCATGAGGGTCTCGGCGTCCACCCACTCCACGTTCACGGTCGCGTCGTTCGCTATGCCGGCGTGCTTGAGGGCCTCCAGGAGGCTCAGGTAGGCGTCCGGCATGGCGACGTACTTGCCCACCACGGCGATGTCCACCTGCGTGCCCGGCCGACGCAGCACCCTCACCGCGTCGTGCCACACACGGAGCTCCGGCGTCACGTGCTCAAGGTGGAGCATCCTCTCGACGTAGCGCCCGATGCCCTGTTGTTCCAGCATCTCGGGCACGGCGTACACGTGGTCGGCGTCGTAGGCGTTGAAGACAGCGCCCGGCTCCACGTTCGAGAACAGCGCGATCTTCTGGAGCCCGTCCTTGGGCACCTGGGCCTGCGAGCGCAGGATCAGCGCGTCCGGCTGGATGCCCACGCCGCGCAGTGTGGCGACCGAGTGCTGCGTTGGCTTGGTCTTGAACTCCTCGCTGGTGCCGAGGAACGGGACGAGGGTCACGTGTATGTAGAGGGTGTTCTCGCGGCCGGCGTCGAAGCGCAACTGCCTGATAGCCTCGAGGAACGGCAGCGACTCGATGTCGCCCACGGTGCCGCCCACCTCGACCAGCACTACCTCGGCGTCCGCCGCCTCGCCGGCGGCGCGGATGCGGTCCTTGATCTCGTCGGTGACGTGAGGGATGACCTGTACCGTGTGCGACAGGTACTCGCCGCGCCGCTCCTTCTCGATGACCGCCTGGTAGACCTGGCCGGTGGTGACGTTGTTGCCGCGGCCCAGGTCGACGTCCAGGAACCGCTCATAGGTGCCGATGTCCAGGTCGGTCTCGGCGCCGTCGTCGGTCACGAACACCTCGCCGTGCTCGTAGGGCCGCATCGTGCCGGCGTCCACGTTGATGTAGGGGTCGATCTTCACGGCCGTGACCGAGTACCCCCTCGCCCTGAGGAGGGCCCCGATGCTCGAGGTGGCGATGCCCTTGCCCAGGCTGGAGACCACCCCCCCGGTTATGAAGATGTACTTCCGGTCCATGGAGAGACCACCTTCCCGGGACTGAATCGTAGCACCCGCCCGGTGAGCGAACGGCGCGGCCCCACCGCACCCCGACCGGCTCCCGGCCCCCGAAAGGCACCGTGGTACAGTCGCCCTACCTGCGGGCGCTACGCACCAGAGCCCGTTCACCGGGGGCAGCGCCAAGCGGAGGAACTGAAGACCACGACGTGACGCCAGAGGACACCGAAGGGAATCAGCGGGCCGCCGTGGAAGGCGCCGAGCGCCGACGCGGCATGGACCGAAGGGCGGCTGCTCAGGCGGGGATCCTCAAGCGCGGCATCCTGTTCGTGATGACCGGGGCGTCCGGCGTCGGCAAGGACTCCATCAGACGTGTAGCCCTCCCTCAGTTGAGCGGCGTGTACTACTCGGTGTCGGCGACGACCCGCACCCAGCGCCCCGGCGAGGTGGACGGCCAGAACTACAGCTTCCTGACCCGCGAGCGGTTCGACGAGCTGCTGGCGGCGGACGGCTTCCTCGAGCACGCCGAGTACGTGGGTGACTTCTACGGCACGCCCATCGCGCCGGTCGAGGACGCCCTCGCCACGGGGCTGGACGTGCTCCTCGAGCTCGAGCTGGTGGGCGCCAGGCAGGTCAAGAACCGCGTGCCGGAGGCCGTGATGGTGTTCATCGCCCCGCCCACGATGAGCGAGCTGGAACGTCGCCTGCGCGGGCGCGGCACGGACTCCGAGGAGAAGATCCAGAAGCGTCTGGCCCGAGCGCGCGAGGAGATCAGGGCGATGCGCGAGTTCGACTACGTCGTCGTCAACGACGACCTGTACACGGCCGCCTCCGACTTCGTGAGCGTGATAAGGGCGGAACGTGCCCGCGCGCACCGCGTGAGCGACGAAGATATCGCGCGGACCCTGGCTGGCTGAGGTAGCACGGCGTTGAGCAAGCCCGGCGCACGGTGGGCGCGTGGCGCCGTGCTAACATCGCAAGGTTGCAAGGAGGCCCTACGTGGCTCAAGAAGGTTACGACAAGCTGCTGGCCCTCACCGACTCCCGCTACCGGTTGTCGATCGTGGTCGCGCGGCGTGCCGCCCAGCTCAAGTTCGGGGTTCCCACGGTCCTCGACGTCGATGACGTACCCAAGAACGAGAACACCGTCTCGCTGGCGATGAAGGAGCTCATCCTCTCCGACGAGATCAAGTGGAACGAGGACGACGACCTGCCCACTCTCGACGAGGTGCGACGCACCGTCGAGCCCGTTCGGGTGGAGCCCACCCCATCCTCGTTCAGCGCGATATTCGGTGACGACGACGACGACTGAGTAACCGCCACAGACAGTGATGGCGAGCGCGTGCCGGAGGCTCCAAGACCCGGCACGCGCTACTATTGTTGCCGGTATACTGCATAAACATGCCTAGCAAGGAGTACAGGCAGAGGCTCATCTCGGAGCTCGTCGAGAACGAGTTCCTCTCGACCCAGGCGCAGATCGCCGAGAAGTTGGCCGAGAGGGGCATACGCGTCACGCAGGCCACCGTCAGCCGCGACGTCACAGAACTCAGGCTCGTGCGGGTGCCCGCCGGCAAGGGCCAGCACCGCTACCGCGCCACGCCGCTCACCGGCCAGGAGGACATCGAGGGGGAGCTCAAGCAGCGCTTCCGGCTCTTCGTCCGCGACCTGGACAGGGGAGAGAACATCATCGCGGTGAAGACCGACGAAGGGCACGCCTCCGGCGTCGCCTACGTGATCGACAAGCTGGAGCGCGACGACATCGTGGGGACCCTCGCTGGTCAGGACACGATCCTCGTGGTGGCGCGCTCCGCCGGCCAAGCGGCGGCCCTCCTCGAGGAGTTCGAGCGTCTGCTGGACTGACCTGTAAGGGCGTCGCCTCCCCGCTTCCAGAGCCGCCAGACCACCGTGCTAGCCTCTGGCAATCTGGAGGCAGCATGCTCTCAGGCGGTACCGATAACGCAGACCCACATCGCCCGCAGCGGGCCCCGCAGGGCGTCGGCTACGGGCTGAAGCTCCTACTAGCGCTCCTCCTCGCCCTGGCCGGGGCAGCTCTGGCCAGCCCCACGGTCCTGGTGCACCAGTTCGAGAGCCAGGACGTGATCCTGGGCGCGGCGTTGGCGGCGGAGACCGCCGACTCGCTCGACGACCGCGCGGTCGTCATCGGCCCCGAGGTGGCCTCTGCTTCGGTCCCGCCCCTCGTCGTGGAGGGCGGGTTCATCAACCCGGGTCGGATCCTGCAGCCGGGCGTCATGTACCGGCCCGCCGGCGCAGACCTGCTGCGCGGCGCTTCTGACGTGGACGTCGCCGTCACCGGCTACGTGGAGCAGCGTGACGACAGGCTGAGCCTGTTCGTGTCCTTGGCCACTCGGGACGGCATGCGCACCCGTGAGCTCACGGCGGCGCCCGACAGGCCGTTGCAGCTGGCGCTCCTGGCCGGAGCGTTCGTCGGCGCCTACCTGGACGAGATCGATCCGGAGGGCGCCCCGCACTACGCCAGGCCGGTAGACGCTCCCACGCTCACCGGGGGCTTCGATACACCCTACGGCTCCTACGCCAGGGCCGTCGCGCTGGCCAGCGCCGGGCTGCAGGCCGATGCTTTGGCCGCGTTGGAGTCGGCCGCCGGCGAGGAGGGCGTGCCGACGAGGGCGCAAGAGTTCCTCGACGACCTGAGGGCCGTGTCGGAGGGTGAGGCCGCACCGGCAGAGGACGCCACCTCGGCGGCTAGGCGCGCTTACCTCTCGGTGCAGACGACCACTTCGGACGTTGGGACGAGCCGTGCCGCTTTCGGCGCCATGTACGAGGCCACCGGCTTGACCTCCGCGGCTGCCTGGGAGGCCGCTCTGGCGGCCAGCGTCAACGACCGCGCCGGTGCCGACGAGGCCTACGAACGAGCCTCGGAGTACGACTACGGCGCCGTCGCGGCGTACTCGTTCAGGGGCTCCCGCGGCGCAGAGCAGGACCCTGCCGTGCTTGACGCTTTGCTGGAGGCAGACGACACCAGCAGCGCAGCCCTGCTGGCGGCTGCCGTCGCCTTCGACGTCTCCGGTGGGGACGACAGGCAGGAGAAGGCTCTGTTGGCCCTGCATCGGGCCTCACCGTTCCTTCCTTACCCGCTCGAGGCGCTGTCCTACATCTACTTCGACCGCGACGACGCCAGGGCGGCCGCTCAGGTCCTGGCCGTGGCGGTGGAGCTCGAGCCCGAGTCAGACCTCTACTGGACGAACCTGGGCTGGTCCTGGTACCTGCTCGGCGATCTGGAGCGCTCGGAGGAGGCGTCCGTGCGGGCGCTCTCCCTGGCCGGCATGCAGACCGTGGCGGCCTACAACCTCGGTCTCGTGCGTACCGTCACCGGCCGCCTGGACGAGGCGCTGTCCGCCTACGAGCAGGCCTTGCGCTTCGACCCCGAGGTGAACGACGAGGCCGTCGAGGACCTTCAGAACGCCCGCTCGCTGTACCCGCAGGCCGTCGAGGTCGACTTCGCGCTGGCTCGTTTGCTGGAAGCCGACGGCCGGCGACAGGACGCCAGGGACGCTTACCGGCGGTTCGTGAGGCGCGCCGGTGACCCCCTGGCCGAGTTCGTGACCGAGGCGCAGGCGCGCCTAGTCGAGCTCGAGAAGCCCTTGCCACCCATGGAGGTGGTCGGCGACGTGCGGCTCACCTTGGGCCAGCGCGGTCCAGAGTCGGGCCCGTACCACCCGGGCGACCCCGTTCACCCGACGTTCGAGCTGAGCACACAGGGCGACTCGCTGCCCACCAGGGTGGACGTCACGGCCGAACTGCGGCGCGAGGGCAGCGACGGAGAGCCCATCCAAACCGTCGACGAGACCGTGCAGGTGCCCGACGGGGCCGTTGGCTTCGTGGTCGACCTGGTACGCCTCGCCCTGCCGGCCGACCTGGAGCCGGGCACGTACACCGTGGCGGTGACCGCGACGGGCGGGGAGGAGCAGCAGGCTACGGGCGCCGCGACCTTCGAGGTGACCGGTGGCCCGGACCCGCTGCGGCAGTTGGTGGGCCGGGGCCTGGTGATGACCGGCCTGCGGTCCGGCCAGCCCCTCTACACGGCGACGGATCTCGATAGATCGGTCGATCTGGTAGACCTGCTACTCGCCGAACTCGACTCTTCGGCCGACGCGGCCGAGGAGGCGCTGCCGGCCATCGAGGGAGGTCGCTTCGCGGGCATGACCGGGGGCGAGCTGTTCAGGGACTCCACGGCAGAGGACGTCTCGGACTTCCTCGACTACATCCTGGCCAGCGATTCGCAGGCCGCCCGGTTCGCCTTCGTCGACGCCTACGCGCAGTGGGCGCTAGACGGCGCCCCCGCGGCTCCGGCCGCGCCCTAGTAACCGGCGGGGCGGCGCGGCCTCAGGAGCCCACGAGGCGCCCGAAGATCCTGGCGCTCGCCAGGAACGTGCCAGCCGAGGCGCCCAGCGTGGCCAGGACGAACACCAGCAGCACGCGCGCGGCCCGGTTCGTCCACCAGCCGCGCAGCGTCGTGACGTCCTTGCGCAGCCTCTCGAAGTCGCCCACGTTCGGTTTGCGCAGCCACAGCTCCACGCCGGCGGCCACGAACCCCGCGCCCAGCAGCGGGTTGAGCGTCGTGAACGGGGCGGCGATGGCCGTGGCCGCGATCGTCAGCGGATGAGCCAACGCCAACAAGGTGCCCACGCCCGCCAGCCCGGCCGTTATCAGGGTCCAGTCCGCCAGCAGCTGGAAGCCCTGCTCGGGGCTGCGCAGGAAGCCGACGGCGAACCCAGCCAGCACGAGCACCAGGATCGCCCATGGGATCAGCTTCGTGAGGCGGCTCGGCGGCGGCGTGGTCTGCAGCTCCGTGAGGCGTGATCGGAGCGCGGCCCGGTCAGGATCGCGTTCCGCCGCCGCCTCGAGCGCGGTCTTTATGCCCTTGAGGTGTCCTGCGCCCACGACCGCCAGCACCTCTTGGTGTCGCGGGCCGTTGGCGCCCTGGACGGCGAGGAGCAGCTTGTTGGCCATGTACTCGTCGCGTTCGGCGATGAGCGGGCCGTACAGGTCGGCCCTGCTCTCGGCGAACTCCGCGAACGTGGCCTCCAGGACGTCGCCCTCCTTGAGCTTCTCGATCTCGTCCTCGCCCACCTCATCGCTGCTGAACGCCGAGGCGATGATGCCGGCGACGAGCGTTAGCCGGCGCCACCAGCCCACCCCGCCGTAGAGCCGCCTGAGGGTCACGCCGATGTCGCGATCGATGAGCAGCAGCGGCACGCCCCGTTCTTTGGCGCCCCTCACGGCGGCGCGCATCTCGGCCCCCGGCTCGATGCCGAACTGGTCGGCCAGGCGCTGCTGGAACGCGCCCAGAGCCAGGTTCACCGCCAGGACACCGGCCTTGCCCTCGCGCAGCACCTGCAGCAGGTCGGTCTTGGAGTGGGCGGCCTTGTCTGTGATGGCCGCGAGGCGCCCAGCGTCGAGCTCGATCGCCACGGCGTCGTAGTCGCCGGTCTCGATCATGCGCTCCACAGCCTGCGCGGAGGCCTTGGAGACGTGGGCCGTGCCCAGGAGTGTCACGCGCGCGCCGCCCACCTCGACGACCTCGACGGGCTGGCCGGGCGTCGAGTCTGGGAGCGCGACGGAAGCGTCGGTCATGCCGGGAGTGTACCTGCATAGAATCGCCGCATGATCCGACCCAACGGACCCGGCGCCGCGCCACGCTGGCCCGCCAACGGCGAGCTGTTGCAGCAGGTGCGGCTGGCACGGCTGTGGCTGCCTTTGGCCATCGTCGGCGTGGTCGTGGTCCACCAGCTGCTCATCGTCCCCCTGTTGCCGCAGAGCGGGCAGTTCTGGGCCCAACTGCTCTTCTACGCGATCCTCGGGCCCATCGCCACCTACGTGACGCTCAACTGGATCGCCGGTGAGGTGCGGGACAAGGAGCGCTCGGAGGCGGAGCTGGCCAAGCTGTACCGCGAGCTGCAGGCGAGTCACGAGCTCCTCGGTCGCATCCAGGCGGTGACGGCGCGGTTCGCGGCTGCGCCCACCCTCGAGGCCACGCTGCGTGCCGCCGCCGACGGCATCTCCGACGTCTCCGGCGCCACTGCGGTGGGCATCGTCGTCGGTCCCGAGGGCCTGGGCGTCACGTACGGGATCGCGCTGGACGAGCGGCAACGCGCAGACACGCTGGCGCGCGACAGCGCGGCCCGTGGGCGGGCCAGGAGCGGGGAGACCGACGTGAAGGTAGAGGAGTTGCCTGGGGCTGGCGGCATGACCGCGCTCACCGCGCCGGTGGTCTGGGGCGGCTCGCCGGAGGGCTCGGTGACCGCCTACCTGCCGGCGCCACCAGACGCCAGGGCGCTGGAGTCGTTCGCGATCGTGAGCTCTCAGCTGTCCGCCGCCGCGGAGGCCACGCGGCTCCGCACCCGTGACGTCATGACGCTCGTCGAGGTGGACAGGTCCATCCGGGCCGAGGGCAACCTGGACCGGTTGTTGCACAGCGTGCTCACGCAGATGCTCTCGTTCGTCTCGGCACCCGTGGGCGGCATCTTCCTCGCGGACGGCGAGGGCCTGCTGCGGTTGAGCTCCACCGTGGGACGGCAGTTGGACAGCGCCGCGCGGGCCTGGCGGGTGGGGGAGGGGTTCGTCGGCGAGGTGGCCTCCAGGCGCGAACCACGGATCCTGGGACGCGTCGATGCCTCGTCCGAGGAGGTGTTCGGGCCGCTGCTGCAGGGCGCCGGCAGCGCGCTCGCCGCCCCGCTCGTGGCGGGCGAGGAGCTGCTCGGCGTGCTCGTGCTGGCTCACCCCGACGAGGAGCACTTCGAGGCCACCATGCTGCCGTTCGTGGGCCTGGTCGCCGGCCAGGTGTCGTTGGCGATCCGCAACGCCAGCGCCTACATGCAGTCCGAGGAGCTGGCCATCTCCGAGGAGCGCGCCCGGATCGCCCGCGAGATCCACGACGGCGTGGCCCAGATGCTGGCGTTCTCGGCCCTGAAACTAGACCTCGTCGAGCGGCTGATGACCAAGGACCCGGCCAAGGCGGCGTCGGAGCTGACGCTGGCCACTGAGACGGTCAGGGAGTCGATAAAGGAGGTCAGGCGCTCGATCTTCGCTCTGAGGCCCGTGGACCTGGAGCGGTTCGGCTTCGCCGAGACGGTGCGCCGTTACGCTCTCGACTTCGGGCAGCAGAACGACGTGAAGGTGGAGGTGGCGTTCGAGGCGCTGCCGCCCCTGTCCCTGAAGTCTGAAGCCGTCCTCTTCAGGATCTTCCAGGAGAGCATGCACAACGTCGCCAAGCACGCCCGGGCGCAGAACGTCGAGGTGAGGCTGGGCACCGAGGCCGGCGGCATGGCTTACGTGAGCGTGAGAGACGACGGGTTGGGCTTCGACCTAGTAGACGTAGGCGACCGCGTCACCAGCGCCGGCGGGCTGGGACTGCGGCAGATGCGCGAGCGGGTGGAGGCCCGCGGTGGGCGCCTGCGCGTGGAGTCTGCGCCGGGCGGCGGCACGACCGTCTACGCAGCCGTCCCGGTGTGAGCGACGACGAGAAGGGCCCAGCGCGCATGCGCCGGGCCCGTTGCTCCTTCACCTGCCGCGCCGCTAGGGGCGCAGGCGGTTACTTCTTGGCTTGCCTGCGGTAGCTGTCGCCGAAGCGCTTCTGGAACTTCTCGACGCGCCCCTCGGTGTCGATGAACCGCTGCTCGCCCGTGTAGAACGGGTGGTTGCCTGACCACACGTCGACGTGCAGCTCGGGCTTCGTGCTGTACGTCTCCATGACGACCTCGCCGTC
The DNA here is from genome assembly GCA_040256005.1 of Deinococcaceae bacterium. Taxonomy (GTDB): domain Bacteria; phylum Deinococcota; class Deinococci; order Deinococcales; family Trueperaceae; genus DASRWD01. The sequence continues at coordinate 15,205 of JBDZWC010000029.1, read as the reverse complement.
GCAGATCACCTTGGTGGCGACCATCTTGGGGTGTATGCCCTTCTTCATCTGCCTCGCTCCCTCGCGCGCCCCTGACCGCCTGCGGTCGCGCTGGGGCGTCAACTTGCTTGAGCTTCTCTCGTGGGCCTGGCCCGCTGCCTCATCTGGCCACGGGCGGGCGCTTGGCGCCGCTCGAGCCCGCGAGATGTTAGCACGTCGGGGCGCTCTAGAACCACGGGTGACGCGACCCGCGAACAGCCGGTCAGGCCGCCGCCTGCTCGCGCACCTGGCGCTTCACGCGCGTGACGATCGCCGACATGCCCCTGAGGCGCAGGGGGGAGATGAGCTCGGCCAGCCCCATCTGCGTGTAGAAGTCCTCCGGGGTCGCCAGGACCTCCTCCACCTGGGCCCCGTCCAGGGCCGCGTGCACCACTGACGCGAAGCCGCGGGTGGTGGGGGCCTCCTCGGGCGCCGCGAAGTGAAGCCTTACCGTCCCGTCCCCTTCGACCATCGCCTTGAGGAAGAGGGGTGTCTGGCACTCGTGGACCTGCTCGAGCTCGCCCATGCCGTCGGGCGGCGCTGGTAGCTTGCCCGCGTACTCCAGCAGCAAGGGGAGGCGCAAAGACTTGGGGGCGCCGGAGAACTCCTCGACGACCTTGGTGAGGCGCGGTGTAAGGGTGGGCGTATCGCTCACCTCTCCAGGCTAACGCGGCCCGCTCGCTGGCAGCGTCGTATCCTCTCCGGGTGAACGCGGTCCTGCCCGACAGCCTGCCCATCGGCCCGCAAGGGAAGGTCTCCGGCAGCCTCGCCGTGCCAGGGTCCAAGAGCCTGACGAACAGGGCGCTGCCGCTGGCGGCCCTGGCCGCGGGTACCACCCGCGTGACCGGCGCCCTGGTGGCGGAGGACTCCGAGGTCATGATCCGGGCGCTGGGGGTACTGGGCGTGCGGTTGCACACGGACGGCAGCACCGTGCGGGTAGAGGGCGTCGGTGGCCCGTTGCCGGCCCGGTCCGCGCACTTAGACCTGCGTCTGTCCGGCACTAGCCTGAGGTTCCTCACCGCCATCCTGGCGACTGGCCAGGGCGAGTACGTGCTGGACGGCAACGCCCGCATGCGTGAGCGGCCGGTGCAGGACCTCCTCGACGCGCTCAACGGGTTGGGAGCGGACGCTCGCGGTGTGAACGGGCGGCCGCCCGTCACGTTGACGGCCCGGGGGTTGAGCGGCGGCGAGGTGGCGGTGCGGGGCGACGTCAGCTCGCAGTTCCTCTCCGGCCTGCTCATGGCTGCCCCGCTGGCGACCGGACCGTTGGTCGTGACGGTGGATGGCGAGCTGCTCTCCAAGCCCTTCGTCGACATGACCGTCGATGTCATGGGCCACTTCGGCGTGGCGGTACGGCGCGACGGCTACCGGCGCTTCGAGCTGCAGCCCGGCGCCTACTCGGCCCGGGACTACGCGGTCGAGGGCGACGCCATGGCGGCCGGCTACTTCTGGGCCGCGGCGGCCGTCACGGGCGGAGAGGTGACGATCACCAACCTGGGCGCCGGCACGCGGCAGGGCGACGCCGGGCTGGCTGCGGTCCTCGAGCGGATGGGTTGCCGGGTCACCTGGCGGCCCGGCTCGGTGACGGTGACGGGGCCCTCGCCAGGCGACCTGCGTGGAGGGCAGTTCGACCTCAACGACATGCCCGACCAGGCGCAGACGTTGGCGGTGGTGGGCCTCTTCGCCGCCGAGCCGGTGAGCATACGGAACGTCGCGAACATGCGGGTGAAGGAGACCGACAGGCTGAGCGCGATGACGCGGGAACTCACCCGCCTGGGGGCGAGGGTGGAGGAAGGCGAGGACTCGCTCACCGTCTGGCCCCTCGCTGCCGCATCCGCCGCACCGACGCTGCTGCGCACCTACGGAGACCACCGGATGGCGATGGCTCTGGCCGTGGCCGGCACCCGCCTGCCAGGCCTGGTGATCGAGGACCCAAGCTGCGTCTCCAAGACCTACCCCGGCTTCTTCGACGACCTCTTAGGGCTCCTGAGGGCGGGGCTATCATGACGCCCATGGAGGACGGGACCCTGCCCATCATCACGATCGACGGTCCCGCGGCCTCGGGCAAGTCCAGCGCGGCCAAGGCGGTGGCGGCGCGGCTGGGCATCGCCTACGTCTCCAGCGGGCTGCTCTACCGCGCGGCTGCCCTCATCGCGCTCGACGAGGGCGTGCCGCTCGGCGACGAGGAGTCGCTCCTGGCGATGCTCGAGAGGCACGACGTCAGGCTGCTGCCGGACGCGCAACGCGACAGGCTCACCGTGGACGGCGTCGAGGTCGCGCACCTGCTACACACCGACCAGATCGACGAGCGCGTCTCGGAGGTAGCCCGCCAGCCCGGCGTTCGAGACTGGGTCACCGACAGGCTTCAGGAGCTGAAAGGCCCCTTCGTCATCGACGGCCGCGACATGGGGACGGCCGTGTTCCCGAACGCCCGCTGGAAGTTCTACCTGACGGCCTCGCCCGAGGTAAGGGCGAAGCGCCGCGTAGGGGAGCGCGCCAGCGACCTACAGAGCGTGGCAGAGGCGATCAGGCTGCGCGACGAGCGCGACGAGAGGCAGTCGGCGCCGGCACCGGACGCGATCCACCTCGACACCGGCCCGCTGTCGCTGGAGGCCGTCGTCGACTTCATCTACTTCAAGGTCGCCGCCCGCTGGCCGGAACGGTTGAGCGCCGCCACGGCTTGATGGCGACCCGCGACCGCTCCCCGGCCCGCAGGTTCACGCTGCCCGCCGAGGCGCTCTCCGGCGCGGTGGTGACCAGTACCCGGCACAAGCCCGAGGCGCACCCGCTCGCCACGAAGCTCGCCGACCACCTGGCCGCCCACGGGGTTGACGTAGCCCTCGACCTGTCGGGCGAGGCGCCGCTCCATGACGCGCTGCGAGAGGCGCAGCTGGTCCTGTCCGTGGGTGGCGACGGCACGCTGCTGGCTGCCGCCCGCCGCACCGTGGGGTCCGGGGTTCCTGTTCTGGGAGTGAACCTGGGCAAGCTGGGCTTCCTGGCCGAGTTCGGGGCCGAGGAGGCCCTGGCCTACGCCGCCGGCGAGGTGCGACCGGCGTGGCCCGTGCAGGAGAAGACGATGCTGGAGGTGCGTGTGCGCGGCCGGCCGGGCGTGTACCACGCGCTGAACGACGTCATGCTCTCGCAGGGCGTGATGACGAGGCTCGTCAGCGTGAGGATGCGCGTCGACGGCAAGCCGGCCACGGAGTACCGGGCCGACGGCGTGGTCGTGAGTACCCCCGTCGGGTCGACGGCGTACTCGCTGTCGCTTGGCGGACCGATCCTCGACCATGGCCTGCACGCGCTCGTCGTGACGCCGGTGGCGCCGCACTCGTTCACGAACCGCCCGATCGTGCTGGCCGGGGACTGCGTCATCGGCCTCGAGATCCTCACGCGCACGGACGAGATAGCCCTGGTGGTGGACGGGCAGGAGCATGTGCCCATCGGCGTGGGCGACGAGATCCTGATCACCGCCGCGCCGCGGGGCCTGACGCTGGTGTCGACCGGCGCCCGCAGCGCGTTCGACGTGCTGCGGCTCAAGCTCGGCTGGGGCGCCGGCCCGAGGTTGTTCACGGAGGAGAAGTAAGCGCCCGCGTGCCGCACCTGCTCGTCGTCTGCAACGGGCGCGGCGAGGACTACATCGCCGCGCGGGTCCTGGAGCGTCTGGCGGCTATCGCGCCGGAGGTCTCCGCGAGCGCATTCCCGCTGGTCGGGACGGGAGATCAGCTCGCTGCTGCCGGCGTCGATGTGGTGGGGCCGCGCCGCGCCATGCCCTCAGGCGGCTTCACGATGCATTCCCCAGGCGTGCTGTGGCGTGACCTGCGAGCCGGGCTGCTCGACCTGACGATCAGACAGGCCGCGTTCCTGAGGCGGCAGAAGCCGGACGCGGTGTTCGTCGTCGGGGACGTGTACGCGCAGGCGCAGGCTGCGTTGGTCCCGGCACCCAGGCGCGTGCTCCAGACGCTGGTGTCGGCCCATCACGCGGGGGGCGGGCCCGCGGTCCTGCGCTACTTCATGGAGGGCTTCAGGGCCCCGGAGCTGTGGCTGATGCGGCGGGCGGACAAGGTGTACGCGCGGGATGCGGCCACCGCTCGGCTACTGACGCGAGCGGGCGTGAGGGCCGCTCACCTGGGTAACCCGATGATGGACGGCCTGGCCGCCCCGCCCCTCGTGGCCGGCGACGACGTCAGGGCGCCGGTAGTGGCGCTGCTGCCTGGCTCGAGGGGCCAGGCAGAACGGAGCGTAGAGCTGATGCGCCTGGCACTGTCCCTGTCAGCGCCGGTGGTGGGGCTCGTCGCGTGGACCGCGGACCGTGTACCGTCCAGGCCCGAAGGATGGGAGGCCGAGGACGCCCGCGTGCCGGGCGTACTGGCAGCCTGGCGCCAAGGAGAAGCACGACTATGGTGGACGCGGGACCGGTTCGCTTCCGTGCTGGCGGCGGCCGACGCCGTCATCGGCACGGCGGGGACGGCGAACGAGCAAGCGGTCGGCTTGGGGTTGCCCGTCGTCGCGTTCCCGGTGCCGCCCTTCTACGGTGAGCCGTACATGCGCAACCAGAAGCGCCTGCTGGAAGGCGCGCTCCTCACCACCGAGGCCGAGCCGGAGCGCATCGCCGCCATGCTGAGGCTCGCCCTGACCGACGCAGGGGTGAGGGAGAGAGCCAGGCGGACGGGCGTGGAGCGCATGGGTGGCCCCGGAGCGAGCCGGGCCCTGGCCGAGGACCTAGCTGCCTGGCTCGGGGCCGGTCAGCTCGCCAGTGCCGCGACCTCGTGATCCCGTCCCGGCTGTGCGGGCTCGTCGAGGAGCTCGGTCAGGCGAGACGCGCAGCGATGGTGCTTCTTCGCGTAGGCGCTCTCCCGGTAGTTGGGGTCGAACACCTCGACGATCGGTCCGTCACCCGAGGCCCTGAGCAGGAGCGCGCGGTCGTAGAGCTGGTCGACGAAGTGCACGAACCTCAGCGCGTCGTTCTGGTCGGGGATCGTGCGGGCGCCGTGCAGGTAGACCGTCGCCACCTGCTCCAGGAGCCCGCCTATGCGGCTCGGGTGATGCTCCCTCAGCGTCGCGAACAGCTCATCCCAAGTGAGCGACAGGCGCGGTGCCGGCGAAGGCTCTGACGCCTCCAGGTCGAGAAGTCGTCTCTCGGTGAGCCACTCGCCACCGGCGTGCCTCGACCTGAAGTCAGGCCCGTCCACCGGGACGACCTCGAAACCCTGGCTCAGAGACTGGATCTCGCGCCTGAAGTCCTCGGCGTTGAAGCGCCCCCTGCCCTGGGCCTCGGGCGGCGTGTTGGACGTGGTCACGACGCGCGTGCCGCGCTCGAACGCGGCGGCCAGGAAGGTCTTGACGATGAGGGTGTTGCCAGGGTCGTCGAGCTCGAACTCGTCGATGCACAGAAGCTCGGTGGTGGCGAACTCCTCTTTGGCGGCCGCCATGCCCATCGCGCCGATCACGTAGACGAGCTGCTGGAAGCTGAGGTAGCGCTTCTCGGGCGTGTCGGCCTCGGCGTAGGCCGCGGCCAGCAGGTGGGTCTTGCCGACGCCGAAACCGCCGTCCAGGTACAGGCCGCGGCCCGGCTCCTGCCGTCTAGCGAACCAGCCGAGAACGGGGTTGGGCCTGCCGTTGGCGCGGCGTCTGGTGGCGACGAACTCTCTCACCCTCTCGCGCGCCTGACTCTGCGTCGGGTGCTGCGGCAGGTAGTTCTCGAAGCTGGTGTTGGCGAAGCGCTTGGGTGGCCTCAGGTCGCGCGCGGCGGGCGCGGCGGGTGCCCGTAGGTCGCTCACGGAGAGGGTTCGCGGCACTCGAACGAGCGTAACACCCGTTCATGACGCTGCCCGAGGCAGGCGACACCCATCGAGCTGTGCCCGCGCTCGCTCGTCGGAAATAGCTGCCTGGGAATCGTCGGCGGACCTCGGCGAGCGCCAGGTACGCTCCACGACCGGTGAGGTGAGCCATGATCGAGAGCGTGACGAGAAGCACCGCGGCCGGGCGTTCGATGGAACCCCCGGCTCCTGACAGACGCCCGGCTGCCGCGACGAGGGCGAGCACAGGTGCGGCCAAGGTGCCAGGCGTGAAGGTCGGCACGCGCGTCGACGCTGGCGCCGCCAGGCGCTACTACCGCGCCCTGCTAGAGCGCGATACGGAGTACGACGGCGTGTTCTACGTGGGCGTGACGACCACCGGCGTCTTCTGTCGCCCCACCTGCCCTGCCCGCAAGCCGCGCTACGAGAACTGCGAGTTCTTCCGGACGGCCAAGGAGGCGCTACACGCGTCGTTCCGTCCCTGCAAGCGCTGCCGGCCGCTGTCGCACCCCAACGACATGCCAGAGGTCGTCGCCCGCCTGGTGCAGGCCGTCGAGCGCGAGCCGGAGCGACGCTGGCGCGACCGGGACTTCCGGGCGTTGGGCGTAGACGTATCCACCGCGCGCAGGCAGTTCAAACGACGGTTCGGCATGACGTTCATGGAGTACGCCAGGGCGCGGCGCATGGGCATGGCCCTGGAGCGCATCCGCAACGGAGGCAGCGTGATAGACGCCCAGCTCGACACCGGGTACGAATCGGACAGCGGGTTCAGGTCCGCGTTCAACCGCATCATCGGGACAGCACCCAGCGCGCCGGACGCTCGCGCCGTATACGCCTCGTGGCTGGACTCGCCACTCGGGCCCATGTTGGCCATCGCCGACGACGACGCGTTGCTCCTGCTGGAGTTCGTGGAGCGCCGTGGGCTGGAGACCGAGCTGCGGCGGTTGCAAGCCAGGACGGCCATAATCCCCGGACGGACGGTGGTGACCGACCGCATCGAGGCCGAACTCCACGAGTACTTCGCCGGCGAGCGGTCCACGTTCGATACGCCGCTGGAGCCCATTGGCAGCGCGTTCCAACGCAGCGTGTGGCGCGAGCTGGGTCGGATACCGCCGGGGACGACGATCTCATACGGGGAGCTGGCCGCGAGGATCGGCAGGCCCACCGCCTTCCGGGCGGTGGCCCAGGCCAACGGGGCCAACCAGTTGGCCCTGGTGATCCCTTGCCACCGGGTCGTGAACGCCAACGGCGAGCTGGGCGGCTACGGCGGCGGCGTGCCCAGGAAGCAGTGGCTGCTCGACCACGAGCGCCGCTGGTTCTCCATCTCCGCGCATCCCGAGGTACAGAGCAAGCTGGACTTCGGTTAGACTCTGCTCAGGTCGTTCGCGTGGGGAAGCCGGTGAGAGTCCGGCACTGTCCCGCAACGGTAACGGCAGAGCCCGCAACGGTGCGACGCCGAAGTCCGAGTACCGCGCGAAGGCCATGACTGCACCCCTTGCGAGGACGAGGACGGGCAGGCCGAGCCGGAACGCGCCGTAGCGACGCCGGCGGCCCACACCCCCAACCCCAACCCCGCAGGCAGGAGGACTTGCATGACTCTGCGCCTGTACCTGGCCGCCGCCACCTTGGCTCTGGCCGCCTTCGCGTCGGCCCAGACGGTCACCGACGACCTGGGTCGCGAGGTGACGCTGGCGGCTCCCCCTACAGCCGTGGTGTCGCTGCTCCCCAGCCACACCGAGACCGTGTGCGCGTTGGGCGCCTGCGAACTGCTGATCGGCATCGACCGCCACAGCGACGTCCAGGGCACGGAGGGGCTGCCCACGCTGGGCGACCCGTACGCGCCGGACGTCGAGGCGATCGTCGCGCTCGAGCCCGACCTCGTGCTCGTCGACGAGTACAGCGGCCTGCACGAGACGCTGGCAGACCTCGGTCTCACGGTGTACGCCGGTTCCCCCCAGACGGTGGAGGAGACGTACGAGTACATCGGGACTATCGGCACGCTGCTGGGTCGGGGCGCCGAGGCCGCCCAGCTGGTCGCGCGCCTGAAGTCCGAGGTGGCCGAGGTGACCTCGGTGCTGGAGGCCGTGGAACGCCCCACCGTCTTCGTCGAGATCGACCCGACCCCGTTCACAGCCGGGCCGGGCTCGTACGTGCACGAGCTGCTGGTCGCAGCGGGCGGCGAGAACGTCGTCCCCGCGAGCATGGGGCAGTTCCCGCAGGTCGACCCGGAGTTCGTCGTGGCCGCCGATCCTCAGGTGATCCTGCTCCTCGACGCACCGTTCGGCGTGACCGCCGCCGACGTCCGCGCGCGGCCCGGCTGGGACGGCATCGCAGCCGTCAGGAACGACACGGTCATCGAGCTGAGCGAGGACGCGACGGACGCCCTCAGCCGAGCCGGGCCGAGGCTGGCGGAGGCCGTGCGCATCCTGGCAGAGCTGTTGCACCCTGACCTCTTCTAGGACGCCTCGGTGACGATCGGTCGCGTCGCGGAAGGATCGCCCCCTCGAGACCGGCGCCGCGTCGGGCTCATGCTCCCGCTGTCGCTACTCGCGCTGTGCGCTGTCTTGCTCGTGGCAGGAGCCGTGGGCAGCGCGGCGCTCACACCCGAGCACCTCCTCGGGGCGCTCGTCAAGAGCGTCAGGGGCGAGGACCTCAGCACCCTCGAAGCCATCGCCTGGCGCATCCGCCTGCCGCGGGTGCTGCTCGCGGGGCTCACCGGCGCCGGTCTGTCGCTGGCCGGCGTTCTGTTCCAGGGCATCTTCCGCAACCCGTTGGCCGACCCCTACCTCATCGGGACGGCCAGCGGCGCCGGCTTCGGGGCCGTGCTGGTGTTCGCGCTGGGTGCCTCGTTCCCGCCGTTGGCCGCTATCGGGGCTCCGCTGGTGGCCTTCGTGTTCGCGCTCCTCACCGTGCTGCTCGTCACCGGCTTGGCCGCCGACCTCGGCGGCCTGCCGACGGCGCGCCTGATCCTGGCCGGGGTCGTCGTGGGCTCCGTGTTCACGGCCGCGACGTCGTTCCTGCTCGTGGCCGCCCGGGAGCAGAGCGCCGGCCTCCTGAGCCGGCTGCTCGGCGGCTTCGGCTTCGCATCTTGGGGGGACGTGGCCGCGCTCGCCGCGTTCACCCTGCCGGCCCTCCTGCTGGCCGGGGCCTTCGCCCGCGCGCTCGACCTCTTCCAGCTGGGTGAACGCGGCGCGGCTCTCCTCGGCCTGCCCGTCGAGACGGTCAAGGTGGTGCTGCTGGGCGTAGCCACGCTGGTGACGGCCGCGTCTGTGAGCGTGGCGGGGATCATCGGCTTCGTTGGCCTCATGGTGCCGCACTCGGTCAGGCTCGTGACGGGCCCCGCTCACGCGCGGCTGCTGCCGGTCGCCGTCGTGTGGGGTGCCGGGTTCATGGTGTTGGCCGACCTCCTGGCGCGAACCGTGATCGCCCCTGTCGAGGTGCCGGTGGGCATCGTTACCGCGCTCACCGGGGGCCCGTTCTTCCTGTGGCTGCTCAGGCGCTCGCGGCGCGGGCCGGCCGCTGGAACGCCGTGACGCTCGAGGTAAGGGAAGTGACGGCGCGCTACCCGGCGCGCGACGGCAACGGGCATGCCGCCGCCCTTACCGGCGTGACGCTCCGGCTCGAACCCGGCGAGGTCGTAGGGCTGATCGGCCCGAACGGCTCCGGCAAGAGCACGTTGCTCAGGCTGCTCACGCGTCAGTTGGCACCGGCGGAGGGGCGGGTGCTCCTGGCAGGCCGCGACATAGGCGGCTACGGACGCTTCGCGCTGGCGCGCCGCGTGGCCCTTGTCTCGCAGGAGCCGGAGGTCCCCACCGGCTTCACCGTGCGGGAGGCGGTCGCGATGGGTAGGGCGCCGCACGTAGGCCTGCTGGGCTCACCGAAAGCCGAGGACGACAGCGTCGTGGAGGAGGCCATGCGGGCCACCGGCACGCTGTCGTTCGCTCACCGGCGGATCGAGACGCTCTCCGGCGGGGAGCGCCAGCGGGCGGTGTTCGCCAGGGCCCTGGCACAGCAGCCGGCGTTCCTGCTCCTGGATGAACCGACCAACCACCTCGACCTGCGCTACCAGGTCGAGCTGCTCACCTACGCGCGCCGCCAGGCGTCGCAGGGGTCTGGCGTCCTGGCGGTGCTGCATGACCTCAACCTGGCCGCGAGGAGCTGTGACCGGCTCGTCATGCTCTCGGCCGGCCGGGTGGTGGCCCAGGGGGCGCCCGCCGCTGTGCTTGACGCTGAGCTGCTGAGCGCCACGTTCGGCACGCGGGTGGAGGCGCTCTCGACGGAGGACGGGCCGCTCATCGTGCCCAGGTTCGGGTAAGAGGTGGCGGGCCCGGCGCCTATTCGACGGGGCCCAGGAAGCGACAGCTAGTACCGGCTGGGCGGGTCGAAGCGCCGATGCACGCGGATCGCGTTGCGGTAGTGCTCCACCAGGCCCTCCGTGGCGGCCCGCCAGGAGTGCTGCTCCATGTCGAGCCGGGCCCGCCGTCCCATCTGCGTCCTCAGGTCGTCGTCCCTCAGCAGGCGCCTGACCTTGCTCGTCAGGTCGCCCAGGTCCAGGGGCGTGAACATGAGGCCGGTGACCCCGTCCTCGATGACGTCAGGGATGCCACCAGCCCGCGCCGCCACGGCCGGCACGCCCGAGGCCATGGCCTCCATAGCGACGAAGCCCAGGGTCTCGGTGTCAGAGGGGAAGACGAAGACGTCGGCGCTGGCGTAGGCGGCGGCCAGCTCGGCGCCCTCCATGTACCCGGTGAAGACCGTGCGGGTGCCGGCGAAGCGACGCTTGAGCTCCTCCTCTGCCGGTCCCGAGCCCACCAGCGCCAGCCGCACGCCGTGGATCTGCGTGACGGGCGCGTAGAGCCAGTCGATGCGCTTCTCGTATGACAGCCGCCCGACGCACACGATCAGCTTGTCGTCAGGGTGTCCACCCGTCAGCCGTTCGCGCATCGCGCGGGTCCTGCGCTCTGGCCTGAACAGGTCGGTGTCCACGGCCTTGGGCCACAGGCGCACCCGCTCGATGCCGAGGCCGCGTGCCGACGCCATCATGGGTTTGCTCGTCACCAGGTTCACGTGCGCCTGGTTGTGCACGTCACGCAGGAAGCGGGACCCGGGACGCACGAGGAACGGCAGACGTAGGTGGCGCGCGTACTGCGTCAGGTCGGTGTGGTACGAGGCCAGCAGGGGCAGGTTGCGCTGCTTGGCCAGCGTCGTGCCCCACAGGCCGAGCACCACGGGGTTCACCACGTGCACGATGTCCGGTTCGAACCTGTCGATCTCCCGTCCCAGCCGCGGGCGGGGGAGGCCCAGGAACAGCTCCGGGTACCAGGGCCGGAACGACAGGGCGGGCACGCGCACGACCCTGTGACCCGCGTAGTCCTCGGGCGGGTCGTGGGGCGCGAAGACGAGCGCCTCGTGGCCCAGCAGCGCCAGCTGCTCGAGCGTCCTGGCCAGCCTGGTGACGATCCCGTCGATCTTCGGCAGGAAGGTCTCGGTGAAGAACGCTACGCGCACGGCGCCTCCGCTGTGGCCTCCCTCAGGCTGCTGTCACTGACTCCCGGCGCTCGGCGAGCTTGGGGTCGCCGGGCTTCTGGTCGCGCGTCCAGGTGCTGGTGCAGGGGACCTTGCTCAGGTCGGCGCGGTCGGCGTAGCGCTTGGCGATGTCCGTGACCTCGGTGAGCAGTCCGTCCTCGAGGGTGGTGGGGTTGAGGCCCATGCTGAGGAAGGAGTCGTTCTTGACGTGGAGGTCGTTCTCGGCGTCTTCCTTGCGGGGGTTGGGGACGTAGGCGATCTCGACGCCGGTGAGGCGGCTGATGATCTTCGCCAGGTCGCGGACGCGGTGGGTCTCGGTCATCTGGTTGATGATGCGCACGCGTTCGCCCTTGGCCGGGGGGTTCTCGAGCGCCAACTGGACGCAGCGGACGGTGTCGCGTATGTGGATGAAGGCGCGCGTCTGGCCGCCTGTGCCATGGACGGTGAGCGGGAAGCCGACCGCTGCTTGCATGAGGAAGCGGTTGAGGACGGTGCCGTAGTCGCCGTCGTAGTCGAAGCGGTTGATGAGGCGTTCGTCGCGGCTCGTCTCGGGCGTGTTCGTGCCCCAGACGATGCCCTGGTGGAGGTCGGTGACGCGTACCTGGTCGTTCTTGGCGTAGTAGGCGAAGAGCAGCTGGTCCAGTGTCTTGGTCATGTGGTAGACGCTGCCGGGGTTGGTGGGGTAGAGGATCTGCTGCTCCACCTCGCGGCCGTCGTCGGTCTTGACGGTGACGTCGAGGTAGCCCTCGGGGATCTTCATGCCGGCGGTGCCGTAGCCGTAGACGCCCATGGTGCCTAGGTGGGCGATGTGGGTGTCCACGTCTGATTCCACGACGGCGGCGAGGAGGTTGTGGGTGGCGTTGACGTTGTTGTCCACCGTGTAGCGCTTGTGGCGGCTCGATTTCATGGAGTAGGGAGCGGCCCGCTGCTCGGCGAAGTGCACGATGGCGTCGGGCTTCTCGTCGCGGATCAGGGAGAGCAGGCGGTGGTAGTTCTGGGCGATGTCGAGGAGCTGGAAGCGGATCTTCTTGCCGGTGAGCTCCTCCCAGGCGCGGAGGCGCTCGCCCATGGGTCGGATGGGGGTGAGACTGCCGGCTTCGAGCTCGTTGTCGATGTTGCGGCGTGAGAGGTTGTCCAGGATCACGACCTCGTGGCCTAGGTTGCTCAGGTGCAGGCTGGTGGGCCAACCGCAGAACCCGTCACCGCCCAGTACGAATACCTTCATCTACGGCCTCCATGCCAAGACCTGGGAGCGCTCGCCGCGACGCTTCAGCCGCGGCGATGCCCTCACTGTGGGCGTGCGTTGAGCGCGCGCACCAGGAGACGCCAGCGGCGCCTCACCAGGCTGCGCCTGTAGCCTACCGCGCCCGCACGCCAGTCCAGTGGCTTGGCCCACGACCACGACACGGCGGCCGCGATGAGCCAGGGGTGGAGCAGCGCCCAGAACAGCGCGGTCACGCCGCCCAGGTAGGGGCGACCCAACTGCCTGGCGCCGATCGTCATGCCCACCACCATGGCCGTCGTCTGTACGGCGTAGCAAGCCAGCACGACGGGCGCCAACTGAGGCAGGAACGGCGCGGCGAGCAGAGCGAGGCACAGGGAGATGCTCTCGAAACCCAGCACGCTCAGGCCGGCGATGAACTCGGGTCGGTAGTGCACGACGTGCCGGTAGCGCGACACCCAGCGGCTGCGCTGCCTGACGAACGCCAGCGGCGAGCCAGCCGTCGCCGTCGCGACGCGCGCCTCGGGCCGGGCGGTGAACGCGACCCTGGCGCCGGGCAGGGCCGCGAGGCGCTGCGCCAGCAGGTCCTCGTCGCCCGACGGTGCCCTGGCACTGGCGCCGAAGCCGCCGGCGGCCTCCAGCGCCGACCGCAGATACGCCTGGTTGTTCGCCGAGGACGCGTAGGCGTGCCCGTGCCTCAGCATCGACCGCGACACGAGCATGAGCGAGAACCAGTCGGCGGCTTCGAACAGCCGCCAGAGGGGCACGCCGGCCCTGCGCTCCGCGGGGGGCAGCGTCTCCACGTAACCGCACACCATGACCACGCCGGGAGTGAAGGCCGACACGAGCGCGCTCACCCAGCCGGGCTGCGGGGCGCAATCGGCGTCCGTCGTGACGATGACGGCGCCCTGCGACGCCGCGATGCCCGCCTTGACCGCGTTGACCTTGGGCGCGTAGCGGCGGCTGGGCTCGTCGATCCGCACCAGCTTGAAGCGCGGGTCCTGCGCGACGAACCCCTCGATCACCTCGGCGGTGCCGTCTGTCGACCGGTCATCGACGATGACGAACTCGATCTGGCCCGGGTAGTCCTGGCTGGACAGGCTCCTCAGGGCGCGCGGCAGCCTGGCCGCCTCGTCGTGCGCCGGCAGCACCACGGAGACGGAGGGCAGCTCCGCAGGGAGGCGCCATCTGTTCTCGTGGGCATCTTCACCCCGCCGTCTGTCCGGCAGGAACATGCCGTAGATCACCCAGGCCTGGGCCGCGACGAGCGGCACGGCGAGGACCACGAGGATGACTGCCAAGAACTGCGACATGGATGGTTACCGGCGAAGCGTGCGGTCGCGGCGAGTCTAACAGAGGCCCGGAGCCCGCGGTACGCTCGGGCTGTCTTGGAAGATCCCGTGCTGGAGCAAGCTGCCGACCCCAGATCCGAGGATGGAACCGGACCGGTCGGCCCCGCGGGGTCAGAGGCTCACGCCAGCTTCCATGCGCTCCTCACGCAGCTGCCGTTCCACGAGGACCAGGTGGCCTCGTACCACTTCTTCCCGCCGCGCGCGGGCCGCCGGGAGCACGCGTACGAGGGACCCTACGCGACGGAGCTGCGCCGTCTCGACATCGCGCCGCACGGCCACCAGGCCGCGGCGCTGAGCGCGTTGGGCAGTGGCGAGGACGTGGTCATCGCCACGCCGACGGCCTCCGGGAAGTCGCTGGTGTTCCAGGTGCCGCTCGCCGCCGCCGTGAAGCGCGGCGGCACCGGCATCGTGCTGTACCCGACGAAGGCGCTCGCGCATGATCAGCTCGGCAGGCTGCGTCACATCTACGGTGCGCTGAGGGGCCAGCGCGAGCCCGAGCCGGGCGACGCCATCGCCACCTACGACGGCGACACTGCGGCCGAGCGTCGGGCGAACGTGCGGGACAACGTGCGCTGCGCCCTGACCAACCCGGACATGCTCCACTACGGCATCCTGCCGTACCACGAGCGCTGGGCGCCGTTCCTGGGCTCGCTCGAGCTCATCGTGCTGGACGAGCTGCATGCCTACAGAGGTGTGCTTGGCACCCATGTCGCTAACGTGATCATGCGGCTGCTGCGCGTGGCGGAGCGCTACGGGGCGAGGCCGAGGGTCGTGTGCGCGTCGGCGACGATAGGCAACCCGGGCGAGCATGCGACCAGGCTCACCGGCCGGGCGTTCACGGTGATCGAAGAGGACGACGCTCCCGCCGGCGCCAGGGAGTTCGTGCTGTGGCGACCCCCGGCGACGGCCGACGGCAGGAGGCGCAGCGCGAACACGGAGGCCGCGGGGTTGGCGGCCGCCTTCGCCCAGCGCGGCGTCAAGAGCATCTTCTTCTGCAACTCTCGCAAGGGCGCCGAGCTGGTGAGGCGCTACGCCGCGCAGCAGCTCGAGCCGGAGCTCGCCGAGAAGATCAGGTCTTACCGTGCCGGCTACACCGCCGAGGACAGACGCGAGCTCGAGGCGGGCTTCCGCGCGGGCGAGATCACCGTGCTCACGGCCACGAGCGCCCTGGAGCTGGGCATGGACGTAGGTGGCGTCGACGCCGTCGTCATGGTGGGCTACCCCGGCTCGAAGATGGCGTTGTGGCAGCGCGCCGGCCGCGCCGGCCGGGCCGGCCGCAGGTCGCTGGCCGT
>JBDZWC010000145.1:0-6266 GCA_040256005.1 Deinococcaceae bacterium | reverse complement strand
GGCGATCAAGAGCAGACCGAAGCCGGCAGAGTCGCGACTCGTGAGGATCGAGTCACGCATGGCCCTCTACCTGCTCCTGCCCACCTTCATCATCCTGGCCGTGATCGCCATCTACCCCTTCTCGCGGGTCGTGTTGTCCAGCCTGACCGACGCCCGTTTCGCCAGTTCCGCCGAGACCAAGTTCGTCGGCCTCGCCAACTACCGCTCCCTGCTGTCGATGACTATCAGGGAGCTGCCCAAGCGCCTCGACGAGGAGGGGCAACCGGTGATCGGGCCCGATGGACGGGCTCAGTACGAGAGCTGGGTGCAGGTTCTGCCCCGCGAGCCGCAGCGTTACCGGGCGGTCTTCGAGTTCGGCCTGTTCGGGAGGCGCTACGTTCTCGGCGCGGTCACGTCGCCGTTCGTGCGTGCCGTCTGGGACACGACGGTGTTCACCGTCATCGCGGTGACCCTCGAGACGATCCTGGGCATGATCATCGCACTCGCGTTGGCGACGAACTTCCGCGGCCGGGGGATGATGCGGGCGGCGATGCTCGTTCCCTGGGCCGTCATCACCGCCGTGTCGGCGCGCATCTGGGAGTGGATGTTGCAACCCACGAGAGCGGGCCTGTTCAACACGGTCGGCAGCTATCTCGGCCTCAGCGACGGACGTACCGACTTCTTCGGGAACGCCGCACTTCAGCTACCCAGCATGATCACGATGGACGTCTGGAAGACGACCCCCTTCATGGCCCTCCTCCTGCTCGCGGGGCTGTCCACGATCCCGTCCGAGCTCTACGAGGCGGCGGAGGTGGATGGCGCCAGCAAGATCAGGCAGTTCTTCAGCATCACGCTCCCGCTGCTCTCCTCCACGCTGGCCGTCGCGCTCATCTTCCGCACCCTCGACTCGCTGCGGGTCTTCGACATCTTCCAGGTGGTGCTCGGCAACCAGCGGTACTCCATGGCCAGTTACGCCCAGGACGTCCTGATCAGTCAGCGGAACCTCGGGATGTCGTCGGCGGCATCGGTGATCATCTTCGTGCTCGTGGCCGTGTTCGCGGTCCTCTATATCCGCATGCTCGGCGTGAGGGACAACTCATGACCCGGGCCAGGCGCCGCATCGTCGGGCGCGTCTTCTTCTACCTGCTCATCGGCGTGATCTTCGTCTACCTCATGTTCCCGTTCTACTGGGCCCTCGTATCGGCCCTCAAGACGCAGACCGAGCTGATCCGCACGCCCGCCACCCTCTGGCCTCAGAACCCTGTCCTGACGAACTTCCGTGCGGTGCTCAGCAACGACCGCTTCGTCAGGGCTCTGCTCAATTCCACCCTCGTGGCCGGCTCCGTGACGCTCCTGAGCCTGGTCGTGGGCTCGTTCGCGGGCTACGCGCTCGGCAAGATGCGCTTCAAGGGCAAGGGGCCTTCGCTGTACGTGATCCTGGCGATGACCATGTTCCCCCAGATCGCGGTGTTGGCGGGGTTGTACGCGGTCATCCGCGTGCTCGGCATGCCGGCGATCCCCAGCATGATCCTGTCCTACCTGCTCTTCACCCTGCCGTTCACGGTGTGGGTGCTCACGGCGTTCTTCCGGGGGTTGCCCGACTCCTTGCTTCAGGCGGCGCAGGTGGACGGGGCCACGCTCTTCCAGTCGTTCCGCCTGGTCATGCTGCCCCTGGCGGCACCGGCCATGGTCACGACCGGCCTGCTGGCGTTCATCCAGGCCTGGAACGAGTACCTGTTCGCCCTCACGTTCACGGTCATCGATCCGCCGTCGCGCACCGTGCCGGTCGCCATAGCCCTATTCACGGGCGAGATCGCCAGGCAGGAGCCGTTCGGCGAGATCATGGCGGCCGCCGTGATCGTCACGATCCCCCTGGTGGCCCTCGTGCTGATCTTCCAGCAGCGCATCGTCGCCGGCCTCACGGCCGGGGCGGTCAAGGGCTGACCCAGGTACCTCGAGCGCGGCCGGCGACCGACCACCGGTCCCGGCCGCTCATCTCGGTCGCTCTAGTCCAGCGTGCCGCGCAACCGCAGTAGGCCGTAGGCGGCCACGGTGGGCCCGTCCCGCACGTCGCCGCTCAGCAGCATCGCCTCGAACTCCGATCGGGAGAAGGCCGCCGTCTCCATACCCTGCTCGGTGGGCTCGAGGCGGCGCGCACCGGGCACGAGCTCGGTGGCGACGAAGACATGGAAGCCCTGATCCGAGTAGCCGTTCGCTTGGTACAGGAACCCTAAGCGCGTCATCCGACCTGCGCTCAAACCCGTCTCCTCCTTGAGCTCCCGCCGCGCCAGCTGCTCGGGGGCATGGGGGCCCTCCTCAGCCGATCCTTGCGGGAACTCCCAGTGGGTCGCACTCGTGGGGTACCTGAACTGGCGCACCAGGTGGAACCTGCCCCCGGCCCACGGGATGACGAGCGCGAAGTCGGGTTTCTCGACGACGCCGTAGATGCCACGGTGACCGCCTGGGAACAGCACCTCGTCCTCCCGGACCGTCATCCAGGGGTTGGCGTATACGACCCGGCTTGACAAGCGCTCGACTGTCGGGGGCAGTCCCGAGTCACCACTCGGCTCGGAGCGGTGGTCGGTCTCTCCTGAGGACCGTACCTCCGCTGGCGTGTCGGAATCGCTCACGCGTCAGCCCGGGCAGACAGCGCCGCGGCGATCTGCTCGAGGACCTCGGGGTTCGCCATCACCTCGGCGTTCTCCACCGGCCGGCCGTTCACGAGCCGCGACACCGCGATCTCCATGGGCTTGCCGCTGCGTGTGCGCGGCAGGCCGGGCACGCTTACGATCACTCGCGGCACATGCCGTGGGGAGGCGCCCTCCCGGACCGCGCCCTTGATCCGCTGCACCAGTTCCGGCGTGAGACGACTACCCTCGCGCAGGACCACTAGAAGCCAGACCTCCTCGTCGCTCGACTCGCCGCTGCCCAGGGCCGGCCCCACCTTGCGACCCACCGCCGCCGACTCCACGACCTCCGGCACTGACTCGACGGCCCTATACACCTCGGCGGTGCCGATCCGTACGCCGCCGGGGTTCAGGGTCGCATCCGAGCGGCCGTGGACGACGATGCCACCGTGCGCCGTGAACTCGATCAGGTCCCCGTGGCGCCAAACGCCGGGGTAGGTAGAGAAATAAGCCCCCAGGTACCGCTCGAACGACGGATCGCCGGCGAACCGCAGCGGCATGGAGGGCAGGGGCTGGCGGCACACGAGCTCGCCCGGCCCGGTCACGACGGGGCGGCCGTCCTCGTCGTAGGCCGCCAGATCGACGCCCAGGCCGGGTCGCTGGATCTCCCCTGCGTAGACGGGCAGCGTGGGAACGCCCAACATGAAGCAACCGACGATGTCGGTCCCTCCCGAGATGCTCGCCAGGTGGACATCCCGTTTGATGTGCTCGTACACGTAACTGAAACCCGAGGGCGAGAGCGGAGACCCGGTCGATGTCACCGTACGCACCCGGCTCAGGTCGTAGCGCTCGGCCGGCCTGGCCCCATCGGCGGCGAGCCCGTGCAGGTAGCGCGCCGACGTGCCGAAGAGCGTGACGGCGTGGCGCTCGGCGACCTCGAACAGCGCCGTGGCGTGGGGGTGGACGGGCGAGCCGTCGTAGAGCACGACGGTGGCGCCGCAGGACAGCGCCGAGACCTGCCAGTTCCACATCATCCAGCCACAGGTGGTGAAGTAGAAGACGACGTCCCTCGGCCGGACGTCGCAGTGGAGGGTCAGCTCCTTGCGATGCGTGATAAGGGCCCCGCCGGAGCGGTGGACCATCGCCTTGGGCGTGCCCGTGGTGCCGGACGAGAACAGGACATAGAGCGGGTGGTCGAAAGGCAGGTTCCGAAGCGTCACCTCCGCCTCGCCGCCCAGGAAAGAGTCCCAGTCGGTCGTGCCGTCAGGGACCGTGGTTCGCAGGCCCGGGTATGGCAAGACCACGGTAGGCGGCTGACCGAGCAGCTCCCGCAGCCGTGAGGCCGTGGCGGAGGTGTCGTAGGTCCGACCACCGTAGAGGTATGCGGTCGTGACGAAGAGCGCCTTGGGCCGTAGCTGCTCGAAGCGGGCCGCCGCGGCAGACGCCCCGAAGTCCGGCGACGCCGACGCGAACACGGCGCCAAGTCCGGAGCACCCCAGGAGCAACGCCAGGGTCTCGGGCACGTTCGCGGCGAGAGCCACGACGTGGTCGCCCTCCCCTACGCCCAGCCTCACCAGCCCACCCTGTACGCGCGCGACCAACGCCTCCAGGTCGGCGAAGGTGTAGGTGACCTCCGTGCCGGCCTCGGTGACGCCGATGACAGCCGTGGAGGCCCTGTCTGCTACCCCGGTCGGACGCAGCATGGCGCGGGCGTAGGACAGTTCGGCGCCCTCGAACCAGCGCGTGTGGGGCATGGGGTCGTCTGACCGGATGCGGCTCGCGCCCCGCGTGAAGGGCAGCTCGAGCCAGTCGGCGAGGTCACCCCAGAACGTCTCGGGCTCGCGGACGCTGAAGCGGTGGAGGGCGTCGTAGTCGGGTAGCGAGAGGCCGCGCTCGCGCTCCACGCTGCGTCGGAACGCCGCCATGTTCGTCGCGGCCGCCCGTTCGGGCGTCAACCGCCACAACGGTTCGTCCACGACGCGAGTGTACCCTTGCCTCGTGTTCCGTCCCGGTGCCCGCAGAGCCTCTCGGCGTCCAGTGCCGGGCGCCGCTGACACGGCTCCCCGCGGCCGCCGCCTCGACCTGAGCCCGCTGCGCCGCCTGGCGGGGTTCGTGCGCCCCTACACGTCGCTCATGGTCGTCGGCGTCCTGAGCGTCGCCGTCGCCGGCGTCCTGGGCCTGGCGTTCCCACTGGTGGTACGCAGGCTGCTCAACGCCGCGTTCGCGCCCGGGGTCGAAGCGGGGTCGGCTAGGGCGGCCCTCGACTCCGCCGTCGTGCTCCTCGTCGTCCTGGTGCTGGTGCAGGCGGCCTTCAACTACCTGCGCACGTACTCGCTGGGCCGTGCCGGTGAGGCGGTGGTCGCCGACCTGCGCAAGGCCGTCTTCTCTCACCTGGTAGGGCTCGACGTGCCGTTCTTCGAGCGGCGCAAGACGGGGGAGCTGGTGTCGCGGCTCACGGCCGACGTCGCAACCGTTCAGGCCGCCGTCTCGCAGGCCCTGGCCCAGGTGGTGAACCAGGGCATCACGCTAGTCGGCGGCCTCGTGCTCCTCTTCGTGCTGGAGCCGCGTCTGACCGTGGTCATGCTCGCCATCGTGCCCCCGGTGGTGCTGGCCGCCGCCGTGTTCGGACGGTCCCTCAGGCGCGTCTCGGCCGACTACCAGGACCGCCTCGCCGCGGCCAACGCCGACGCCGAGGAGGCGATCAGCGGTGTGAGGGTCGTGAAGGCGTTCGCGGCCGAAGACATCGAACGCGAGCGTTACCGCCGCGGCATCGACGCAACGTTCGCGGCGGCGCTCAGGCGCGTGCGGTTGCGCGCCCTGTTCGTGCCGGCTGTGCTGCTGTGCGCGTTCGCCGGCCTGGCGGTCGTGCTGTGGTACGGCGGCCGGTTGGCGCTGGCAGGGCAGCTGTCCTCGGGAGACTTAGTGGCGTTCCTCCTCCTCACGATGTTCGTGGCCGGGTCGTTGGGCACCTTCACCGGCCTGTGGGCCCAACTGCAGGAAGCGTCCGGCGCGTCACGGCGGGTCTTCGAGATCCTAGACACCGCCAACGACCTCGAGGAGAGCCCCGACCCGGTGGAGCTATCGCAGGTGCGCGGCTCCGTGCGCGTGGAGGACGTGAGCTTCAGTTACCCCGGTCGGCCGGAGGAGGCGCTGACAGCCGTGAGCCTCACGGCCGAGCCCGGGATGGTGGTGGCCGTGGTCGGGCCCAGCGGCGCCGGCAAGAGCACGCTCCTCTCGCTGCTGCTACGCTTCCGCGACCCCACCGCCGGCATGGTCTCGCTCGACGGGGTGGACCTGCGGCGGCTCCGGACCTCGGACCTGCGCCGGCATGTGGGGTTCGTGCCGCAGGAGACGCTGCTGTTCTCCGGCTCCGTCGCCGACAACCTGCGGTACGCCAGGCCGGACGCCACGCTTGACGAGGTGGTCGCCGCCGCGCGCGCCGCGGACGCCCACGACTTCATCCTCGACCTGCCGGAGGGGTACGACACCTTGGTCGGCGAGCGCGGGGTCAAGCTCTCGGGTGGGCAGCGCCAGCGCGTGGCGATCGCCCGCGCCCTGCTCAAGGATCCCCGGGTGTTGCTGCTGGACGAAGCGACCAGCTCGCTCGACGGAGAGTCGGAAGCGGCGGTGCAGGCGGCGTTGCAGCGGCTGATGGCGGGC
>JBDZWC010000144.1:0-6344 GCA_040256005.1 Deinococcaceae bacterium | reverse complement strand
CGAGAAGGGCGGCTACGAGCACTACATGCTCAAGGAGATCTACGAGCAGCCGACCTCGTTGCAGAACACGCTGTTCGGGCGGTTCACCGGCGACGGCGTGGGCGTCGACTTGGGCCTCGGCCTAGACCCGCTTGGCATCGACCGTGTGATCGTCACCGCGGCGGGCACGGCCTCCTACGCTGGCATGGTCGGTGAGGCGCTGCTCGGTCAGTTGGCGCGGCTGCCTGCCACCACGGTCGTCGCCAGCGAGTTCCGGTACTCGCAACCGGTGGTGGACCAGCGCACGCTGTGCGTCGCCGTGTCGCAGTCGGGTGAGACGATAGACACGCTCGAGGCCATGCGCGAGGCCAAGCGGCGTGGCGCGCGCACCCTCGCGATACTGAACGTCAAAGGCTCCACGCTCTCGCGTGAGGCCGACGACGTCCTGTACATCCACGCCGGGCCCGAGATCGGCGTGGCCAGCACGAAGGCCTACACGGCCATGGTGGCGGCGTTCTCGCTGCTCGCCCTGTGGCTGGGGCGCGAGCGCGGTCACGTGGCAGACGACTCGGCCAGGGAGCTGGTGCACGGTATGCGCGAGCTGCCCAAGCTCGTGGAGCGGGCCCTCGGCTGCCGCGAGCACGTCGCCAGGGTCGCGAGGGGCATGGTGAGGGCCCGCAGCGCCCTCTACCTGGGGCGCGGCGTGAACGTGCCTACCGCTCTGGAGGGCGCGCTGAAGCTCAAGGAGATCAGCTACATCCACGCCGAGGCGTACCCCACCGGTGAGATGAAGCACGGCCCCATCGCCCTGATCGACGAGCACATGCCCGTGGTAGCCGTGGCTACCGCGTCGCACGTCTACGACAAGACGGTCTCGAACCTGCAGGAGGTCAAGGCCCGCGACGGTCGTCTCATCGCCGTGGCCAACGAAGGCGACGACAGGATCGCGCAGCACGCCGATGAGGTGATCCGGGTGCCTGTGACCCACGAGCTGCTCTCGCCGATCGTGAACGCCGTGCCGCTGCAGCTGCTGGCGTACGAGGTGGCCGTGGCGCTGGGCCGGGACGTGGACCAGCCACGCAACCTGGCTAAGAGCGTGACGGTGGAGTAGGCGCTGGGAGCGCGGAGCGCGACGCAGAGTGCGGCGGTCTAGCAGGCGCTGAAGGCGCCGAGCGCACGCAGGACGATTACCTAGGGCCCTGGGCCACCTGGTCCGGGGCCCACCCTTGCCGCTCGCGCCAGGCTTGGTGCACCCCTCACCGCCAGGATACGAGTCACCGGCCTAATCTCTGCGTCGGGAGGAACCTTGGCGGTGCCGACTCAAGCCGAAGTCGAACAGAAGCAGTACGAGCTCATCAGGCGCTTGGTGACGGTGGAGGACGTCGTCGTGCTGGAGGAGCTTGGCCGCGTGTTGGACCAGGCTCAGGGCGACCTATCGCTCAGGCGCCTGGAAGACGCCGAGATCGACATGGTCCTCAAGCAGCTCCTGGAGGAGTGAGCTAGAGAACGCCTCGGGAGCGCAGGACCCACCAGACGACAGCGCCCACAGCCACCCACAGCACCCACTTCAGCACCGGGCGGGCGCGTTGGGCCTTGAGGCCCCCCGTGAAGCTCTCGCGCGCCTGCGCAGCGTCCTGCCGGTAGGCGAGCCGCTGGGCGCGCCTTAGCTCCCTCACGCTCTTCGCGACGTGACCCTTGCGCCTGAGCGCCACGCCCAGGTTGTGGTGAGCGTTGGCGAACTCGTCGTTGATCTCGATCGCTCGCTGGTAGCGGCCGATGGCCTCGTCGATCTCGCCCTCCTCGAGGGCCAGGTTGCCCAGGTTCGTGAGCGCGCGATAGTGGTCAGGATCGGTCTCCAGCGCGTCCAGGAAGCTCTGCTGGGCTGTGGCGGTCTCTCCCTGGTAGATCTGCGCCGTTCCCTGCAGGGTCAGCGCCTCGGCCCTGAACCACGTCGCTTCGAGCGGTCCCAGCCTCGAGAGGGCTTCCTCGGCGTCCCGGCGGTCGAGCGCGGTCCCGACCTTGAGCAGCGTCTCGAGGTCAGCCTCCAGCGCGTGCCATGGCGCCAGGGTGGGGCGGCTCTCAAGCCTCGACAGCCGCTCGATCGCCTTCTTGTAGCGCCGCTCACGCAATAGGTCCTCGATGTCCGCCAGCGCCGTGAGCGCCGCGCGGGTGACGTCGTCGGTGGGCCCCTGGTCGAGCGCAGCGACACCTGACGCCGCGTACTTCGCGACCAGGTAGGCCTTCTTGGCCTCGTTGAAGCGGCGGAGCTCGAGGAGGTCGCGCCAGTCGGGCAGTTTGGAGCGGTCGGGCTGCGCCCCCGGGTCCAGCGGCGTGTCCGCGCCGTCCGCGTCGCGTGTGCCGGACGAACCGTAGGAGCCCATCATGGCGTCCCTTGCTGGCATCGCGGCGACGGTATCACGGGACGCTCGTAGGGTCAGGGGGCGCTTCGCGCCGCCCTGTACAGGGCCTCATAGCGCCGGGCGGACCGCCGCCAGGAGTTGTCCTGGCGCATGGCGTCGAGCTGCAGCACCCGCCACCGGTCCGTGCCCGGGCCCACATCCAGCGCCTGAGCGGCTGCCCACACGATCCCGTCCGCCGTGGCGTGCTCGAACAGGAAGCCAGTGCGGCCATGCTCGACCGTGTCGAGGAGACCGCCGGTGGCGCGTACTATCGGGATGGTTCCGTAACGCATGGCGATCATCTGGCTCAGGCCGCATGGCTCGAAGCGGCTGGGCATGGCGAAGGCGTCGGCGCCGGCGTAGACGAGGTGGGCCAGGTCCTCGTCGTAACCGATGTGGACGCCCACTCGGCCCGGGTGGTCGGCGGCCAGGGAGAGCGCGGCGGCCTCCACCGCCGGTTCACCCGTGCCGAGGATCACGATGCCCCAGCCGGCGTTCACCAGTCGGGGCCCTGCGGCCACCAGCAGGTCGATGCCCTTCTGCTCGACGAGGCGCGAGACGCTGGCAAGCACCGGCAAGCCGGTCTCCAACCCGAACCTCTCACGGAGCGCTACCTGCGAGGCGGCCTTGTCGTTCGGCCGCCTGGCGTCGTACGGGGCGGGCAGGTAGGGGTCAGTGGCGGGGTTCCAGTACTCGACGTCGAGGCCGTTGAGTATCCCCACCAACCGGCCCTCCAGGCTCCTGAAGGCTCCGTCCAGCCCGTAGCCGTACTCGGGTCGGGTCAGCTCCTGCGCGTACGTGGGGCTGACGGTAGTCACGCGGCTGGCGAACCCGGCCCCTGCCTTGAGGGCGTTGTAGCGACCGTAGTGGTTCGCGAACGAGCCCGCCAGCTCGGCGGGCAGACGCAGCCAGTACAGCGTCTCGGCGAGGTCGGACACGCCCTGATGCTGCGCGTTGTGGATGGTGAACACGCTGGGCAGGTGCCAGAAGCCCCCCGGGAGGTGCCAGCCGCGGGCGAGCACTACCGGCAGGTGGCCGGTGTGCCAGTCGTTGGCATGCACGACGTCGGGCCGGAAACCCACACGCCGCGCCACCTCCGGCACGGCGCGGGCGAACAGGGCGAAGCGCCAGGCGTCGTCCGCGAAGCCGTACAGCTGGTCGCGGCTCAGGGACGGGTGGCCTACGAACGCGAACCGCACGCCGCCTTCCTCCAGGGTCCCGACGCCGACCCTCACGCCGTCGCCCGCGAACGGCACGTCGACGTCGCCGATCCACAGCGGCCGCGCGGCGGCACCCAGCCGCGCGTACCAGGGCGTGACGACGAGCAGTTCGTGGCCGAGGTCGACGAGAGCCCGCGGCAGCGAGCCGGCCACGTCACCCAGACCACCCGCCTTGCTGTACGGAGCGACCTCGGCCGAGGCGAAGAGCACGCGCATGCCCATGAGATTAGCGGTGCGGCCGCCGGTGTCCGTGCCCGCTGGCGCGTCAGACCCTTTACGGGGTCATCATCGTCGGCTGCGTATACTCCGTCAGCGAAGCGCGGTCTGACAGCGGCCCGGGGCCGTTTCTGCCACGCCCTTGGAGGCTTATGAAGCGTAGATGGATGATCACCGGCCTGGTGACCCTGATCGTGGGCACGATGGCCGTGTACGCGCAGATCTCGCGCGACTTCGCCGGTGAGTTCCTCAACACCGCCGCCGGCCGTGCCCTGATCCAGTCGTATGGAGCGCTGAAGAGCGGCTACCTACACGACGT
Organism: Deinococcaceae bacterium; assembly: GCA_040256005.1. Lineage (GTDB taxonomy): Bacteria > Deinococcota > Deinococci > Deinococcales > Trueperaceae > DASRWD01. The sequence goes on along the minus strand of JBDZWC010000144.1, from coordinate 2,211 downwards.
TGACGACGAAACGCTCATCCGCGGCGCGATCACGGGCATGATCGAGTCGCTCGAGGACCCCTACACCGCTTACGTCGAGCCGCGGGCGGCAGCGCGCGACTCGCAGGACCTCTCCGGCGAGTTCGAGGGCATCGGTGCTGTGCTCACCCCGCACAACCGCAACACCGGCGAGGGCGTCGAGATCCTCACCGTCTACGCCGGCGGGCCAGCCAGCGGGGCCGGCCTCCAGCGTGGCGACGTCTTCCTCGAGGTGGACGGTATCGACGTCAAGGACTTCACGACCTCCGAGGTGGCTGACGTAGTGCGCGGCCCCAAGGGCACGACCGTGTCCCTCAAGATGAGCCGGCCCGGCGTGGAGGAGCCGCTCACGTTCGAGATCGTGCGCGACACGATCCAGATAGTGGACGTCAGCAGCACGATGCTGCCCGACAACGTGGGCTACATCAGCCTGAGCTCGTTCAACAACCAACGCCTGCACGAGCAGCTCGTGGAGCACCTCGACGAGTTGGTGCTCGACGGGGCCACGTCGCTGATCCTGGACCTGCGCGACAACTCGGGCGGCCTGCTGACCCAGGCCATCCTCGTGGCCGACGAGTTCCTCGGCAGCGGCGACATCGTGTTCCAGCGTGCGCGGGGCGTCACGCAGCGGATCGCCTCGGCCGACCCGTCGGCCTACGACCTGCCCATGGTGGTGCTCGTCAACGAGCACTCCGCCTCCGCCTCCGAGATCGTCGCCGGTGCCCTGCAGGAGAACGGGCGCGCGCTGATCGTGGGCGAGCAGACCTTCGGGAAGGGCGTGGCGCAGTCAGTGCTGTCGCTCTCCGACGGCGGGCAGCTCAGGTACGTGTCGTTCGAGTGGCTCACGCCGGAACGCCAAAGCATCGCCGAGGAGGGCATCACGCCCGACGTCTTCGCGGAGGACACCCGCTATCCCAACACGATCGTCGCCGAGGGCCGCGGGCTCTCCGCGGGCCAGACGGTGGAGATCGTCGTAGACGGCACCGTCGTCGGCTCCGCCACGGCTGACGACGACGGCGAGTTCGAGGTCATGGCGCTCGGCCCGGCCCGCGAGATCTCGCCGGTCCAGGGTGAGGCCATCGTTCACCTCGACACCGACACGGCCCTCCAGGCCGCGTACGACACGGTCCTGCAGCAGCGGGCCGCAGCCAACTAGAGACAGGTCCGCGGACCGCCGTGCGGCCCGGGCGCCCTCCAGCGCTCGGGCCGTTCGCGTGGGGCCAGTCCGTCCTCGCCGCGCTGGTCGGCATGCGCGTGCGCTTGCGGCACTGACGACTCTCCCACACGCTCTTTGGCCCGCCGCCACGTAGCCTGAGCGGGTGATCGAGGTCAGAGGGCTCGTGAAGCGCTACGGGCGCTTCACGGCCGTGGACGGCTTGAGCTTCAGCGTGGAGCGCGGGCGGGTGCTGGCGCTCCTGGGGCCCAACGGGGCGGGTAAGTCCACCACCATCAGGGCCGTTACCGGGCAGATCGTGCCCACCAGCGGCCTCGTGAGCGTGGGCGGTTTCGACGTCGTGAACCGGCCCCTGGAGGCGAAGACGCTCGTGGGCTACGTCCCGGACAGGCCCTACCTCTACCCGAACCTGACCGGCAGGGAGCTCTTGCGGTTCCTGGGTCGGCTCAGGAAGGTGCAGGGCACCGAGCGCAAAGCGTCCGAGCTGCTGGAGCGGTTCGAGCTGGCCCGCTCCGCGGACGAACTGGTCCAGACGTACTCGCACGGCATGCGGCAGCGCCTGACGTTCTGCGCGGCGCTCTTGCATGGGCCCGAGGCCCTCGTCATCGACGAGCCCATGGTGGGACTGGACCCGAGAGGCGCGCGTGACGTACGTGCGCTCATGCGCCGGCATGCGGACGAGGGCGGCGCCGTGCTGCTGACGACCCACTCGCTGGCCGTAGCGGAGGCCGTAGCCGACGACATCGTCGTGATGAACCGCGGCCGCTCGGTAGCGCAAGGCACGCTATCCGAGCTGAGAAGTCGCGTGGGGGACGACGCGGCCGACCTCGAGGAGATCTTCCTGCGCCTCGTGGACGAGGCCGCCCAGCCGGCATGACGTCCCGCGGGGTCCGCCAAGCGGTGCAGTCAGCATGACGCTCCTGGCCATGCGCGTCACCGGGTCTCTCAACGGCCTGCGGCGGCGGCCGTTCAGGGCGCTGGTCGGCGCGGTCACGCGCGAGTTCGCTGCGCTTGATGAA
>JBDZWC010000243.1:0-1699 GCA_040256005.1 Deinococcaceae bacterium | reverse complement strand
AGCAGCGCGGTCGGGGGCTCAGGCAGGTCCAGGAGCTGCTCCACCGCCTGGTAGGCGAGGTCGTATTCGTACTGGCCGAAGCGCACCAGGTCCTCGTCTGGCCGCAGGCCCGCCAGCTCGAGCGCCTCCCGGTAGCCGGCCAGGCGCTCCCGACCCGACGCAAGCGACTGGCTACCAGCCACGATGCCGATGCGCTCGTGACCCAGGTCTACCAGGTGCTCCACGGCCTGGCGCGCCGCGGCCCGGTCGTCGATGTTGATGCGGGGCGCCGCGATCGCGTCGGTGTGGTTCTCGATCAGGACGAGCGCCAGCCCGGTCTCGACGAGCTCCTTGAGCAGCGCCTCGTTGGCATCGGATGGCGAGAGGACGATGCCCTCCACGTTGCGCTCCTGGAGCGTGCGCAGGAAGCTGCGCTCGGCGTCGGGGTCATCGCCCGTCGAGCCCAGGAGGACCTGGTAACCGCCCGCGGCGGCGGCGGCCTCGAAGGCGTGTATGAACGTCGTCCAGTGGTACGAGAGGATGTTCGAGACCACCACGCCGATGGCCCTGGAACGGCCGGAACGCAGCGCCCTCGCCAGGCGGTTGGGTCGGTAACCCAGGCGCCGCGCCGCGGCCTGGACCCGACTTTTGGTCTCGGGGCCGTAGTAGCCGTAGTCGCTGAGCACTCGGCTGGCCATGCCCAAAGACACCCCGGCCTCCGCCGCCACCTCCCGTAGGGTGACTCGTCTGTTCCCCGGCGCGGACTCAGCGGACGGGACCGTCTCGACCCCTTCGCCGCCGCGCTTGCGCTTCGACTTCTCGGCCATGAGCCAGCTTCTGTTCGACGACAGGATATTCGGTTGACACCCTCGTCGGCGCTCGTATAACGTTACATCACACCATAGCAGACCGCCCGAGAACGGGGGTGACCGAGCGGCGAAGCTGGGCCGCTACCACTGTCGTGCGAGGGGCCCCGGGTGGAGGTACACATGACCGTCCGCAGTGCGAACCGTCTCACGCGCAGGCTCATCTGGCTCGCGCTCCTCGCGTTGCCGCTGGCCAGCCTGGCCCAGGCGCAGGAGCTCAACGTCACCCTCGACCAGAACATCGCTGTCATCGACCCCACCGCGAACTGGCTCTACGACCTCACCTCCAACCAGTTCGTCCCCCTCGTGCGCTTCGACTTCGCCACCGGCGAGGTGACCCCCGCCGGCGCGGACTCCTGGAGCGTCTCGGACGACGGTCTCACGTACACGTTCCACATCCGCGACGGCTGGACCTGGTCGGACGGCACGCCGGTCACGGCGGGTGATTACGCCTACGCCTTCCAGCGCATCGCCGACCCGGCCACGGCGGCGCCCATGGCCTACCGCATCTACAACATCGCCAACGCCCAGGCCATCAACCAGGGCGAGATCGCGGACCCCACGCAGATCGGCGTCACGGCCGTTGACGACCGCACGCTGCAGATCACGCTCAACGCGCCCGCGGCCTGGTTCCTCTCCTCGCTGGCGTCCATCGGCCACGCCGTACCTCGCTGGACGATCGAGGAGTTTGGCGACGCCTGGACGGCGCCAGAGAACGTCGTCGTGAACGGCCCGTACAGGCTCACGCGCCTGGCCGAAGGTGACGTCGCGGTCCTCGAGGCGAACCCCACGTACTACGACGCCGCCTCGGTGGCGATACCAGTGGTCAACCTGTTCGACGTGCCACAGGAGTC
>JBDZWC010000143.1:0-6389 GCA_040256005.1 Deinococcaceae bacterium | reverse complement strand
ACGAGGTGGGGGGCGGCAGCCTTCGCATCCACAGCCAGGACGTGCAGCAGAGGATGTTCCGGGCGATCGGCATCGAGCAGGAAGAAGCAGCGCGCCGGTTCGGCTTCTTCCTTGACGCCCTCTCCTACGGCGTGCCGCCGCACGGCGGCATCGCCTGGGGCTTCGACCGCGTCGTCATGCTGCTCGCGGGCACGTCCTCGATCCGCGACACGATCGCGTTCCCCAAGATCCAGCGTGGCTTGGACCCGTTGACCGGGGCCCCGGCTCCGGTGAGCCAGGAGCAGCTCGACGAGCTCGGCCTCGCCGTGAGGGCATCTTGATCCCTCTCGTCGTGCTGGACCTGGACGGCACCGTGATCGGCGCCGACGCGCAGGTCCGCAACTGCGTCTGGGAGGCAGTGAGCAGGGCGCGCGAAGCCGGCATGAAGGTGGCCATCTGCACCGGCCGGCCGGCCTTCGGCGTGGCCCAGCGCATAGCCGAGCGCATCGGCCCCGACAACCCACACGTGTTCCAGAGCGGCGCGCACATAGGCTACCCGGACGGCAGGACGATCGAGGTCACCGCCCTCAAGGAGAGCGCCATCCTCGCTCTGGTGCGGCTCGCCCGCGACTCCGGCGCCGTGCTCGAGCTGTACACGCCAAGCGACCTGTTCGTGGGCAAGCGCACCGAGCTGTCGGAGCGGCACGCCAAGCTGCTGGGTGTGACGGCCATCGTGAGGGACCTCGAGGACGTGGCTCGCAACGAACCGGTCGTCAGGGCGCAGTGGGTCACGCAGTTCGGCCAGCACGAGGCGCTGCTCGCAAGCACCCCGCCTGGCATCTCGACCGCCACCGCCACCAGCCCCGCCCTTCCCGGCATCGCCTTCGTGAACCTCACCAGGGCAGGCACGTCCAAGGCCAGCGCCGTCAAGCTCGTCGCCAAGCACCTGAGGGTGCCGCTGAAGGACATCATGGCCGTGGGGGACAGCGAGAACGACGTCCCCATGCTGGAGGTCGTGGGTCACTCGAGGGTCATGGCGAACGCCGCTCCCGCTGTGCTGGCCCGCTTCGACCGGGTCGTGCCGTCGGTCGAGGAGTGCGGCGCCGCCGAGGCCATAGACGAGGCTCTGGAACTGCGCATCGCCTGAGCCGGCTGACGCCGTCCGTCGTAGACTTCCCCTCATGTCGCATACCACCATCGCCGCCCTACCCCGCCATGTCGGCGAGCAGGTGACCGTGTCCGGCTGGGTCACGGGTGTGAGGTCGAGCGGGAAGATCGCCTTCCTACAGCTGCGAGACGGCAGCGGCTTCGTGCAGGGCGTGGTCGTGAGGTCGGAGGTCCCCGAGGACGTCTTCGAGCTCGCCAAGGGCCTGTCCCAGGAGTCCAGCGTCCGGGCCACCGGCACCGTCAGGGCCGACGAGCGGGCACCCAGCGGCGTAGAGCTCGGGCTCACAGGTGTCGAGCTCATCGCAGCGGGCAACGACTACCCCATAACGCCCAAGGAGCACGGGGTCGACTTCCTGTTCGAGCACAGGCACCTCTACCTCAGACACAAGGGCCCCTGGGCGACGCTGCGGATCCGCGACCTGGTGGAGCGCGCGACCCACGAGTTCTTCGCCGAGCGCGGCTTCGTCAGGTTCGATACCCCGCTGTTCATGCCCACCGCCGTGGAGGGCACGACGAACCTCTTCGAGATCGACCTGTTCGAGGAGGACAAGGCGTACCTGGCTCAGTCGGGCCAGCTGTACGCCGAGGCGGGGGCCATGGCGCTGGGCAAGGTCTACACGTTCGGCCCCACCTTCAGGGCCGAGAAGAGCAAGACGCGCCGCCACCTCCTCGAGTTCTGGATGATCGAGCCGGAGGTGGCGTTCCTCGACCACGAGGGCAACATGCGTCTGCAGGAGGAGTACGTCGGCTACCTGGCCGGCAGGGTGCTCGAGGAACGCGCCGACGAGCTCGAGATCCTGGGCCGCGACCCGGCCAAGCTGCGGCCTGCCACCCAGGGCGGCTACGAGCGCATCACCTACGACGAAGCCCTCGAGTACCTGGCCTCCCGCGGCGAGAAGCTCGAGTGGGGCGAGGACTTCGGCGCCCCGCACGAGACCATGCTGGGCGAGCGGTCCGAGAAGCCGATCTTCGTGGAGCGCTGGCCCGCCAAGGCGAAGGCGTTCTACATGGAGCCGGTGCCGGGCGACCCGGAACGCGTGCTGGCGGCCGACCTGATTCTGCCCGAGGGTTACGGCGAGCTGATAGGCGGCTCGCAGCGCATACACGACGCCGACCTGCTCGAGCAGCGCGTCCGCGAGCACGGGCTACCCATGGAGGCGTTCGGGTGGTACCTGGACCTCAGGCGCCACGGCAGCGTGCCGCACTCGGGCTTCGGGCTCGGGCTGGAGCGCTTGCTCACCTGGCTGACGGGCGGCCACCACCTGCGCGAGGTGATCCCGTTCCCACGCATGCTCACGCGCATGTACCCCTAGCTCGAGCCCGGGAGCAGCCGGCCGGGCGAGAGGGCACGAGCCACCTTCAGAGGGAGTTGGCCACCGCCACGTGCCCCAGCAGCGTCTGCGCCGGAGCGCCGTCGCGCAGGAACACGACCTCGTCGGCGCCGTTGACCTCGGCCGTGCCACGTAGCGCCCGCGCGATCGCGCTCTCGACGGCGACGCTGACGGCGATGTCGTCAGGGGGCCGCACGTCGATGACCGCCACGCTGCGGCGCTCGATGGTCTCGAAGAAGACGCCAGGCGCGGGCAGCGACTCCGGCCAGACGCCCTCGGCGACGAGGGACTCCCGCAGCGCGGCCATGACTGCCGTCAGCCGGGCCGACGCCCCCGGCCGCGACTGGATGCGCTCGGACTTCTGCCACTCGAGCCCCGTCGCGTCCACCATCACCAGCCTCACGTCGGCGGGCACCATGGCCTCGTCGCCGCTCGTGAGCTCCACCGTGGGCGGCGCCGGCAACGGCTCGCGCCTCATGCTCACCAGCAGCGCCGTAGCGGCGACGAGCAAGAGGAGCATGACCAGCACCTGCGGCGTCAGGACCGCCGCGAGCAGCTTCCTCCACGTCTGGGTCACCGTCCGTCCGTCGCCAGCACCTGAGCCAAGAGGTCGGCGACGGCCTCGCTGAGCACGGCCGAGAGCTCACCCGACGCGAGGTCGGAGGGCGCGAACTCGAGCAGCACGCCCCTGCCGGCCGCTCCTCCCAGTACCTGGAGCGGAGCGGCGGCCACCTGCCCGGAGCGGTAGTCCCCGATCGTGAACAGGCGCGAGCCCAGCGCCTCCGCGTAGGTACGCCCGGCTTCGAGGTCCGGCACCAGGCCCAGCAGCAGCTCGCGCCTGAGCCGGTCAGTCTGATCCCTGTCCCCCGCGCCGGCGGTGGCCGCCGCGGCGTTCTCCCTTATGGCCATGTCGAGGCTATCCACGTCCGAGGCGTCACCGAGGTAGTAGGCGTTGTAGGTGCCGGGCTGAACGTCTGCCGCGTGCAGGGAGATGAAGAGGTCAGAGCCGATCCCGGCGCCCGAGCGCGCCGACACGGGCACCGTGTAGTCGCCGTCCCTGGTCACGACGACGTCGAAGCCGCGCTGCCTCAGTGAGGCAGCGAGTCGTTCCGCCGTGGCGAGGGTGAGGCTGCTCTCGCTGCCCGCCTCGCCCACGAGGCCGGTGTCCTGACCTCCGTGACCGGGATCGATGACCACGCGCATGCCTTCGGCCAGCGGGCTCTCGCCTTCTGCCCCGAACGCGATCACGAGGCGGAAGCCCGCCCCGTCTGCCACCTGGTACACGTCGTAAGAGGTGCCTTCCCTCAGTTGCACGCGAGCGTCGACGCCCCCGCTGGAGGGCAGTGCGGCGGCGACCACGAACCTGTCGCCCTCCACCGGCGTCAGGCGCACCTCGACGTCTGTCCTCTCGAAGTAGACCTGCAGCGTCTGCACCGGTTCGTTGTAGAAGACCGAGTAGCGCACGGGCCGGCTGAGGCTCAGCTCCAGGCGTTCTGGCGAACGCAGGACGCGCATGCCGGTGAGGCGGGCACGCGGCTGCACGACGATGACCGTGCCCTCCGACGCCACGAACGTGACGTTGGCGCCGAGCGCCTCGGCGACCTGCTTGACGGGCAGGTAGACGTCGCCTCCCGACGCCACGGCGGCGGGGCCGGGCACAACCGTCCCGTCCAGCCGCATCGCCCCCTCCAGGGTCGCGGCGGCCTGCGGGGAGTCAGCGATCTGGAGCTGTAGGAAACGGCCGCCCGCGTCGAGCACCACCAGGCTCCTGCCGCTGTCGACCGCCGCCGTGGCGCCCAACGCCGACGCCAGCGGACCGGCCGGGGCGTAGCTGACGCCGCTGACGAGGGCCGTCGTGTTGCCCTCTATGGTCCTGCCGTTGACGATGAGGCGCGGTTGGGCGAGGCCCACCTGCAGCCCGGTCAAGGCCAGCGTCGCCAGGGCCGCGACGACGACCCGCCAGGTCGAGCGCGCACCCACTCAGGAGCCCTTCAGCGCGCGGTCCATCTCGCGCTTGGCGTCGCGGGCGGCCGCGTCGCGGCGCTTGTCGTGCAGCTTCTTGCCCCTGCCGACGGCGATGTCGAGCTTCGCCCAACCACCGTCGAAGTAGAGCTTGAGCGGAACGATGGTGAGCCCCTTGCGGCTGACGGCTCGCTCCAGCTCTTCGATCTCCTTGCGCTTGAGGAGCAGGCGCCGGGGCCGGGTGGGCGTGTGGTTGTTGTAGCTGGCGTCCTTGTACGGCGGGATGTTCATGCCCTCCACGTAGACCTGGCCACCGCGCACCTGCGCGTAGGCCTCGGCGATCGAGCCGCCGCCCTGACGAAGCGATTTGACCTCGCTGCCGGTGAGCTCGAGGCCCGCGGTGTAGCGGTCCAGGAGCTCGAACTCGTGCGAGGCGCGGCGGTTGACCAACATGGCGCCACGATGTTACCCCTACGAACCCGGGCTACTCGATGAGCTCTCCTACGTCCACCGGGTCGACGTCGACGGTGAGTCGCGCCCCGGGCAGGCGGTCGGGCAGTGACGCCAGTAGCGACTCCATGCGGTCCTCGTCAGGCGCCCTTAGCAGCAGCTGGTAGGCGTAGCGGCCCTTCACGCGCGCCACCGGTGCAGCCTCCGGACCGAGGATCTCCTCGTCGCCTGCCCCGGCGAGCCGCAGCTGGTCGGCCGTCGCCTGCGCGGCCCGGGAGGCCGCCGCCTGTTCCTTCGCGGTCACCTGGACCTTGGCGAGCGTGGTGAAGGGCGGGTACCCGAACCGCTTGCGCCGCTCCAGCTGCATCCCCAGGAGCGCCTGGACGGCCGCGTCCGGGGTGTCGCTGGCGACGGCTCTCAAGGCCGCGTTGTCCGGCGCGAAGGTCTGGACCACCACCAGGGGGCGCCTGCCGGCGCTCAGCTCGGCCAGGCCCAGGAGCATGCGCAGCGCCTCGTGCTCCGCCCTGAAGTCGGCCAGGGCGAGGTGGACGTCGAAGAGCCCGATCACGACGAGCGAGAGGTTCGGCAGGGGCTCGAGACGCAAGGCCGCCGTCGTGCCCACCACGGCGCCCGCCTCCCCCGCGTACAGCGAGCCCAGGTCGTCGCGCCTGTCGGCGTCGTAGCGGTACATGGGGAACCCCGGCGCGAGCCTCTGCAGCTGGGCGAGCAGCCACTGCGTGCCGGCTCCCTTCAGCGCCCCCAGGTCCGTCTGGCCGCACTGCGGGCAGACGTGGGGCACGGGCTCGTGATGGCCGCACTGATGGCAGCGCAACGTGCCCTCCTCGCGGTGGAAGCGCAGCGACAGGTCGCAGTTCGGGCACGGCGCCAGCCACCCGCACGAGTGGCACCCGTACGCCCCGGAGAAGCCCCTCCGGGGCGCGATCAGGACGGCCTGCCTGCCGCGGTCGACGACCTGCCTTAACGTCAGTTGCAAGTCGGGGTGCAACGGCCAGTTGGGGCTGCCGGTCATGTCAGCGACGTGCACCCGCAGGTCCGGCAGCGGCAGGAGCGTGTGCTCCGTGCCCTCCCCCATCGCGATCAGTTCTGGGCTGCTGACGACGTCGGTCTGCGTGAAGCGCGCTCCGGTGGCCGCCGCCAGCCGGCGCGCCGCCTTGGGCAGCCACAGCCGCGCGCCCGAGCGCAGCTTGTGCGTCTGGTTGCCGGCCTCCAGCACGACCAGGCGGCCCAGGCCCGGAGCCGGCGCCAACAGTGCCAGGTGGCTGCCGACGACCACCACCGGGCCGGCCTCAGGCAGCTCCGTGAACAGTGCCTCGCGTTGGTCGTCGGTGGCGTCGCCGGTCACGTACCTGACCGGCAACCGCGTGGCGAGCCAGGCCGCCGCCTCGCGCGCCACCGTGTTCTCGGGTGCGACGACGACCGCGCTCTTACCCTCCTGGAGGTCGGCCGAGAGCGCGGGCAGCAGCGCCGCCAGCCGCGAGC
>JBDZWC010000242.1:0-1707 GCA_040256005.1 Deinococcaceae bacterium | reverse complement strand
CGTGCCCGCGTGGCACGGGAGCGTCAAGGTCTACGACATCCACCACGAGGACGGCACCTACCTGGGCGCCGCCTACGCCGACTGGTTCCCTCGAGAGTCCAAGCGCGCCGGGGCCTGGATGAACCCGCTCGCGACCGGAGGCCCTGTGAACGGGTCGTTCGAGCCGCACGTCGGCGTGGTGGCGGCGAACTTCACCCCGCCAGACGGCGACGGTCAACCGTTGCTGACGCACGACGAGGTCACGACGGTCTTCCACGAGTTCGGGCACCTCCTGCACCACGTGATGTCGCGCGTGGAGCTCAAGTCGCGCTCCGGGTTGGCGGTGCCGTGGGACTTCGTGGAGCTCCCCAGCCAGATCATGGAGAACTGGTGCTGGGAGAAGGAGGCGCTGGACCTCTTCGCGCGCCACCACGAGACGGGAGAGAAGGTCCCTGACGAGCTGTTCGCGCGTCTCAAGGCCAGTCGCACCTACCTGGAGGCGACGGCCCAGATGCGCCAGCTGCAGCTGGGCACCGCCGACCTCGCGATGCACGTCAACTACGACCCGTCCTCGGACGCGGACCCGTTGGCGGTGGCCCAGGCGGCGATGGAGCCACTGAGCGTGGGGCCCGAGTTCACCGCCGCCGGTCGTATGCCCGCCTTCTCGCACGTCTTCGCGGGCGGGTACGCTGCCGGCTACTACTCGTACAAGTGGGCGGAGGTGCTGGACGCCGACGCGTTCAGCCGTTTCCAGGCCGAGGGCATCTTCAACCCGGACACGGGCAGAGACTTCGCCAGGTGCGTGCTGTCCGCCGGCGACAGCGCCGAGGCCGAGGAGCTGTTCCGCTGCTTCATGGGGCGGGGACCCGACGTGGGTGCCCTGATCCGGCGCAACCTGGGCCCGGCGCCTGACGAGGTCGAGCCGCGACCCTCCGAGCCCGTGGCGCGCTAGCCGGTTGAGGACCACGCGTCGGACCAGGGCCCGCGCCCATCAGGGTGACGGGCCCTCCCCTTCGAGGCGTGTGGCCAACAGCCGCACCAGGAGCTCGGTACCCCGGTCGTAGTCACCCACGCCCGCCGCTGTGCCCTGGCTGACCAGGTAGGCGTCGTAGGCGCGCTCGGCCACGCGGGCCAGGCCGGCTGAGCGGTAGGCGGCGGAGGCCTCGCTGGCGGCCCTGAGGTCGTCCACCGCGCCTCTGGGCCAGCGCGCCAGGTAGGCGGCTCTCTCCTCCGCACCCAGCCGACCGGCCAGCGCCGCGCCGATGCGTAGCGCGGCCGCGTACCTCAGCTCGGCATCGTCGCAGTACAGGCCCGCCAGCATCCCTACGGCCTCTGCCTCCGCCTCCCTGGCGAAGCCGGCGGTGTGCGCTAGCTCGTGCAGGGCGACCGCCGTCCGCGCTGCGAGCGGCAGGGCGGCGTCCACGTGCGGCTCCAGCAGCCACGGGAAGACGAACCCCGCGAAGCCCCACCTCAGCAGCCACCCCTCGGGCACCAGCTTGTAACGCTCTGGCACCTTGGCGCTGCCGGTCTCTCGCAGCGAGGCGGCTGCCTGGGTGACGCAAGCGGCGGCATGGGCTGCCACGTCGGCGCCGGCCGGTTCGGTCCCGCGGGCTCCGGCCGACCCGATCAGCACGCTCACCACCTCCTCGCGCGCGGGCGCGTACAGCGCTTCGTCGAGGGGCGCCCGGCCGGCCTCGAGCGGGGTGGTGCGGTACCCGAGCCCGAACG
>JBDZWC010000241.1:0-1726 GCA_040256005.1 Deinococcaceae bacterium | reverse complement strand
GTTCCGCGAGTCCTTGAGGTCCGTTGCCGCAGGTGGGGTCACCGTGCTCGTGTCGAGCCACATCCTCGCGGAGGTCGAGAAGTTGGTGGACCGCGTCCTCGCCATCGACAAGGGCGTGCTGGGGTTCGACGGCACGCTGTCGGAACTCCTGAACCGGATGGACGGTCGCCAGCTGCGCTACTCCTTGCGGGCGTCGGACCAGGCGGCCCTGCTCCGGGCCCTTGAAGACCTCGGCTACGAGTTCAGCCGACACGGAACGGACGGCGCAGACGTCGAGGTGCCCAAAGAGCGCGCCGAGGACCTGCTCATGGACCTGAGCAACAGGGGGGTCAAGGTGCTGTCCGCCGCGGAGCACGGCGACAACCTCGAGGCCGCTTACCTGAGGCTCGTGAACACGAAGGGGCGGCCGTCGTGAGCCAGGTCATGAACGTCATCCGCGCCGAGACCTTCAAGGTGCTCCGCAAGCGTCGGTTGTACGTGCTGGCGGTGCTCTTCTGGGTGTTGCTGCCCGTCCTGGCGCTCATCGTGGCACGGGTGCTGTTCGCGAACCTGTCCGGGTCGTTCGCCAACGAGGCGGGCACCATCGATCAGGCGTTACAGGCCTTCGCCTCGCCCATCGGCCTGGCCCGGTTGGCGCTCACGGGGCCCGCCTACACCAGCCCGACGCTTTACATCGTGGCGGTCACGCTCATCGCCGCACTGCTGATAGGCGACGAGCGGTCGCAGAACATGTGGAAGACCGTGCTGGTGTTGCAGCCCTCGCGGTGGGCCGTAATGACCGGCAAAGTTGTCGTCGCGCTGGGTGCCCTTGCCGTCCTCATGGCCGGCGCCGGGGTCTCTGGCTTCCTCTTCGGGGCGCTCGGCACCACCTTCCTCCCAACCGAGTTCGGGGGCGACTGGCTTCCCCTCGTCGGTCTATACGCCCTGCAGGCGGCGCAGTTGCTCGCGCCCGTGCTCCTCGCGTTCTTGTTCATCACGCTGGTCAGGTCCGGCGTGCTCGGGGTGGTGATGGTGCTGTTCCTGCCCAGCCTGCTGGAGGCCATCTACGCCGTCATCAACACGATCTCGCAGTTGCAGCCCCTCAACCGCATCAACGCCTTGTTCCAGGCCCTGCACCTGCAGCAGGTGTGGCAAGCCCTCCCCAAGTACTTCTTCACGGCGAACCTCTACGCGCCGGGGCGCAGGCCGGCCGGCACGTGGCTAGGACAGGTGGTGGGTCAGGGGGACCTGTCCGATCTGGGCCCACTGAACAGCATGCTGGGCACGGGTCTGAGCTTGGGCCACTCGGCGCTCGTGATGGCCGGTTACTCGGTCCTGTTCGGCGTGATCCTGTACTGGTGGTTCCTGAGGCGCGACGTCGACTGACCTGCGTGGTCTCCCCAGCCCGCCATGCCGGACTTCTGCTGACGCCTGCGGGCTTGTGCTCGGGGTCGCTTACCCCTGACAATCGGGGGCGTGGAATGGATCACCAGTCCAGAGGCCTGGGTGGCCCTGGCATCACTTACCGTCCTCGAGATCGTCCTCGGTATCGACAACATCGTCTTCATCTCGATCCTGTCGGCGAGGCTGCCCGCGGAGCAACAGAGGCGGGCGCGGACGCTCGGCCTGGCGCTCGCCATGTTCACGCGCGTAGGCCTGCTCTTCACCATCACCCTCCTCACGGGCCTGACCGCCACGCTCGTCGAGGTCTTCGGCCTCGAGATCAGCGGTCGGGACCTGGTCTTCC
>JBDZWC010000240.1:0-1747 GCA_040256005.1 Deinococcaceae bacterium | reverse complement strand
CGCCAACGACAAGGTCGCTCCGGCGCGCAGGGAGGTCCTCGGACCGCGGTCAGCGACGAGGGCGGCGGCAGCGGCAGCGGCGGCTGCCAGGGCCACCGCGAAGCCGATGGCGAGGCCGCCCGACGTCGCGACACCGAGCGCCATCCCGCCAGCGGCGGGCACCGACCAGGGGACGAAGGCCGTGCGCCCGGGTACGGCCTGCGGGCTCATAGCCCGATGAGTGGCTCCAGGCTCTCGAACGTGGCCGGCCCGATGCCGGGCACCCGCAGCACGTCTTCGAGCCGGCCATACGGGCGGTGAAGCACGATGCGCTCAGCGATCACGGGGCCGATGCCCGGCAGCCCGTCGAGCTGTTCGAGCGTCGCCGAGTTGAGTGACACGCGCTCGCCCGGAACCTGTCCCCCACCCACCGCCGCGGCGGGTACGTGCACCGTCTGGCCGTCGGTGAGGGGCGCGGCCGGCGATACGAGGTCGGGCGCCGCGCTCGGCAACATGCCGCCGGCTGCCGCTACCGCGTCCTCTACCCTGGCGCCGAACGGCAGGGTGTAGACGCCGGGCTCCGCCACCTCGCCCTGGACCGCGACCTGGAGCGGGGGCTGGTCGACCCGCAAGGGTGAGGGCGCGGCGAGCACCCGAGGCGCCACGGCCACCGCACCGGCGAGCAGACAGCCGCCCGCGAGGAGCGCCGTGAGCACGTCCTCGCCTGAAGCCGCCATGCCCGAGGCTAGGGTGAGAAGAAGAACGGCCGGGGCCCTGGCAGGGCTCCGGCCGTGCGGTGCTGGTCCGAGGACCAGGGGGACTAGGTCAGCGTCCCCCTAGCCGCGCGAGCTCACCTGGCGGCTGCGTACTTCTTCGCGACCGCGTCCCAGTTCACGACGTTCCAGAAGGCCTTGACGTAGTCAGGCCTGCGGTTCTGGTAGTTCAGGTAGTAGGCGTGCTCCCAGACGTCCAGGCCGAGGACCGGCGTGTCACCGTTCATGAGAGGCGAGTCCTGGTTCGGCGTCGAGTAGCACTTGAGATCACCGGCAGCGTCGACGACGAGCCAGGCCCAGCCGGAGCCGAAGCGCCCGCCCGCCTCCTTCGAGAACTTGTCCTTGAACTCGTCGAAGCTAGCGAAGGCCTTGTCGATGGCGTCCTTCAGCTCGCCGGAAGGCTGGCCACCGCCGCTGGGCCCCATGATCTCCCAGAACAGGTTGTGGTTCACGTACCCGCCGCCGTTGTTGCGCACGGCGGTGCGCGACTCCTCGGGGACGGAGTTCAGGTCACGCAGGATGTCCTCGGCGCTCTTGCCCTGTAGCTCGGGGTGCTTCTCCACGGCGGCGTTGAGGTTGTTCGTGTAGGCGGCATGGTGCTTGTCGTGGTGGATCTCCATCGTCCTCGCATCGATGTGAGGCTCGAGGGCGTCCTTCGGGTAAGGCAGGTCGGGCAACTCGAAAGCCATGTACATGCTCTCCCTTCGTCGCGTCTGGCTGTTCACGGGGTCGGCCGCTTCCGTCAGGACGCGCACCTAAGGCCGTTCCAACGTTCCGAAGGCGAGTGTAGCAGAGGTCACATGTGGCCTTTGGTTCCCCCGCTTGCATGGGTCCCGACTTCCTGCCCCGTCGTTGCGTCGCGCCCCTGCGTGCACCGCGGGCAGCGCACGACACGCAACGCCGTACGCGGGGGAGCGGTCGGTCGCCCCGCGTCGCGGCGTTCAGTCGCCCGCGACCCTCACGACGAGGCGGCCGACTGTCCTCCCGGCCAGCAC
>JBDZWC010000028.1:0-28828 GCA_040256005.1 Deinococcaceae bacterium | reverse complement strand
CGCGAGCGACGACAGCGTCCCGTTCGAGCCCACGCTCAGCGACAGGGTGGCCGCGACCATGGGGTGGAGCCCTTGGAACGTGGCCCAGGAGGCGGCGGGCCAGGCGCTCACGGCCGTGATCGTCGGGGTCATGGGCACGGTCGCGCTGGCCCCGCTGCTCTTCCTGCTGAGCGTGCTCCTGGCACGCTTCCGGCCCGTCAGGGTCCGACCCCTGGTGGTCGGCGGCTGGGTGGGCGTGCTGGTACCACCCCTGATCGTGTTGCTCGTGAACCTGCGGGTGCCCGCTCTCGGCCTGTTGGAGCCGGGACCGCTCATCGGGCTGGTGATCATGCTGGGGTTCGGCGCCCTCGTCGGCTACCTGATCACGCGGGGCGCCGACCGCGAGGTCCAGCTTCACGTGTTGGCATCCTCGGCCGCCACCGTGCTCGTCGGCCTCACCATCTGGTCCTTCGCCTACTACCGTGTTTGGGCGCCTTTCGTGGGTCTGTGACGTGCAAACCAGGCCCACGGCCCCGCGTGTTAGTCTTGCGCCACTGTGACCTTCAAGGTGGGTGACCACGTCGTCTACCCGTCCCAGGGCGCCGGTGTCGTTCAAGAGCGGACCACGCGGGTCGTGTTGGGCGAGTCCCATGAGTACCTCAAGGTCGTCTTCATCAGAGGCGACATGGAGGTGCTGGTGCCTCTGAAGAAGGGCGAGGAGGTGGGACTGCGGCACACCGTCGAGGCCGACGAGATAGGTCGCCTGCTCGAGGCCATTCGCTCCGCCGACCTCACCCTCCCTAGCCAATGGCCGCCCCGTTTCCGCGCCGAGCAGGAGATCCTCTCGACCGGCAGCGCCTACGACCTGGCGCGCCTCATCGGCGTGCTGGCCAAGCGGGACGTCGAGAAGGGCCTCGCCGCCACGGAGCGCGAGGTGCTCGAGAACGCCAAGACGATGCTGGCCAGCGAGCTGGCGGTGGTCCAGGACGTGGCGCTCCCCGAGGCCGAGAAGCAGCTGGACGACGCCATCGCGTTCCACGGCACCTGAGCGAGCGCCCACGGGCGATATAGACCGGTCTAACCTAACGAACCGCGCGGTCGTGCGCGACCTGCTGCGCCGGCACGGGCTCGCGGCCGACAAGTCGTTCGGTCAGAACTTCCTCGTCGACCCCTCGGTCCTGACGGCCGTCGTGACCGCCGCCCGGCTCGAGCCGCGCCACACCGTGCTCGAGGTCGGACCCGGCCTGGGCACGTTGACCCGTGAGCTGGCACGGCACGCGGGCCGGGTCGTCGCGGTCGAGCTCGACAGGCGGCTCCTGCCCGTCCTGGAGGAGACGCTCGCCGGGCTCGACAACGTCGAGGTGGTGCATGGGGACGCTCTGCGCTACGACCTCGCCGACCTACCCGACCGGTCCGTGCTCGCCGCGAACCTGCCGTACAACGTGGCGACGCCGGTGATCGCCAGGGCGCTCGAGTCGGGTCGGTTCGAGAGGCTCTCCTGCCTGGTCCAGCTCGAGGTCGGGGAGCGCTTGGTGTCGGGTCCGGGCGATGAGGCGTTCGGGGCGCTCTCGTTGCTGGTGGCGCACCACGCCAGCGCCCGGATCGTCAAGGTCGTGCCGCCCGGGGCGTTCGTGCCGCCGCCCAAGGTGCGCTCGGCCGTCGTCGCGCTGGACGTGGAGCCGGCAGCCCGGCCCGCGCCGGACCTGTTCGCGCTCATCTCGGCCTCCTTCGCCCACCGGCGCAAGACGCTCAAGCGCAACCTGGCGTTCGCCGGCTACGACGCCGACCGCGTCGAGGGCGCCATCGCCGCGGTGGGCCTGGACCCGCAGGTGCGAGCCGAGCGGCTGGGCCTGCCCGAGTTCGAACGCCTGCTGGGACTGCTGGGACCTGTTCCTCAGCAGGGCGGGAGGACGCGCCGCCCTAGTTAGAATGGCCCGGCAAACCAACGCGCCAGGCTGGGCGGCCGAGCTCCGGCCGCCGCACGCGCATGCCGCCAAGGCGAGCGGCCAAGGAGCGGAGCCTAGATGCCCAAGTTCCTCGTGGTCGGCGATGCCACCGTCGACCAGATGTACTTCGTCAACGAGTTCCCGGAGCCGGGGGGAGAGGTCTCAGCGCACAGGGCGCTGCTGGAGCCCGGCGGGTCGGGAGGCACGGTCGCCACGGTCCTGGCGCGGCTCGGCAACGACACTCGCATCGCGACCCGGGTGGGCACCGGCCCGTTCGCCGAGCTGGCGCTGCGCAACGCGGTCGCCGCGGGCGTGGACATGAGGCTCGTGCAGCACGACGAGGTCCGTCAGACCAGCAGCATCACGCTCATCGTGACGCCCGACGCCCAACGGACCATGATCAGCGCGGCCGGCGCGAGCCGGTACCTGGACGCGGCGGGGCTGCGTGAGGAGCATGTCGCCGACCGCGACGCCCTCGTGCTGAGCGCGTACTCCCTGATAGGCGGCCGGCAGAAGGAGTTCGCGCTCCGGACTCTCGAGCTCGCGGTGAGGCACAAGGTCACCGTCTTCGTCGACCTGGGGACCAGCGCCGTGCACGCCCTCGGCGACCGTCTGCTCGATCACGTCCAGCCGGCGGACTTCCTGCTCATGAACGAGTTCGAGCTCTACGCGATAACCGGCGAGCCCACCATCACCGACGCGGTGGGCAGCCTGCAGGAGTACGGCTTCGACAACATCGTCGTGAAGGTGGGCGAGAACGGCTCCATCCTCTTCACGTCCGAGCAGTCCGAGTTGGTGGAGGCCCACAGCATCGACGGGGTCATCGACAGCACCGGCGCCGGCGACTACTACACGGCGGCCTTCGCCCATGCCGTCATGAGCGGCCACGACGCTCTGACCGCGGCGCGCATGGCGAACGTGGCTGGCGCTCTCAACACCACCATGGTCGGCGCCCAGTCGGTCGTCCTCGACGGCAGCTGGCTGGAGCGGGCGGGCGCTGACCTGGCCACGGCGCCGGCGTGAGCGGCATCCGCATAGCGCCTCTCGGGGCGGCCGCGTTGCTCCTCCTGGCATCCTGCTGTCCGCCGGCAGTGGCTGGCCCAGACCCGGACCCGCCCGCCATCTACGGCGTGGCCCCCGGTCAAGCCGGGACGTGGGCGCGACCCGTCCAGGGTCGGACCCTGCTGGACAGGTTCGAGAGCGCCTGGCGGCTCGTGGACGAGCGCTACTGGGACCTTGATGCGCTGGCCGTCGACTGGCAGGAGGTGGGTGACAGGTACCGCGCCCGCATGAGCGAGGTCGAGGACGAGGAAGGCCTCTTCGACCTGCTCGAGGAGATGTACGAGGAGATCGGGGACGACCACTCCGTCTTCGTGCGGCCCTCTCGCGTCGACGAGATCAGGAGGTTGTACGGCGACCTGCCGTGCCTGGCCGTGTTCGACGCCCAGGCAGCGACCGGCGCCTATCGCTCGGGCACGGCGGGCCTGGCACTTGCTCCAGAAGACCTCACGACAGACGAGATCGGCGTCGTGGCGTTCGGCATGACCGACGCAGGCGGCGCTGCCGTGGGCTACGTGCGACTGCCTGACCTCGCCACCGACGGCGTGGCGAGCGCGGTGCGGCAGGCCGTCACGCGCCTGCAGCGCCAGGGAGCCGAGGCGCTGGTGCTCGACCTGCGGGGCAACCCGGGCGGACGTCTGGTCACGATGATGCAGGTGGCCGGCGTCTTCACGCGTGGCTTCCTGTGGCGAGCGGTCCTCAGCTGGTCGCTGCCGGTGCCGTACCCCGCGTTCGGTGAGCCGGCGACCGACCTCCCCCTCTACCTGCTGGTAGACGGCGGCGTCAACAGCGCTGCGGAAGGGCTGGCCGGGGCATTGCAGGACAACGGTCGGGCGGTCGTGGTCGGAGAGAGGACGGCCGGCAACGTTGAGGCCGTGTTGCCATTCTGCCTGCGCGACGGCTCTCAAGCATGGATCGCTACGGGGGTCCTGGCGCCTCTCCTCGGCGCGACATGGGAGGGCAGGGGCGTGGAGCCGGACGTGGTCGTGCCGCCCGACGACGCCATCGACGCGGCTCTGCGGCTCGTGGGGGAGGACAGATGAGCTTCGAGACCGAGAGGGTCAGCGCGCACGTGACGAGGGTCCCGCTGCCCGTGGCGACGCTGCCGCCGTACGACCACACCAACGCTTACCTCGTGTCCGACGGAGGGGTCGCCCTCATCGTCGACCCCGGCTCTCCCCTGGCCTCTGCCACCGAGGCGCTGGCCACCGCCGTGGCTCGATCGGGCGCCCGCACGGTCAAGGCCATCGCCCTCACCCACAGCCACCCCGACCATTGGGAGGGTCTGCAGGGCGCCCTTCAGCGCTTCGACCGACCGAGCGTGTACGTGCACGCCTCCGAGGCCGAGCGTGTGGACGTGGCCGCTCACAAGGTCTTGGTCCAGGACAGCGTCATGCTCACGGTAGGGGACGTGACCGCGGAGCTCCTGCACACGCCGGGCCACAGCCGTGGGCACGTCTCGGTGGTCATCAGGGACGCATCCGGCGCGGTAGAAAGCGTGCTCGCCGGCGACCTGGTCACGGCCAGCGGCTCCGTGTGGGTGGGCAAGCCGGAGGGCGACGTGGGGGCGTACCTGCGCTCGCTCGAGACGCTGTTGGGGCTCGCTCCGCCGCGGCTGGGGCCTGGTCACGGCCCTCTCGTGGACGACCCGGTCGCTCGGCTGGCCGAGCAGCGCGACCATAGGCTCGAGCGGGAGGCGCAGGTCGTGGCGGCTCTCGAGGCGGGCCCGCTCGACGCCGCCGGCATCACCGCGACCATCTACCCCGGCGTGGACGGCGACCTGCGCGAGCTGGCACGGCTGTCCGTCCTGGCGCACCTCGAGAAGCTCGAGTCGGAGGGCAGGGCCAGGCGGCTCGAAGACGGCGACGCCGCGCCGTTCGCGCTGGTCTAGCCGGCGCTCACCGAGCCAGCAGCGCCCGCTTGAGGGCCGCGGCGTCGGCCGGCAAGGGTGTGGCGCTCTTGGCGGCCGTCCGGAACCGCTCCAGCCCGGGATGGCTGGGGGGCTCGATCCCCGTGGCCCGGCGCACCGTGCCAGGGAACTTGGCCGGGTGCGCCGTGCCCAGCACGACGATGGGGCCGTGGACGCCGCCGGAACGCTCTCGAGCCGCTGCCTCCAGCCCCACGGCGGTATGGGGGCAGGCCAGGTAGCCTCGCTGCGTCCAGGTGAGCGCGATACGCCCGGACGTCGCCTCGTCGTCGACGACGTGGCCCCGCACCATGTGTCTCACGTCCTCACCCCACATGGCCCAGAGCCGTTCGAAGTTGGACGGCCCGCCCACGTCCATGGCGTTCGAGAGCGTCCTGACGCTGGCGTCGAAGGCGTACGGCTCGACCTGACCGGCCAGGAAGCGCGCGAAGTAGTCGTTGGCGTTGTGAGCCGCCACGAAACCGGCGCTGAGCCCGCCGATCCGCGCGGCCAGCAGCCCGGCCGTCAGGTTCCCCAGGTTCCCGCTGGGCACGACGAACGTCGGGGCCCTCGTCTCTCCGGACTCACGCAGCCGCGCGCTGGCCAGCAGGTAGTAGACGACCTGGGGCAGCAGGCGGGCGATGTTGATCGAGTTGGCCGTCGAGAGGTCGCGGCCAGCCATGTCGGGATCGGCCAACACCTGCTTGAGCATCCGTTGGCAGTCGTCGAAGGTGCCCTCCACGGCGTACGCCGTCACGCCCGGACGCGCGGCGGTGAGCTGGTCCTCCTGCACGTCGGAGACCTGCCCCCGTGGGAACAGGACGGCGACGTCCACGGCGGCGAGCCCGGCGAAAGCGTCCGCGACGGCGCCACCGGTGTCGCCCGAGGTGGCCACCAGGACGGTCGCTCGCCTGCCGCTGCCAGCGAGCAGGCGCTCCATGATGCGGGCCATGCTCCTGGCGCCAACGTCCTTGAACGCGGCGGTGGGCCCATGGAACAGCTCGAGCACGTAGAGGTCGTCGCCCAGGTCCACCAGCGGCAACGGGAAGTCGAGCGTCGCACGGAACGCCTTCCCGGTCTCCGCCGGCTCCATGCCCAGGTACGGCGACAGGGCCAGGGACGCCAGGACCGCCGGGTCCTGTGTTCCCTCCCAGCCGGACGGTGCGCTCGGTAGCGCGTCGGGGACGTACAGGCCCCCGTCGGGCGCCAATCCAGCCAGGACCGCCTCCTCGAAGCTCACGCCTGCTTCGGAGGGCGTGCGCGTGGACACGTACCTGACGACGGGGCCCTGCACCCGCTACAGCTCCTCGGCGCCTTGCGGCAACGCGCTTCGTTGGGCGTCGTGGGCGATCTCGGCCGCGGCGCCCCTGGGCGTGTGCCCTCGCCCCCCGGAGAGGGCCGCGAGCGCGTCCGAGACGACGGCCGTCGCGGTGGAGCCGCCGCCCGCGCCGGCGCCGCGCACGTAGACCTCACCCACCGGGTCCCCCAGGAAGACCGCCGCGTTCACGGCTCCTCGCGTCACCAGCGGGTGCGCGGCCGGCAACGACAGCGGCCTCACCGCGGCGCGCCAGCCATCCGGCCCTCCGTGCACGCTGGCCACGAGCCTGACGCTGCGGCCGCGGGCGACCTGATCGGCTACGACCTGAGGGTCCAGTCCGGAAACGCCCACGGTAGCCGCCCTGACTCGCTCGAAGGGCAGCGCGGGGTCGAACGCCAACCGCGCCAGCACCGTCGCCTTGTGGGCAGCATCGATGCCTTCGACATCGAGCGTGGGGTCGGCCTCGGCGAACCCGGCAGCCTGCGCCCTGGACAACGCCTCCTCGAACGCCATCCCCGCCTCCATGTCGCTGAGGATCACGTTGCAAGTCCCGTTCAAGATGGCGTGAAGGCCTACGGGGCGGCAGCCTCTCAGCGCCTTCGTGAGCGGACCCACGATCGGCGTGCCGGCCATGACCGCCGCCTCACACCAGACCTTGCCCGCGGTCAGGTACGGGGCGAACTCGTCCCAGCGCTCGGCCAGGGCGGCCTTGTTCGCGGTCACGACGGGGACGCCGCGCGCCAGGGCCGCCAACATGTGGTCGGCTGCCGCGCCCGTCCCGCCGGCGACCTCGACGACGAGGTCGGCGCTGGCCAGGACCGCCGGGTCCTCGGTCACCAGTCCCTCCCAGCCCTCGAACCCTCTAGGCTTGGTCGCGTCGCGCACCAGGACGCCGGCCACCTGCACGCCTGGAGCGGACCCGAGCATCGCGACGACCACCGATCCAACCGTCCCGGCGCCGATGACGGCCACCTTGCTCGCGACGCGGCTCCCAGACGGCATGCGCGCGACTCTATCACGCGCCTTCCGGCGCTCCTCCCGCCATCCAGGACCCAACAGCCGGTCTGGTATGCTCCGCCGTTGGCGCCCCAGCGGCGGGCGCCGGAACGGCTCCGACGGCGGGCCGCGGGAGACCACTGGTGCTAGGTATCGGGATCGTCGGGCTGCCCAACGTGGGCAAGTCCACCCTCTTCAACGCGATCACCAAGGCGGGCGTCGAGGCCGCGAACTACCCGTTCGCGACGATCGATCGCAACGTCGGCGTGGTCGCTGTGCCGGACGAGCGCCTCGCCGCGCTGCACGGGCTCTATGCGAAGCCTGGTCGGCATGTGCCCATCGTCCCTACGTCCGTGGAGTTCGTCGACATCGCCGGTCTCGTGCGCGGCGCCCACAAGGGCGAGGGTCTGGGGAACCAGTTCCTGGCGCACATCCGCGAGGTCGCGGCTATCGCGCACGTGGTGCGGTGCTTCGACGACCCCAACGTCGTGCACGTCGCCGGTGAGGTGGACCCCGCGGCCGACATCGATACCATCGACACGGAGCTGATGCTGGCGGACCTCGCCGCCCTCGAGCGCAGGCACGAACGCCTGCGGCGCAGCGCGAAGGGCGACGCCGACGACGCGGCGCTTTTGAAGGTCGTCGAACCCCTCATGGCGGCCCTATCGAACGGGGTGCCGGCCCGGCGCAGTGGGATCGAGGTGCCCCACGTGCTCGGCCTGCTGACGGCGAAGCCCGTGATCTACGTCTGCAACGTCGCGGAGGAAGACGTCGTGACCGGCAACAGGCACGTCGAGACTGTGCGTCAGGTGGCCGGACGGGACGGCGCCGACGTCGTGATCGTCTCCGCCCGAATCGAGGAGGAGCTGGCGCAGCTAGAGCCGGAGGAACAGCAGGCCTTCCTCGAGGACATGGGGCTCGAGCGCTCGGGGCTCGAGCGGCTGATCACCACCGGCTACGCGACCCTCGGGCTCATCACCTTCTTCACGGCCGGCGAGAAGGAGGTCCGCGCCTGGACCGTCAAGCGCGGCACCAAGGCCCCACAGGCCGCCGGCGAGATCCATAGCGACTTCGAGCGGGGCTTCATCCGCGCGGAGGTCATCGCCTGGGACGAGCTGGTGGCAGCCGGCAGCATCGCGGCCGCGCGCTCCAAGGGTCAGCTCAGGGTCGAGGGCAAGGAGTACGTGGTGCGCGACGGGGACGTCGTCCACTTCCTCTTCAACGTCTAGGTTCGAGACGCCGCGGCACGCCCTGGCCGCGCCGAGACACGACCGCACCCGCCGAACGGGTACGTAAGCCACACTGTCATCGCTCCCAAGGACCGGCGGTATCGTCGGACGAGGAGGACGTGACGGTGACAACGGTTCAGAGGAGCCCGGTGCTGGACCAGCGGCACGCCGAGAGCGGCGAGGTGCTGCTCTTCCCCGGCCGGTCCGAGCACCTCTACAGGCTCGTCAACGGCCTCATCCGCCTGTACACGGTGGACGACGACGGCACCGGCGTCACCCTGCGCTACGTCAAGAAGGACGGGTACTTCGGCGAGGAGGTCCTCACGGGCGAACCGCGCCGTTACTTCGCCGAGGCCGTCACCCCCTCCGACGTCGAGGTGATCGACCCCTCCGAGCTCAGCGAGGCCGATCTGCGGGCGCTGGCCTCCGTGCTCGCCGCCGCGCTGGACACGATGGGCAGGTCCCTGCACCGGCTGGCCGGTAAGCCACTGCGCGCCCGCGTGGCAGCCGAGCTGCTCGAGCTGTCAGACTCCGACCTCTCCGGCCGCAGCCCCGATGGCGCGCCCATGGTCTACATCACCCACGACGAGCTCGCGACGGCGGTCGGCTCGGTCCGAGAGACCGTTACCAAGGTCGTAGGCGAGCTGGTACGGCTGGGCGCCATCAGGGCCGGTTACGGCAAGATCACCGTGCGCGACGAGCGCGTGCTGCGGGAAGTCGCCGGCGAGTAGGGACGCCGCTCAGGCGCCCCTGCATGTGGCGGCTTCCACAATAGGCATGTCATGAGGATGCTATTTGGTAGCCCCGTTCGCCCCGACACCACGTCTCATCGCTGATCCCCGGGAGTAACTCATGACAACCAGGAAGCGGCTTCCCGCCGCGGTCGCGCAGCGCACCTCCGGTGCGAGCGCGAAAGCGGCGCTGTTCCTCCTGGCCCTGGCCGCCTGTGGCGGTCCAGGCGCCTCACCGCTGGGAGAGCCGAGCTTGAGCGGCGTGACGCCCAGCAACGTTTCCCAGGAGGGCGCCGACGTGACGATCACCGGCGCCAACCTCTTCCAGCCCATCGCGGGCACCGCCTTCCGGAGCGAGCTCGAAGCCACGCTCTGCGGCGCCGGCCTCACGGACCTCGAGGTCCAGGGCGAGACGCGCACCGTGTCCCTGCCGTCGGTGGGCACGGTCACGGTACGGGTCGGCGACACGATCACGGGCACGCTCTCGAGCCACGAGGCGACGGGGACGAGCGACCTCGTGCTCACGCTCCCCGACGGGCGGGAGCTCACGCTCGACGACGCCGTCGAATGCTACGACCCCGCGCCCCAGGTCACCGGCTTAGACCTCGACACGGCCAACGTCGGCGTCGGTCAGCCGGTCACCTTCACGTGGCAGGCGGGGAGCCCGGACGGTCTGGACCTCACCTGCAGCCTCGACCCCGGCGACGCCAGCGCCCCCATCACGCCCGCTGACTGCGGGAGCGGCCGCGTAGAGCACACCTATCTGGCCGAGGGGGACGTGACGGCCACGCTGACCGTTACCGACAGCGAGCAGCGGGCGACGGTGACCGAGCTGGCGTTCCATGTCAGCCTGCTACCGCCCGAGGCGAAGACCGACGAGGTCGCCGTCAACGTCCTCGACCTGCCGCTGGACATCCCCGTAGCCGATCTCCTCGCCAACGACGTGGGCCTGGGACTGAGCGTGGTGTCGGTCGGCCCGGCCGGCCGGGTCACCCTGAGCGGTGACACGATCACCTACGACCCGGGCTCCGACTACGATCACCTCGGCACGGCCGACAGCGCGTCGGACACCTTCACCTACATGGTCCAGGACGACGACGGGATCACGGCAGAAGGTGAGGTGCAGGTGACCGTCACCGGCCAGGACCGCGTCCTCGGCCTCACCGTGTCCGCCCCGGACGGTGTGGGCGCGCTCTATCCCGGCCTGGAGGTCGCGCTGCAGGCGGACGTCGAAGTGGCCGGCGCCGCGAGCACAGACGTCACTTGGGAGAGCAGCGACGAGAGCGTCGCCACGGTGGACGCCGCCGGCAACGTGCAGGCCGCGGGCGTAGGCAACGTCACGATCACCGCCACCAGCGTCTATGACCCTTCCTTCGAGGACAGCGTGGAACTCCCGGTGGACGCGGCGCTGAGGCTCCACATCGACCTGAACTTGCCGGAGGTCGAGGGCACCACGTTCGAGCTCCCGCTGTCCGGCCTCGGCGAGGTGACGGTCTATTGGGGCGACGGCGACAGCGATACCATCGCAAACCCGTCGATGCCGCAGCACGAGTACGCCGCCAGTGGCGCCTACACCATCAACGTCACCGGCACGCTCACGAGCGGGGCTCGCTTCGGCGTCGGCATAGGCGTCGGCAACGACTCAGGAGAGTACCTGAACGCCGCGGCTGTCACCTCCCTCGACACCTGGGGCGACTTCCAGTTCGTGAGCCTCGCCCAGGCCTTCGTCGACGCGGTCAACCTGACGAACGTTCCAGACACCATCCCCTCAACTGTGACCGACCTGACCGAGACCTTCAGGAACGCCGAGAGCTTCAACGACGACATCGGCGGCTGGGACACCAGCAACGTCACGACCATGGCTTACATGTTCGACCGGGCGCTCCTCTTCGATCAGGACATCGGCGGCTGGGACACGAGCAAGGTCACGACCATGAGATCCATGTTCGCCCTCGCCACGGAGTTCGACCAGGACATCAGCGGCTGGGACACCAGCTCGGTCACGGACATGGACTACATGTTCAACCTCGCGTACGAGTTCAACCAGGACATCGGGCCCTGGGACACCAGCAAGGTCACCAGCCTGCGGGCCACGTTCTCGAACGCTTACGAGTTCGATCAGGACATCGGGGACTGGGATACCAGCAGTGTCACGGACATGCACAGCCTCTTCCTGAACGCGACGAGCTTCAACCAGGACCTCACCGGCTGGTGCGTCGTGCAGTTCGCGGATGAGCCGACGAACTTCAGCGCCGGCTCGGGCCTCGAGTCAGGCAACAAGCCGCATTGGGGCGAGCCGTGCAGCACGGCGCCCTAGCCGTGCAGCACGGCGCCCTAGGAGCCGCCACCTAGCACGGTTCAGACGACGCCAGAGGGCGGCGCCTCCCCCCGGGGGATGCGCCGCCCTGTTACGTAGGTCCGGCGTCGGCCTCAGAACACCGGGCCGACCCTGAAGCTGAACACGCCGGTCGGGTGCCTCTCGCTGAAGGCGTAGTCGAGGCGCACGGCCGGCAGCAACACGCCGCCGAAGCCCAGGTTCACCTGCACGCCCACGCCGGCCGACGCGAACAACGGCGTCTGGTACTCGGGGAACCCCGGCAC
This sequence comes from Deinococcaceae bacterium, assembly GCA_040256005.1. Taxonomy (GTDB): domain Bacteria; phylum Deinococcota; class Deinococci; order Deinococcales; family Trueperaceae; genus DASRWD01. The sequence goes on along the minus strand of JBDZWC010000028.1, from coordinate 17,063 downwards.
GCTCGACGCCCAGCCCGCGTCCACGAACACGATGCCGATGACCGTCTGGGTCGCGAAGCTGCTGAACTGGAAGTCGTAGCGGTACTCGAACGAGCTCGTCGCGTAAGTTCGTGACAGCCCGAAGTCTTCCCGCCGGTAGCCTCGTATCTGCGTGGCCACGTCGACGCTCTGGCCCACGAAGAACCGCTTGCTGGCCGGGTACAGCCCTCCGAACTGGTGGCCCAGGTCGAGGCGCACGCCGAAGACGTGGTTCTCGTCCTGGATCTGCTCCGGGACGATATCGGCGAGCTTGAAGTAGGTACGCGCGCCGGCCGTCACCTGCTCGTAGACGTAGGTGACGCGGTCGCCGGTGTCCGGGTGCAGGAAGTCGTTGCCGAACCCCACGCCGATGCTGCCGTAGGCGCCGACCCCCTCAGTCGGGAAGTCGGGGTTGTCACGGTCGTCGTAGTTGACCCTGGCGCTGGTGAAGCCGGACAGGCCGCTCGTGGGCAGGTACTGCAACGCCTGGCCCGCGGGTATGAAGCAGTTCTTCGGGTTGGTGACCTCGTCGCCCTCTATCTCGCAGGCGGTGCGCACCGGCTCGAGGAGGTACTGGGTGTACGAGCCGCTGGCACCCACGCTGAGAGAGATCTCGGGCGTGAGCGGCCGGGCCACGGTGAACCCGAAGCCCGTCGACCGCGAGGTGTACTCGCCGACCCTGACCCTGTTCTCCTCGGTCTCTGGCAGGCCGGGGTAGAAGATCGTCGTCTGTCCCCCTGCGGTGAGGGGCTGGTTGTTCGCCACGACGCTGAAGATCGAAGCCGACAGCGACGTGGGCACGTCCTGGAAGTCGAGCCAGTCGACGTACAGCCAGGGGATGTCGTAGCTCAGCCGGCCGCCGATCATGAAGCCGACGTCGGTGCTGGTGGCCGTGACCTCGGCACCGACGCTATGCGCCTGTCCCAGGAAGTCGCTCTCGGTGTACGCCAGGCTGGCCGAGAAACCGGTGTCGGTGGCGTACTGCGCCGCCGGCCGGAACTGGCCTGTGGAGCGGTCGCGGACCGTCACGATGACGTTGACCTGCTCGGGCGCGGCGGTGGGCTCGAGACCGTAGTTCACGATGTCCACGACGCCGAGGCGTGCGACGTCGAGCAGCCCCCTGACGATGTCCTCGTCGTTGACAACGGTGCCCGGGTCTGGCAGGTAGCGGGTGATGACCGTCTCGTCCGTGCCGCCCGGTTCACCGTCGTACACGACCGCGTAGTCGGCGATCACCAGCTCGGTCACGCGTTGGATGTAGGTGCCGTCGTCGTAGGAGAAGTCCGGCGTGGTGACGATGCGGTAGCCCTCGTCCTGGTAGGCGCGGACGATCTGCCTGAAGTCCTCGTCCGCCACGGCCGAGGCGAAGTTGTCGCCCACCTCGGTCCGCATGGCTTCGCGCAGCTCCGAGTCGGACAGGACCGTGTTGCCCTCGAACTCGATGCGCTGTACCGGTCCCGCCGTCTCGGGCGCCCCCAGCCGGAACGTGACCCTCACGCCCCCGGTCGGCGACACCCCGGCCTCGAGCTGGATATCGCTCGACCGCCCACGAGCCAGGCGGCGCACGTCCTCCAGGAGGGTGTCGTAGTTGAACAGGTCGCCGGGCTGCAGACTGAGGTCGGCCGGGTCTACGCCCAACGCGGTCGTGTCTATCGAAGCGATCGTGAGCTCGCGTATGACGACATCGAGGACGCCGTTCTGCAGGCTGGTCGCCGTGACGTCCACCCCGCTGCCGCGGTAGCCCAGAGCGAGGTAGCGGTTGGCGACGGCCTGGAGCGCCTGCCGGTAGACCTGGGGCGCGAACTCACCGGGCTCGGTGACAGCGTTGAAGATCTGCCTCAGGTCGCCGTCCGTGAGCACCGTGTTGCCGCTGAACCGCACCTCCTCGACCGTGGCGGCCTCGTCGACGACGTAGGTGAGGCGCACGGGCACGTTCGCGGCGTTCTCTGCCAGGTCGGGAGCCAGGGACAGCTCCAGGTCCACCTCGACGTCGAACGGGAAGCCGGCTTGGCGGTACGCTTGCCTGATCGTGTCGCGGGCCTCGGCCGCCCTGATGCTGTTGTAGACCCGTCCGGGCGCCAGCAGGTGCGTGCTGGCCAGCGTCTCCAGCAGCGCGTCCTGCTGCAGGGCGGCGACGCCGTCGAACTCCACCTCGCCGATGCGGGGGTTCTCGACGACCCTGACGACCAGCACCGGCCCGGTGGACGACTGCTCGATCTCGACGCTGACGCTCTCGAACGTGCCGAGGCTGTAGACGCGGTTGCGTTCCGCCTCGAGGTCTATGGAGGCGGCGTCCGTGCCGGCCCTGGTCGTGATGATCGTGCGGACGATGTCGGCGTACGTCGTCGTGCCTTCCACCCGCACCTCGACGATCCGACCGGTTGCGGCCGGTTGGGCGGAGGCCCATATGAGGGGGGACAACAAGGCCGAGGCGAACGCGAGCACGACGGCTAGACGGCGCGGCATGGGCGCATCTTACCTACGCACATGAGAGCGCAGTGCTGCGCCGCCGAGCCGTGTCGGCGGCCACACTCGCTACTCGCTCGCACGGCACGGGCGGGTAAGTGCGGACGCCGCCGACGCCCGTACCGGTATCATCGCGCCCATGGAGACAACGGACCGCGCCGGCGCGGTCGGCCACGACAGCAGCATCGGCGCGACCGTGGATGCGATCGGCTCCAGGACGACCCTGCGCCCGGCCATCGGCCTGGTCCTCGGGTCCGGCCTGGGTGGCCTGGCCGACGAGGTCGACGGGGTCACGATCCCCTACGACGACCTGCCTGGCATGCCGGTGTCTACCGCGCCCGGACATGCCGGCCGACTCCACGTGGGCTACCTGGACGGCCACGAGGTCGTGGCCATGCAGGGTCGTGTGCATCCGTACGAGGGGTTCACAGCCGCGCAGGTCTCTTACCCGGTAGCGGTCATGGCAGCCCTCGGCGTGCGTTCTCTGCTCGTGACGAACGCCTGTGGCGGCATCAACCCGAAGTGGAAGGCCGGCGAGCTGATGCTTCAGGTCGACTTCATCAACATGACCGGCCAGAACCCGCTCATCGGTCCGCTGTCCGACCCCTCGCTCGAACGCTTCCCCGTCATGTTCGACTGCTACGACCCCTCCTACCAGGAGGCGGCGCGCAGCGCGGCGCTGCGGCACGGGATCTCGCTGCGGGAGGGCGTGTACCTGGCGATCACCGGACCCAGCTACGCCACCAGGGCCGAGCTGCGCGCCTACAGGACCATGGGAGCTGACGCGATCGGCATGTCGACGGTGTTCGAGGTGCTTCGCGCCAGGCAGCTGGGGCTGAGGGTCCTGGGCCTGTCCGCGATCACGGACATGGCGCTCCCAGACTCGAACGAGCACGCCACGGGCGACCAGGTCGTGGAGATGGCAGAGCGCATGGGCGAGTCGTTCAAACGCCTCGTGCGCGCGGTCCTGCCGGAGCTGTGAACGGCGCGGAGGAGGTGGGACGGTGCGTCTGAGCCCGCTCGAGATCGAACACATGGAGTTCCCGCGCGGCGCCGGGGGCTACCAGCGCAAGCACGTGCGCGACTTCCTCGAGAGAGTGGCCGAGGAGGTCGGCGACCTGCTCAAGGAGGTACAGGACCTCCAGGCCGAGCTCGACGGCGCCAGGCAGCAGGTCAGCGACCTCCAGGCCAAGGAAGCCGAGCTGCAGCGGGCGGTCATCGCCGCCGAGCGCATCGCCAACGAGATCAAGGAGAACGCCAAGCGCGAGGCCAAGCTGATCCTGGACGAGGCGGAGCGCGTGCGGGAGCGGCGGGTATCGGACCTCGACGACGAGGTCAGCCGCACCCAGGCGGAGCTCGACAGGCTCATGCGCGAACGAGGGCTGTTCCGCGAGCAGTTCCGCGGCCTGCTCCAGGCGTACATGCGGTCGCTGGAGGCGATGGACGGCATCGCGGACGAGGATCGCGCTCCCTCACGCAGCCCGCGGCGACGCAAGCTGGAGGGGCACGAGGAGGAGGAAGAGGCTCCGTCGGTCGAGGCGGGCTGATCCTGCCAGGTCCCAGGTCCGTGCTCTCGAGCCGGGCACCATGGCCGCTGCTCCCGCTAGTACTTACCTGTCTAGCTAGGCAGACTCGGTGTCCTGGCGCCGAGCCTGCGCCAGTGCCTCCTCCAGCGTCACCCAGGCCAGCGTCGCGCACTTCACGCGCGCGTGCAGCTTGGCCACCCCGCGCAGTGCCCGAGTCTCGCCCAGCCGCTCGGCGGGCTCTTCGCCCCTGATCATGGCCTTGAAGTCCTCGGCCAGCGCCAGAGCGTGGTCCACCGTGCCTCCCTTGACGACCTCCGTCATGAGGCTGGCGGACGCCTGGCTGATGGCACAGCCCGACCCTTCGAAGGCGACCTGCTCCAGCACGTCGCCGTCGAGCGCCACGTACAGGGTGAGCTCGTCGCCGCAACCGGGGTTCACGCCCGGGACGGCCACGTCGTAGCGCTCCGGCACACCGGCGTTGCGCGGGTGCCGCGAGTGCTGCAACACGGCGCTCTGGTAGAGCTCGTCGAGCAGGCCCATCAGGCGACGGCCGAGAAGTGGGCCAACGTCTCCTGCAGCGCGTCGGCGAAGACGTCGACCTCACGCGGCTCGTTGTAGACGTAGAAGCTCGCCCGCGTGGAGGCCGCGACGCCGAGCGCCTTGCCGAGGGGTTGGGCGCAGTGATGCCCGGCGCGCACCGCGACGCCCGCCAGGTCCAGCGCCGTGGCGAGGTCGTGGGCGTGAACGCCCTCGACAACGAAGCTCACGAGCCCGACCCGGCCGGTGGCAGGGCCGAGGACGCGCACCCCGTCAATGGCGTTCAAGCGGGCGGTGGCCCGTTCCACGAGCGACTCGTCGTGCCGCCTCACGGCGTCCATCCCCAGGCGCTGCAGGTACCTCACCGCCGCGGCGAAACCGACGGCATCGGCGATCGCGGGCGTGCCTGCCTCGAAGCGCTTGGGCGGCGGGGCGTACGTGGTGCCTTCCAGCGACACGCGGGCGATCATCTCGCCGCCTCCCATGTACGGCGGCATGCCGTCGAGGAGCTCGGGGCGGCCCCACAGGGCGCCGATCCCGGTCGGGCCCAACATCTTGTGAGCCGAGAAGGCGTAGAAGTCGCAACCCAGCGCCTGCACGTCGACGTGCAAGTGAGGGGCGGCCTGGGCGCCGTCCACGAGCAGCAAGGCGCCGGCCGCATGGGCTGTCTGCGCGATACGCGGTATGTCGTTCACGGAGCCTAGGACGTTGCTGACGTGGAACGTCGCCACCAGCTTGGTGCGCGGCCCAACGAGCCGCTCGAGGTCCTCGACGTCCACGGTCTCGTCAGGCGTGAGCCCGGCGGCCTTGACGACGATCCCTCTCTCCTCGGCCAGGAGCTGCCAGGGGACGATGTTGGCATGATGCTCGGCGACGGTGATCACGACCTCGTCACCGGGGCCAAGGTTGGCGCGTCCCCAGCTGCCCGCCACCAGGTTGATGGCCTCCGTCGTGTTGCGCACGAACACCAGGCCCTCGGGGCCCGGAGCGCCTACGAACCCCGCCACCTCTGCCCTGGCGGACTCGTAGAGCTCGGTGGCCTCCACCGAGAGCGTGTGCGCCCCTCTGTGCACGTTGGCATGATGGTTGAAGTAGTACTCGGTCATCGCCTCGACGACCTGCCGCGGCTTCTGGGACGAGGCGCCGCTGTCGAGGAACGTCAGGGGCTTGCCGTTCACCTCGCGCGCGAGCACGGGGAAGTCTTCCCTGAGCGTGGCCACGTCCAGCTTCACGTTCCGATGGTACCAACCGCTGCCCCGGCGGCTCCCGCGCCGAGGGACGGGCCGTACGACGGCCGGCGGTAGACTGCTACGGTGCGCCTGAGGTCGCTCACACAACTGGCGTTCAGGAACCTCGCCACGCACCGGGTGGCGTTCCCGGACGGCGTCGTGGCGATCGTGGGCGCCAACGGCGCCGGCAAGAGCAACCTGCTCGCGGCGGCGTACCTGGGATGCAACGCGACGTTGGCCTCGGGGACGTTGGGCGACATGGTCGCCTTCGGCCAGGAGGAGGCGTACGTGGGCGTGGAGGTCGAGCACTCGGAGGGCCTCAGCCGGGTGGAGGTCGGCCTGGCGGTGGGTCGGAAGACCGTGAAGATGGACTCCCAGGCCGCCAGGACGTCCGACGTCGCGCGGCACCTGGCCGCCGTGTTGGTGACGCCCGAGGACTCCGAGCTGGTGCACGGCTCCCCGAGCGCCAGGCGCGGTTACCTCGACGCGCTCATCTCCAAGGTCTCCGGTCGCTACGCGGCCCTCCTGCGCGAGTACCTGCGCTTGCTGGAACAGCGCAACGCGCTACTGCGGAACGCCCCTTACGACCGCTCGCTGCCCGACTGGACCGCGCGCCTAGTGGCCGTCGGTTCCGAGGTCGACGCTCTGAGGGGCCGACTGGTGGCACGCCTCTGCCCCATCGCGGCAGAGGTCTACGCGGAGGTGTCGGGCGACTCCAGCCCTTTCGCGGTGAGCCTGGTCCGCAACTGGGAGCAAGCGACGCTCGAGGACGCCGTCGCCGCCTCCCGCGCCGTCGAGCTGGCACGTGGCGCCACTGCGGTGGGGCCGCACCGGGACGACCTGGCGCTCACCTTGCGAGGGAAGGAGCTGCGCTCCTTTGGGTCGCGCGGCGAGGCCCGCACGGCCGCGCTCGCCCTGAGGGTGGCCGAGTACCGCCTGCTGAGCGAGCGGCACGGCGAGCCGCCGGTGCTGCTCGTCGACGACTTCTCGGCCGAGCTCGACGCCGACAGGCGCGCGTACCTACTCTCGCTCACCGCTGGTACCCCGCAGGCGATCGTCACGGGCACGGAGCCTCCGCCTCACCATGACGCCCTGTACCGCGTCACCGCCGGCGCTGTCGAGCAGGTCGAGGTGCGGGCAGGCGCGCCGGCATGAGGCGACCGTCGTGAGGGTCAGGAGGAACCTGTCGTGAGGGGCGAGGGTCCGCGCAGCGCCGGCGACCTGCTCACCGAGCTGTTCCGTCGCAAGGGCATGGGGCGCTCCATGAAGCGCGCCGAGGTGGTCCTGCTGTGGGCCCGCGTCGTGGGCCGCGACGTCGCCCGCTTCTCGTCGGCGCGGGCGTTCACGAACGGGGTGCTCATCGTCGACGTCACCGACTCCGAGACCGCGATGCACCTCGCCATGCAACGCCAACGCTTCGTGGCCGCCTACCACGACACGTACGGCCTCAAGGAGGTCAAGGACATCCGCTTCCAGGCGGGACGGGTGACGGCGGAGCGGAGCCCCGAGGAGGAGCCCGCTGCCCACGGCGACATCGACCCCGCCGCCGACCTGAGCCCACTCGAAGGCGCGGTGGCCGCGGCACGCCTTCCCGAAGACGTCGCCGCGTCCGCCCGTGCGGCGGCGCGCAGCGTCGCGAGCCACTGGGCCAGGCGGCGCGCCGCCGGTCACCAGCCCTGCCCCACGTGCGGGGTGCTGCACGACGGCGCGCTCACACCGCCACGCCCGCGCGAGCAACGGATGGCCGATACGGGGCGTTCGAACGAGGTGATCAGGGACCGCGAGCTATGTCCCAGCTGCCGCCGGTCCGCACGCGAGCCGCGCGTCATCGCGGCGGCCCGGCGGCTGGCGTTGTCGCCCGGGGAGATGGACCCGGGCCTCTCGTACGAGGAGGCGCAGGTGGCCAGGCGCTCCGCACGCATGTACCTGGAGGACACCGTGAACGACCTGTTGCCCCGCGCCGTCGCGGACCCGTCGATCAGAACGCATCTGGAGCAGGCCGCGCGGTGCCTCGCCGCGCTCGTCCTCGGCAAGAGCGCCCACGAACTCACGGACCCGGACATGCACGTGCTCGATGAGCGCGTGGCCAGGTTCCTGGGCTGGTCGTGGTCGTGAGCACGTCGTCCGGCTCGCCCGTACTGCTGGTGGTCCTCGACGGCTTCGGCCTCGCCCCCGCCGGGCCGGGCAACGCGGTCGCCGCGGCGCGCACCCCGGTCTTCGACGCGATCTGGGAGGCGGGCCCCCGGACGACGCTGGAAGCCTCCGGCAAGGCCGTCGGTCTCCCAGCCGGCCAGATGGGCAACTCCGAGGTGGGGCACATGAACATCGGCGCCGGGCGCCGCGTCATGCAGAGCCTCACCTACATAGACGAGCTCATCGAGACCGGCGAGTTGCGCGACAACCCCGTGCTCCTGCGTACGTACGCCACGGCGCGCGACTCCACGCTCCACCTGCTGGGCCTCGTCTCCGACGGTGGGGTCCACTCGGACATCAGGCACCTCCTGGCGCTCCTCGACCTGGCCGCCGCGCAGCGGCCGGGCCGCGTGCGCGTCCACGCCTTCACCGATGGCCGCGACAGCGCCCCGGACGGTGGGCGGTCCTACCTCGCGGTGGTCGAGGCGAAGCTGAGCGAGCTGCGGGAGCGTGGCGTCGACGCCCGCGTCGCGACCGTCGTCGGGCGGTACTACGCCATGGACAGGGACAGGCGCTGGCAGCGCACCGCGCAGGCTCACGCCGCCATCGTGTGCGGCCGGGCCCCTCACCAAGCCGCCAGCGCCGCGGAGGCGATCAGCACCGCGTACGCCAGGGGCGAGACCGACGAGTTCATCGTGCCGACGGTGATAGAGGGGTACGAAGGCATGGCAGACGGCGACGCTGCCTTCTTCTTCAACTTCCGCGCCGACAGGGCGAGGCAGCTAACCTACGCGCTGGCCCTGCCCGGTTTCGATGGGTTCGTGCGCTGCGCGGCTCCTGCCATCACGTTCGCCTCCCTGATGGAGTACGACGTGGAGGCGCATCTTCCGTTCGCCCTCGCCCTGCCGCACCTCGACAAGGGCCTCTCCGAGGTCGTCGCGCTGGCGGGCGGGAAGCAGTACCACACGGCCGAGACGGAGAAGTACGCCCACGTCACCTACTTCTTCAACCTGCAACGCGAGGAGCCGTTCCCGGGCGAGGACAGGGTGCTGGTGCCCTCACCCAAGGTCGCCACCTACGACCTGCAGCCTCAGATGAGCGCTCCGGAGCTGACGGACGCCACGGTGGCGCGCATCCGCACCGGACGGGACGACTTCCTTCTCATCAACTACGCCAACCCAGACATGGTGGGTCACACCGGTGTGCTCTCCGCCGCCGTGGCGGCCTGCGAGGCCGTGGACGCCGGCCTAGGACGCCTGCTGGAGGCCTGGCGCGCCCGCGGTGGCACCGCCGTTGTCATCGCCGACCACGGCAACGCCGAGCAGATGCTCACCCCCGCCGGTGAGCCGCAGACGGCCCACACCACCAACCCGGTGCCCTGCGTCATCGTGTCCGACGACCCGGCCGTGGCGTCGCTGAAGCTGCGATCAGGCGGCGCCCTGTGCGACGTCGCGCCCACGGTGCTCGAGCTCATGGGCCTGCAACAGCCCCAGGAGATGACCGGCGAGTCGCTGATCGTCCACTAGACGCGCCCGCGTCCCTGCCGAACCGAAGAGAGAGCCGCCGCCCGCGCGATCGCGAGCGGCGGCCTTAGAGCGCCCGGTCTCCGGGCGTTCACAGGGCAGGACTCAGAAGTCCATGCCTCCCATGTCACCGCCCGGCATGGGCGGGGCCTTCTCTTCCTTCTCCGGGTGGTCGGCGATGACCACTTCCGTGGTGAGGAGCAGGCCAGCGATGGACGCGGCGTTCTGAAGCGCGGTGCGCGTGACCTTGGCGGGGTCGACGATGCCGGCCGAGAACATGTCATCCACGAAGGTATCCGCAGCGGCGTTGTAGCCGTACTTGCCGTCGCTGTTCTGGCGGATGGCGTTGACGATGACGCTGCCCTCGGCGCCGGCGTTGGCCGCGATCTGCCTGGCGGGCTCTTCGAGGGCGCGCATCAGGATGGTGGCCCCGGTGCGCTCGTCACCCTCCAGCGAGTCCGCGGTCTTCTTCACGGCGTCGATCGCGTGGATGAGGGTGACGCCACCACCGGCGACGATGCCTTCCTCGACGGCCGAGCGGGCGGTAGAGAGGGCGTCCTCGAAGCGGTGCTTCTTCTCCTTGAGCTCCGTCTCGGTCGCGGCGCCAACGCGGATCACCGCGACACCGCCGGCGAGCTTGGCGAGGCGCTCCTGGAGCTTCTCACGGGCGTAGTCGGAGTCGGTGTTCTCGAGCTCGGACTTGATGCCCTTGATGCGTTCCTCGATGACGCTCTTGTCGCCCTGACCCTCGATGATCGTCGTCTCGTCCTTGCTGGAGCGGACGCGCTTGGCGCGGCCCAGCTGGCCGATGCGGACGTTCTCGAGCTTGTGGCCGAGCTCCTCGCTGATGACCTCACCACCGGTGACGGCCGCGATGTCCTTGAGCATCTCCTTGCGGCGGTCGCCGAAGCCGGGGGCCTTGACGGCCAGCACGTTGAGCGTGCCCCGGAGCTTGTTCAGCACCAGCGTGGCGAGAGCCTCACCGTCCACGTCCTCGGCGATGATCATGAGCGGCTTGCCGGTCTGGATGACCTGCTCGAGCACGGGCAGGAGGTCCTTGAGGGCGCTGATCTTCTTCTCGTGGATGAGGATGTAAGCGTCTTCGAGCACCGCCTCCATGGCGTCGGAGTCGGTGATGAAGTAGGCGCTGATGTAGCCCTTGTCGAACTGCATGCCTTCGACGACGTCCAGCTCGGTCTCGAGGGTCTTGGACTCCTCGACCGTGATGACGCCGTCGCGGCCCACCTTGTCCATGGCGTCGGCGATGAGCTGACCCACGGCGGCCTCGTTCGCTGAGATGGCAGCCACCTCGGCGACGGCCTTGCTGTCCTCGACGCTCCTGGCCATGTTCTTGACGCTCTCGACGGCGGCCTCGACGGCCTTGTCGATGCCGCGCTTGAGAGCCAGCGGGCTGGCGCCGGCGGCGACGTTCCTGAGGCCCTCGCGCACGATCGACTGACCGAGGACGGTAGCGGTCGTGGTGCCGTCACCGGTGATCTCGTTGGTCTTCGTGGCGATCTCGATGAGGAGCTTGGCCCCGATGTTCTCGAGCGGGTCCTTGAGCTCGATGTCCTTGGCGACCGTGACGCCGTCCTTGGTGATGGTCGGGCCGCCGAACTTCTTCTCGAGGACGACGTTGCGTCCCTTGGGCCCGAGCGTCACCTTGACCGCGTTGGCGACGCTGTTGACGCCCCGCTCCAGAGCGCGGCGCGCCTCTTCCTTGTAGGTTAGGTCCTTTGCCATGTTCCCTCTGCTTCCCTAGCGTGTGGTTCTAGCTCCGCGCGCCCTTTAGCCCAGGACCGCGTGGATGTCGCGCTGGCTCAGGATCATGAGCTCGCGCCCGTCTAGCTCGATCTCGGTGCCGCCGTACTTCGCGAACACGACGGTGTCGCCCACCTGGACGTCGACCGGCTCGCGGGACCCGTTCTCCAGGTACTTGCCTGGACCGACGGCGAGGACCTTGCCCCGCTGGCTCTTCTCCTTGGCGCTGTCGGGCAGCACCAGGCCCGAGGCCGTGGTCTGAGGCTCGTCGACGACCTCGACCACCACCTTGTCGCCCAGTGGCTTCAGGTTCAGCTTCTGGTCAGCCATGCTTCCTCCACTGTTCTTGGGTGACTTCTTGGCAGTCTCACGTGGTGAGTGCCAACCACCGGCCATGCTATCCAGGGTCGAGAAGGGCTGTCAAGCCATGCGTTGTCAATCAGGATGAACGGTCACCGCTCATCGCACCTAATACGACCACGCTCAAGTAATCGGCCATGCGATCGGGCTCATCGCCGGGTTGGAGACCTGCTCAGCCCCTCTTGAGGCCGAGGATGAACGCCGGCACGAACGCCGCCGCGAACGGCACGTTGTAGGTGAGCAGCGCTACCAGCGACGACCACGTGCCCTGGAGCGACTCGCCGGTGAGCATGGGGTCGACGCGCTCCTGCACCACGCCCCAGTTCACGCTGATGAAGCCGGACCACGCCAGTAGCTGAACGGCGATGAAGAGAAGCCCGAGGACGATCGCGACGACCTTGCCCACCTTCTTGAGCGCGTAGCCCGCGATGAACCCGGCGACGGCGCCGAAGCCGACCTGCTCGACCAGCGGCCACACGGCCGACAGCTCCGGCACCTCCACGGGCGTGAGGTTACCACGGCGCTTAGGAACGGCCTTCCTCGGAACGTAAGATGACGTCGTGACCACTCCGCTGCGCCTGCGCATCGGCGAGCACGTCGAGGCCGCCCTGAACGGCGGAGCGCCCGTGGTGGCGCTCGAGTCGACGGTGCTCACGCATGGCCTGCCGCGTCCGCTCAACCTTGACGCCGGGCGGAGGCTCCAGGACGTCGTCAGGGAGGCAGGAGCGGTGCCGGCGACCATCGGCGTGCTGCGGGGCCAGGTCGTCGTGGGCCTGTCGGAGAGCGAGCTGGCCGAGCTCTCCGAGGCCCGGGACGCCGACAAGGCGTCGCTCTGGAACCTGGCGGCCGTGGTCGCGCGCGGCGGCTCGGCCGGCACCACCGTCGCGACGACGTTGTGGGCCGCTCACGGCGCGGGCATAGCTGTCTTCGCCACGGGGGGCATCGGAGGCGTTCACGACGTGCCGTTCGACGAGTCCGCCGACCTGTCGGCCCTCGCCCGCTACCCGCTCATCACCGTCTGCGCCGGGCCCAAGAGCATCCTGGACGCCTCCGCCACGCTGGAACGGCTGGAGACGGCGGGCGTGCCCGTGGTGGGGTTCCGCTCCAGCCGCCTCGCGGGGTTCCTCGTGAGCCTCACCGACCTCGAGCTGCCCGCCAGGGTTGACACCCCGGCCCAAGCCGCCGCGGTGCTGAGAACGCAGCTAGAGCTGGGGTTATCCTCTGGCGTGGTGCTCAGCAACCCCGTTTCCAACGGCATGACACTGGAGGAGTTCGGGTCCCTGAGGGCTCGCGCCGAGGTCGAGCTGGCCCAGCGAGGGATCAGGGGCAGGGAGTCCACGCCCTTCCTCCTGGCCGAGCTCGCCACGCTGTCCGAAGGAGCGACCGTGGAGGTCAACACCCGGCTCCTCGAGGAGAACGCCAGGCTCGCCGCGCAGGTCGCGGCCGCTTACGCCCGTGTCTCCCCGCTCGTGGGGGCGCCGTCGTGAGCGACGAGGGCCGCATCACCGGCACCGGCCGCCCGCAAGGTCTGGGGGAGCTACTGCGCAGCTCGCGCGAGAGCCGTGGTCTGGACCTGGCCGACGTGGCCGAGCTCACGCACGTCCGTAAGGAGTACCTGCGAGCGCTCGAGGAAGGGCGCTACCAGGACCTCCCGGAGGACGTCTACACCAGGAACTTCGTGAGGCTCTTCGCCCAGGCCGTGGGCGTGGACAGCGAGCGCGCTCTGGGCGCCTACCAGGTCGAGCGCCGCCAGGCCGGGGGGCTGTCGACCCTGGAAGAGCGGCTGGACAAGGAGCGGCGGGGCGAGAAGCCCCCGCCGCCCAAACGCAAGCGCGGCACGGACCGGCAGGGCCGCGGGTTCTCACTGGGCCCGCTCGTGCCCACCCTGGTGCTCGTCGTGGCCCTCGTCGCCCTGGCGGTGTGGGGGTTCAACCGCCTCATGGCTCCCGGTGGCGGAGCGACCCGCGGCGACACGCCCGTCGTCACCCAGACCCAGGACGGCGGGACGCCGGCGGCGGGAGCGCCCGCCGAAGGCGAGGAGGCCCAGCAGCCGTCCGGCCCCTCCACCGTGCTCATCACCGTCCTCTCCGAGCCGCCGGGTGCCACCGTCAGCATCGACAGCTTCGTGCTGCCCGGCACGACACCGATCCAGGACGTGCCGGTGACGGCGCGGCAGGGGCGCGTGCTCAGCGTCACGCTGGACGGCTACCAGCCGCTCGAGGAGACCGTGGACCTGCTCGAAGACCAGACGCTGACCGTGAACCTGGCCCCCTTGCCCGCCGAGGAGGCCCCCGCCGACGCCGGGCCGGCGGCCTCCGACGACCAGATCGTCATCGAGGTGACGGCGCCCACGTGGCTCGAGGTCTACCGCGGCAGCGCCAGGAACCAGGGTGAGCGGCTCGCGTACTACACGGCACAACCAGGGGAGGTCCTCACCTACGACCTGCCCGTCTACGTCTACGTCGGCAACGCCGCGGGCGTGAACATCACCCAGGGCAGCACGAACATCGGGACCCTGGGCTCGTCCGGTGCCATCGTGGGGCGCGCCTTCGCCAACCAGTGAGGGGCGGGGTGACCGGACAGCTGGCGCTGGCCTCGCTCCGGCACCGGCCGCTGAGGACAGGGCTCACAGCCCTGGGCATCGCCGTCGCGATCGCGTCAACCGTCGTCTTCATGTCCATCGGCGAGGGCCTGCGCAAGGCGTTCGCCGACCAGCTCGCGGGGCTGGGTCCGGAGCTGCAGGTCAGCTACGGGGAGGCCGGCGACGACCTCTTCCCCACCGCACCCGACCTGCCCGACGAGTACGTCGAACGCCTCAGGCAGGACGCGGGATCGCTCGGGTTGGTCTCGGTGACGCCCGTGCTCACCTGGCTGCGTGGCGGCCTGTCCGTGTCGCAGTCGTTCATCTTCGAAGGGCTGCACACCGACGTGCCGCTCGAGAGCGTGTTCACCGGGGCTACGGTGGTGGAGGGCCGGGGCCTCAACGCCGATGACGAGGGGTCGCTGCTGGCCGTCATCGGCAAGTCCGTCGCGGACCGTGCCGGCCTGGAGATAGGCGACACGCTGCGGCTCAATCCCGAGGCGACGTTCGAGATCGTGGGCGTGGCGACCTCCGGGTCAGGGCTCCTCGACAACATGATCATCGTGCCCTTCACGTCGCTGCGAACCGCCATGGGCGTCGTCGACCGGGTGACGGCGATACTGCTCAAGCTCGAGCGTCCCGATAGGGCCGACGAGGTCGCGGCGAGGATCGAGGCCGCCTACCCCGAGCTGGGTGTCCAGACCCAGGCCGGCGCCCTGTCCGTGATCCAGGACAGCCTGCGGATCTCCGACTTCGTCCGCCTCGGTATCAGCCTCATCGCCCTGGTGGTCGGCGCCATCGCCGTGGCGAACACGATGATGATGAGCGTCTTCGAGCGCACCCGCGAGTTCGGGGTCGTGAGGGCCGTGGGCGCCAAGCCCAGCTTCCTCTTCTCACTCGTCGTGCTGGAGTCCGTGCTGCTGTCGCTCGTCGGCGCCGCCGTCGGCGTGGGACTGGGGACGTTGGCCGCCGGGCTCGTCAACTACATCGCCAACGATTACCTGGGCCTGTCGCTGGCCGCTGTGACGCCGCGCCTCGTGGCGTTCGCGGTCGCTGTGGCGGCCGTTACCGGCCTGCTGGCGGGGCTGCTGCCGGCTGGCAGGGCCGCCAGGGTGCCCATCGCGGTCGCAGTGGCCCGGGAGTGACGAAGGCAACTGCCGCGCCGGCCGGTCGCGCGCTCGGATTGCCCCTAATATGACGCGGATGAGACTCAACTGGGAACGCGTGTGCCTGTTGGCTTCGGCGTTCGTGCTGCTGGGCGCGGCGCAGGCGCAGCGGTTCGAATGGCGTGACGTCGTGCAGAACGTGACCCTCGAGCCGGAGGGCACGGTGGTCATCGAGGACACCAGGACGCTGTGGACCGACGGCGACTTCGGTGAGGCGTTCATCTGCCTGGAGCTGGAGAGGAACCAGCGCGTCGACCTGCTGCCCGGGTCCGGGGCGGTCAGCAGCGGGCCGCAGGCCACGGCGTTCACCCAGCCCTGCGCGGCCGGCACCGAGCTCGTCGTGCGCAACGAGAGCCGCATCAGCGAGCGCAGGGTCCGCTTCGTCTACCGGCTCTCCGGCACCATGGACTTCTACAGCGACATGGCCCAGTGGTACTGGAACCTCGTTCAGCTCGACCATCCGCCCATCGTGGGGTACCAGTTGAGGGTCGAGGCCCCGGGCCCCATGTCGGAGCCCTTCGACGTCTACGTGCACCGGTACGCCAACCCCGAGAGGCCGTTCGTCGAGCTGTCGGAGGACCGGTCCGTGCTCACCGTGCGCTTCGACCGCATCCCCACCGGAGCAGGCGTAGAGGTCAACTACATGATGGACCCCGCCCTGTTCGTACCCAAGGGCACGGCTCCGGGGCACCAGGCGGCGCTGATCGAGGAGACCGAGATCGCCAACCAGAGCGACCGCGCCGCGTTCTTCGCCGCGCTCAGGCGGTCGCCCTACTGGATGATCCTCCCGGCCGGCATCTTCCTGTTCCTGCTGGGGGGCGTCGTCCGCGCCTACTTCAGACACGGCCGCGAGCCCAGGGTGTCCGCCATGCAGTACCCGTTCGAGCCGCCCAGCGCGCTGCCTCCCGCTGCCGTGACGGCCATGCAGCAGCAGTCGTTCCAGTCCTCGAGCATGGGCAACGCGTTCATGGCGACGATCATGGACCTGGCCCGGCGCGGCTACGGGGAGTTCGCCAGCAAGCGCGGCAAGTTCGAGATGAACCTCGACCTGAGTCGGTCTACGGAGGGCCTGCAACCGTTCGAGGCCGACGTGTTGCGCTACCTGAAGAACGCTGCCCAGACCTACCGGCGCGGTGACCCTTCGCAGCTGGAGTTCCGCGAGATGAAGAGCTACTCGCAGCGCTACGCCTCAAGCTTCATGCCGCGCTGGGGTCAATCGGTCAGGCGGTGGGTGGAATCCAAGCGCGGTGGCCCGCTCGTGGACGCGGACAGCCAACGCGTGGCCAACGCATGGGCGGCGTGGTGCTTCGCCGGTGCGGCGATCTGCGGCCTGGCGGCGGTGCTCCTGCTGGGACCCGGCCGCGTGACGAGCATCGTGGGGGCCGTGCTGTGCTTCATCCTGCTCGTGGTGGCGGCCGGGACGCTGCCCAGGTGGCGGCCGGAGATCGCCGCCGAGGTGGCGGCGTGGCAAGGGTTCAAGCGCACCCTGTCCGATTACACCCGCATGAAGGACGCCCCGGACGACTTCTTCAAGCTGTGGGACGTCTACTACGTCTACGCCGCGGCTCTGGGCGTCGCCGAGCGCTACCTCAGGAACGTCGCGCGTGCCGCGCCGCTGAGGGGCATGGACGAGGCGGCCATGGCGAGCCGCGCTCACTGGATCGGCTCGACCACACATCTGTCCAGCCTCGCGGACGTCTCGCGCTCCGTGACCTCGCTGTCGAGGTCGCTCGCCTCGGCGTCCGCGTCGGCATCGTCGGGCG
>JBDZWC010000027.1:4174-28988 GCA_040256005.1 Deinococcaceae bacterium | reverse complement strand
CCTGGGCGGCTTCCTGGTCGCGCTCATCGCGGGCAGCCTCGTCGCGCCCGAGGTCATCGACTCGTACCGCGTGGAGCTCCTCGCCATCGCCCTCGGGGGCGCGCTCATGACCTTGGTCGGCTTCCTCGACGACATGTGGGAGGTGGGGCCGGCCCTGCGGCTGGCCGCGCAGGCGGTGGCCGCCGGCATCCTCGTCGTGAACGGCGTGCGTATCGGCTTCCTGACCGACTACTTCGGGGGCGGGAACTTCCTGTTCCTGTCGGAGAGCCTGGCGATCGTCGTCACCGTGGTGTGGGTCGTGGGCTTCACCAACGCCTTCAACTTCATCGACGGGCTCGACGGCCTCTCATCGGGCATCGCTGCGATATCCAGCCTCAGCCTGCTGGCGGTGGCTGTGCAGTTCGACGATCGCGGTGCCGCCGTGCTGCTGCTGGCGGCGCTGGCCGGGTCCGCGCTGGGGTTCCTCCGCCACAACTTCGGACCCGCCACGATCATCATGGGCGACTCCGGCGCCTACCTCCTCGGCTACGTCCTGGCCGCCGTGAGCGTCATCGGCGCCCTCAAGGTGACGGCGGCCGTGTCGGTCGTCGCTCCGATCCTCGTGCTGGCCCTGCCGGTCGTCAACATCACGCAGGTCACGGTGCGGCGGCTCCGCCGCGGCAGCAACCCGACGCTCGCCCACAACGACCACATACACGACATGCTCAGGCAGCGCTCCGGCTCCAAGCGCGGCACGGTGATCCTGCTGTGGATGGCCACGCTGGCCCTGGGGGTAGCAGGCATGCTGCTGTCCTCGACACCCCCGGCGCTCACGTTGCTGACGCTGGTGCTCACGGTGGTCCTGATCGCGACGGTGTCCCTGGCGCGCCTGGCCGAGGTGAGACGGGACGGCGTGCCGGCGTGACGCGGCGCGGTGACGCCGCGGCCGGAACCAAGCCGCGCGTCGTGGTGGCTTTCGGCACGCGGCCGGAGGCCAACAAGATGGCCCCCGTCGTCGACGCGCTGCGCCGGGAGGGGCAGGCAGAGGTGCTGACGCTCGTCACAGGGCAGCATCGGGAGCAGCTCGACGACTCGCTCGCCACGTTCGGGCTGTCTGCCGATGCCGACCTGAACGTCATGACGGCTCGCCAGTCGCTGCCGGACCTCGTCGGCAGGATCACTCCCGCCGCCGCTGCGGCCCTGCGCGAGCTGCGAGCCGACTACGTCCTGGTCCACGGTGACACGACGACGACGTTCGCCGTGGCCTTCGCGGCCTTCCTCGAAGGCGCAAGCGTGGCTCACGTCGAGGCCGGCCTGCGCAGCTTCGACATGCGGCAGCCGTTCCCAGAGGAGGCGAACCGGCGGCTGACCGACGTCCTCACCGACCTGGACCTGCCACCTACGGCGACGGCCAGGGAGAACCTGCTGCGCGAGGGCAAGCGCCCGGAGAAGATGGTCGTGACCGGCAACACGGCCGTTGACGCCGTGCTCGCCAACCGTAAACGCGCCAAGTTGCCTGCCGGCCTGCCGGAGGGTGGGCTCGTGACCGTCACGATGCATAGACGCGAGAACCTGGGGGTGATGGGCGAGCTGGCGGCCTCCTTGGCCGCGGTCGCCAGGGCGTACCCTCAGTACACGTTCGTCTACCCGGTGCACCTGAACCCGCGCGTGCAGGAGGCCGTGCAGCCGGTGCTGGGAAGCGTAGGCAACTTCAGGCTCTTGGGCCCCGTCGACTACCTGAGCATGCTCGCGCTGCTGGACCGTTCCCGGTTGGTCATCACCGACTCCGGCGGGATACAGGAGGAGGGTGCGGCGCTGGGAAGGCCCGTGGCCGTGCTGCGCAACGTGACGGAACGGCCCGAGGGCTTGGGTGGCGTGCTGCGGCTCGTTGGCAACGATCCGGAGACGGTACGGATCGCCCTCCTCGAGCTGCTGGGTGACGAGACCGAGCTGGCGAGCATGCGCGCCGCGCCCAACCCCTACGGCGACGGCAGGGCTTCGGAGCGGATCGCCCAGGCGGTGGCCTGGCGCTTCGGCCTCGCCGATAGGCCCGAGGACTGGCGGGCCTAGCGTGCACGTCGCGCACGAGTTGCCTCTCGGACGTGGTGGCGAGGTCCTCGCCTGGGCCGGGCCCGCCCTGGTAGGCGTGCTCAACGTAACCCCGGACAGCTTCTCGGACGGCGGGTCGCATGGGTCCGTGGACGCCGCCGTGGCGGCAGGCGCCGCGATGGCAGCCCAAGGAGCGCTGTTCGTTGACGTGGGCGGCGAGTCAACGAGGCCCGCCGCAAAGCCGGTCACCGAGGTCGAGGAGCTGGCCCGCGTGCTGCCCGTAGTGGAAGGCCTGGTCAGGAGCGGCGTCAGGGTGAGCATCGACACCCGCCACGCCGCGGTGGCCGAGGCTGCCATCGGCGCCGGCGCCGCCATCGTGAACGACGTCTCCGGCTTGCGCGACCCCGCCATGCTCGAGGTCTGCGTGGCAGCCGGCGTGCCGGTAGTGATCGGCCACATGCTCGGCGACCCCACGACGATGCAGGTGGACCCGCGTTACGACGACGTCGTGGCCGAGGTCGGCCAGTACCTCAGGGCGGCGGCAGAGCGCGCGCTCGCCGCCGGCGTGCCCTCGGTCGTTATCGACCCCGGCATAGGCTTCGGGAAGACGCTCGAGCACAACCTCGACCTGCTCAGAGCCACCGACCGGTTGGCCAGGACGGGCTATCCGGTCATGGTCGGCGCCTCCCGCAAGGGCTTCCTGGGCCGGATCACGGGCGTCGAGGAACCGCGCGAGCGTCTGGGCGCCAGCCTGGCGGCGCATCTGTGGGTCGCGCGGCTCGGCGCCGCGCTGCTGCGGGTTCATGACGTTGAGGCTCACAGACAGGCGCTGGCCGTGTTGGCGGCCCTGGCTGCGGGCGAAGGAGGGGAAGGTCGCGATGTCTGAGGTCGACGGGCTCGGCACCATCGTGCTGAGCGGCATGGAGTTCCACGCCTTCCACGGCGTTCACGACTACGAGCTGAAGCGTGGCGCTCGCTTCGTCGTGGACCTCGAGCTGTCGGTGTCGCCTCCGGCGCGCGACACGTTGCCGGACACCGTCGACTACTCGCGCGTGTTCGCCACCGTGAAGCGCATCGTGACCGGCGAGTCGTTCAAGCTGATCGAGTCGTTGGCGGCAGCGATAGCGGGCACGATCATGACCGAGGAGCCAGGGGTTCGCTCGCTGGTGGTCAGGGTCCACAAGCCCCACGCTCCGCTCCACGGGATCGTCAGGGACGTGTACTACGAGCTGAGGCGCGCGCGCGGAGAGGGCTGAGGGCGGCGTGGCCCGGGCGGACAGCGACGAGCCGCTCGCCTGGGTGGCCCTGGGCAGCAACCTGGGAGACCGCCTGGCCGAGCTGCGGCGTGCCGCGGAGGGCCTGCGCTCGTTGGGGGAGGTGACCGCCAGGTCGAGCGTCTACGCGACGCATCCCGTTGGCGGGCCCCCGGGCCAGGCCGACTACCTCAACGCCGTCGTGGCGCTGAGGACCGACCTGACCACCCACGCGCTGCTGCGGGCGCTGCTCGACCTCGAGGAGCGGCTCGGACGCGTGCGCGACGTGCGCTGGGGACCCCGCAACATCGACCTGGACCTCCTGGCCCACGGGGACGTGAACGTCGACGACCCGGTCACCACGGTGCCACACCCGCGCCTACATCACCGGGCGTTCGTGCTGGTGCCGCTGGCCGAGGTCTCGCCCGCCTGGCGGCATCCGGTGACCGGCGCCAGCGTCGAGGAGCTGCTGGCGCGGCTGGACACGGACGGCGTGCGGCGCACTGACCTCGAGTGGTGAGACCGCGTGCGCCTCACTGGGGTTCGCCGGGAGGCCGGCTAGAGCCCGCCGGCGAGCGTCCTGGACGCGCCCGCACCACCGGCTAGAATCGCGGTTCGATGCGCCTCTTCGCGATCGCCGACCCCCACCTCTCGCGCGCCGACCCCAAACCGATGGACGTGTTCGGTGGCAACTGGGCGGGCCACCCCGAGGCGTTCTTCGCGGGTTGGCGGGAGACGGTGGGCCCAGACGACATCGTGCTGGTGCCGGGCGACGTGTCGTGGGCGATGCGGCTGGACGACGCTCTCGTCGACCTGCGCGACATCGCCGAGCTGCCAGGCAGGAAGGTGTTGCTCAGGGGCAACCACGACTACTGGTGGCCGTCAATCAGCAAGCTGCGGCGCGCCCTGCCCGAGGGCATGTACGCCATCCAGAACGACGCGCTCGAGATCGACGGCGTCGTCGTTGCCGGCACACGGGGCTGGGTCTGCCCCGGCAGCCGCGGGTTCACCGCCGAGGACCAGCGCGTCTACCTGCGCGAGGTCGAGCGCCTGTCGCTGTCGTTGGCGGCGGCCAGGCGGCTGCAGGGCGACTACCGGGTCGTCATGCTGCACTTCCCGCCCACCAACGCTCGCCTCGAGCCCAGTGGCTTCACCGACCTCATCGAGGACTACGCACCCGACGCCCTCGTCTTCGGGCACGTCCACGGCGAGGAGCCGGTCCTGACGCGGCTCCCCGGCATAGACCTGCACTTCGTCGCGGCCGACGCGCTCGGCTTCAGGCCGCGCCTCGTCGCCGACCTGGGTGGACGGTAGACTCGCCGGGCATGCTGGCGGACATCGCGGCGGGGGAGAACGTGCTGGTCGTCAACGCCGGCAGCTCCAGCCTCAAGCTCAAGACCTATCCGCAGGGCGGCGCGGTGACGGTGGAGAGGCTCACGCACCGTGGCGCACATGGAGACGCGCTGGAAGCTGGGCTGCGCAGCCTCGGCGACGGCACCTCGTACCAGCCCAGCGTGGTGGGTCACCGTGTCGTACACGGCGGCACCAGGTTCACGGCGCCCACCCTGGTCACGGACGACGTGCTGGCCGGCATCGCCGAGCTCGAGGCCCTGGCGCCGCTGCACAACCCGGCCAACCTCGAAGCCCTCAGGGCTGCGCTCGCTCTCATGCCGGACGCGGTGCACGTGGCCGTGTTCGACACGGCTTTCCACGCCACGCTCCCGCGACGCGCCTACCTCTACGGGCTGCCACTCTCGTTCGCCCAGCGGGGCCTGCGCCGCTACGGCTTCCACGGCACCAGCCACGACTACGTGTCTCGCGAGGCGGGCAGGCTCCTGGGTCGTGCCCGCGACGACCTGAAGATCGTGACCCTGCACCTCGGCAACGGCGCCAGCGGCGCCGCGGTTGATCGCGGTGAGGTGGTCGACACGAGCATGGGGTTCACGCCCCTCGAGGGCCTGCTCATGGGCACGCGCAGCGGTGACGTCGACCCCGGTCTCCTGCTGCACCTCCTGAGGGAGGGTGTGAGCGAGGGGGAGCTGAACGAGCTGCTGAACAGGGGCTCCGGGTTGGCCGGGATGTCCGGCGTCGGCAACGACATGCGCGACGTGAGGGCCGCCGCGGAGGCGGGCTCCGAGGCTGCCATGGCCGCGCTGGAGCTCTACGCCTACCGCGTGCGCAAGCTCATCGCCAGCTACGCGGCCGCCATGGGTGGTCTGGACGCCGTCGTGTTCACCGCCGGGGTGGGGGAGAACGACCACCTCATCCGGGCCGAGGCCGTGAGCGGCCTTGGCTTCCTGGGTATCGAGCTCGATGACGCTGCCAACAGGGCGGGCGGTCCCGTGATCAGCACGCCGGGGAGCCGGGTGAGCGTACTGGTCGTGCCGACAGACGAGGAGAGCGTGATCGCGGGCCAGGCGGTGGAGGCGGCGCGCGCTATGAAGGCGAGGACGAGTTGAGCACCTTGGGCATAGACCTGGGCGGCACGAAGATCCTGGCCGCCGTCGTCAACGGCGGCACCATCGTCGACCGCGTGCGGGTCGACACACCGCAGACGGGCTTCACCGACGTCGTCGCTGCGATGGCCGGGGCGGCGCGAGCGTTGCTACAGCGAGGGCACGTGGTCGACGCCGTGGGAGTGGGTTCGCCCGGGCCCCTCGACCACGTGCGCGGCCGCGTGGTGTTCGCACCCAACATCGCCGGGATGGTGGACGCGCCCATCGTGGATGCCTTGCAGGCGGCCTTGGGCCTCAAGGTCGAGCTGGAGAACGACGCCAACGCCGCCGGCTACGCCGAGCACCTCTACGGCGCCGCGCGGGGTCTCGACTCGAGCATCTACGTGACGCTCTCGACCGGCATCGGCGGGGGCCTGTTCCTCGGCGACCGGCTCATCCGCGGGGCGCACGGTATCGCAGGCGAGATCGGCCACATGACCGTGTTGCCTGGCGGCCCGATGGGAGGCGACGGGCACACCGGTAGCCTCGAGGCGATCGCCGCGGGCCGGTCGCTCGCCAGGGACGCTAGCTACGCTTACGGGATCGAGATGACGACGGAGCAGCTCTTCGCGCGCGCCGTCGCCGGCGAGCCCAAGGCCCTCGGCATCGTGGACAACGCGGCCCGGTTCACCGGCATCGGCCTGGCGAACCTCGTCAAGATGTTCGACCCGGAGGCCTTCGTGCTCGGTGGCGGCCTGACGAACGTCGGCCCCTTCTACCTTGACAAGGTCGCGGCCACGACCCGGGAGTACCTGGAGGGCTACTGCGAGCCAGATCTCAGGCTGGCAGTGCTGGGAAACGACGCGGGCGTGATCGGCGCGGCGGCGGTGGCGCGGCGCAGCCTCACGTCACCCGTGTGACCGAACCCTGCCAACCCGCTACGTCCACCTGACGCCCGAGGACCTGCGCGGCACGGGCCGACAGCGCGGCGTCGTGCGTCGAGCCCGACGCATGCACGATCACCTCGCGGGCCTCCAGCGCGACGCTGGCGGTGCGGGTCACTCTGGCCATGACGGCCTGGGCCGACCAGTCGCCCTGCGCCAACCGCTTGAGAGCCAGCAACGCGCCGCGCCTGCCGGCTACCTCGAGGCCGCCTGGTTCGCCGGGCCTCCTGACGACGAGCTCGGCCGGGAGACCTGCCAGGGCCTCGTAGACGGCGTCGATGACCTCGTCTAGTTGGTGTGCCTGGTCCACCAGCCTCACGGCGCTCTCCTCGGCCTCCTCGAGCAGGTCCTCGTCGGGATCGAAGGGGTCGAGCCCCGCGTACAGCGCGGCCAGCCGAGCCGGCAGGTTGTTGAAGCGGTAGAGGCTGTCCTCCACGGCGGCGGGCAGCGCCACCAGACCCAGGGCCATGCCGCTGCGCTCGAGCGCCAACAGGTCGGCAAGCTCGCCATGCATCGCCTCTGCGCCGAGATGCGACACGGTAGACGGCGGGAACATGAGGGCCCGGTTCACGCTCCCGACTCTACTCGGCTCCGAAGGGCGTCGCGGTAGAGTCTGGCCGTGTCTGTTACGGACGCTCGCAACGCGCGCAGGACGGGGCTCACCTGGCTGGCGGTGGCCGGGGCGATCCTCGTGGGCGCCATCGTCTACACAGCTCTCAGCGTCAGGGACTACTTCACCGTCGCCGAGGTGCGTCTACCCGAGGTGGTGGGCATGCGGCACGACGAGGCGGCCCAGGTGCTGCGACGTATGGGCCTCGAGCCCGTCACCTTCGTCGAGCACGTCGCCGGCGCGGAGCCGGATGCGGTCACCAGCCAGGCGCCTCCCGCTGGCGCGAGCGTCAAGCGCGGTCGCACGATCCACCTCGGCGTCAACACGACGGGTGCCGCCGAGAGGGTGCCGGACCTCACCGGCATGAGGGAGTCTGACGCCAAGCAGCTGGTCAGGGACCTCAACCTCCCGCTGGCCACGACGGTCTACGAGCCGAACGACCGGCCCATCGGCACCGTCATCGGTCAGTCACCGGCAGGCGGCGCTCAGCTCGCCTCCGGGGAGGAGCTGCAGATCACCGTTAGCAGCGGTCGCCAGCTACCCAAGGTCGCGGTACCGGAACTGGCCGGGATGCCGCTGGAAGAGGCGGTGAGGCGTCTCGAGGAGCTGGGGTTCGGACGCGTCGAGACCGTGCCGAGCACCGTCTCGTTCACCCAGGCCGGTGACGTGGTGTCCGTCTGGCCACCGGCGGGCACCGAGGTCGTCCTGAGCACGCCGGTGGTCGTCAACTACGCGCTGTCGTCGCGCAACGTCGTGCAGGTACCCGACGTCATGGGCATGCCGCAGTGGCGGGCCCAGCTGGCCCTGCGCGCCGCCCAGCTCCAGATGGGGCCGATCACGTTCGTCGACGACCCGGCCAGGCCGGCTGGCGTCATCGACGTGCAGCCCACGGGCTACACGCTTCCCGGCACCCCGGTGCTGCTGACGATCAACGGCGAGCCCTCGGCGCCACTGGTGTTCCCCGACCTGGGACTGCCGGGACCCGGGAACGGGGCGGACGACCTGACACCGGGCCGGGCGGGGGGCGACGACTCGGCGGGCGGCGGCGGACCTTCGATCGTTGCCGGCGACGGCAGTCGCACGATCCCGTTCACCTTCGACCCCACCTTCATGGGCGTCAGGCGCCTGCTGGAGGAGCCGTACCGGCTGCAGCTGATCGTCAGCGACGAGCGCGGCGAACGCACGGTCTTCGACCAGACGATGGATCCCGGTGAGGTCGCCTCGACGTCGGTGCCCGTGTACGGTTCCGACGCGCTACTGCAGACCTACATCGACGGCGTCTTCTTCCAGGCCTGGCGGCCCTGAGAGGTCCTTCGGTTACCTCCGCTCATCGTGTCGTGGGCAGCGGGCCCGGGCATGGACCGCGTCTCAACGAGCGGCTGAAGCACGCGGTGAGGCGAGTGGGATTTGTCGCTTACGCCGGCCCTCCCGGACACCGAGTATCGGCCTTGTATACTCTTTGCCGTAACGAACCGAAGGCGCGGGCACGAGGAGCCCGCCAGGAGGAGCCCAAGTGAGCGAGCCCGACATCACCGCGCTGGCGCGACGGCTGGCCGAGCAGAACAACGTCGACTGGCGGGGCCTGGATGGCACGGGCGAGGGCGGCAGGATCGTCGAACGCGACGTCCTCGACTACCTGGCGCGTGTGATGGCGGGCGAAGAGGCCTTGGACCCCACGCCCGAGCCTCTGCCCGATGGCATGGAGGCCTGGCCCGACCAGGACCCCGCGTTGCGCCAGGCCGGTCAGGCCACCACCTTGGGAGAGCTGAGGCAGGAGATCGGCAGCGCGGTGAGGGACGACCCCGCCCCGTCGGAAGAGGTCACGGTTACCCCCTCGACCGCCGCTGTCGATGAGGACGTGTTCCTGTTCGACGACGAGCCGGTCGCCGCGGCGCAGCCGCTGGAGGACGAGCCGGCCGGTGAGCCCGCGGGAGCCGTGGGTGGCGACGAGCTCGAGGACCTGCTGGTGTCCGGTGACGATGCCGGGCTGCTGGGCGACGAGGACGACATCCAGGCGCTGGACGCCTTCGGCGCTTCGGTGGGACAGGCCGACGAGGACGCTTTCAGCCGTTCCGCCACCGGCGATACCGAGGAGTTCACCGGTGCGCAGTGGGGCGAGGGCATCTCCTTGGGCGGCCACGAGCACGCTGCGCAGGACGACGCTCCGGATATCTGGGGCGAGCCTCAGGGGTCCTCGGAAGCCGCGACGGACCTCTTCGCCGACTCCGTCACGGCGAGCGTGGATGACGACCCATGGGTCAGGGACCAGGATGGGGCAGAAGAGGCAGACACACAGGACCCTTGGTCGCACGGCGCGAGCGCGGATCGAGGGACCGCCGAGCAAGTGGATCGAGGGACCGCAGAGCCAGACGTCTGGGCCGCGGGCATGGACGACACGGAAGCCGCGACGACGGCAGCGGACCCGTGGGCTTCAGGCGAGACAGAAGGAGAGCCGGCGGACGTTTCCGCGGCGGAACACGAGCGAGCGGACGTCGCCACGGGAACGGCCGAGGAGGTCGCCGGAGGACAGGCGGTGGCGTCTTCCTCAGGCTGGGACCAGCCGGAGGCAGAGCCGACCTGGAGTCAGGCCACGGCTGCCGACGCCGAGCTCTCCGAGCCCACGGGCGAGGCGGCGAGCTTGGCGGGTATCCCGCTGGCCCGCACCGGCACGGTGCTGCGTCGGCACGTGGACGTGACGGCGTTGGCGGGAGCACAGCTCTCGGTCTCCCAGGAGCTGGGCCACGACGAGCCGCTGGGCGCAGGGCCGTTCGTGCTGCGGGCGGTCGCCAAGGCGGCCCGCGACCAGGGCGTGGGCCGCGGCCAGGTCGCGCTGGCCACCTTCGACGGCGGGCTCACGCTGCGCCGGGTCGATGACGCGGCCGGTCGACCGTTCGCCGAGCTCGTCGGCGCGCTGAGCGGCCCCGGCCAGGAAGAGGACGAAGCGGGGCTCGTCGTGGCCGACCTGAGCAGCCTGGACCTCGACGAGGTCGTCCTGGACGTCGACCTTCCGGTGGTGAGCCTCGGCCGCATGCTCTACGACAACCAGCGGGGCGGGTACCGCAGCACGCTCACGCTGACCGGAGACCTGCCGGCCGAACAGGGGGCTCGGCTCCTCGGCCGGGTCGCCGAGCTGCTCGACGCACCCATCCGCCTGGTGATGTGAGGGTCAGTCGGAAGCCTGGTGACGTGAGGGTCAGTCAGAGGAAGCCGGCACCATGGCGCTGAGCCCGAGGTAGGCGAGCGCGAGCGTGCCCAAGGTCACCACTCCGCCGGCGACGAACACCGCCCGCACCGTAGAGACCCTGGCGCCGATCAGGTTCGCGATCCCGGCGCAGAGACCCGTCACCACGCCGCCGTGTCGCGCCCGCGTCAGGCGCGGGCCGATGGGGACGAAGTGACCGTCGGGCCCGGGGCGCAGCCGCGCTGCGTTCGATGCGTCGAGGTTCTCGTCGACAAGCGCCATCGCGCGGCGAGTATACGTCCACCACGCTCGCGGTAACCTTGCCGCGTGACGGAAAGGGTACCCGACGTAGGGACCGGTGAGCGCCGCGAGGTCGTCGTCGCCGTCACCGGCGCGAGCGGCCTCGTGTACGCCCTGGACCTCCTCGGGTCGCTCAGAGCTGCCGGCGTCCACACGCACCTGGTCGTCACGGCCGGCGCGAAGCGGGTCGTCCCCACCGAACTGGACGGCGGCCTCGAGAGCCTCACGTCGTTGGCCGGCGAGGTGCACAAGGACAGCGACAGCGGGGCGCCCATCGCGTCGGGGAGCCACCGCTTCGGAGCGATGGTCATCGTGCCGTGCAGCGCCGGCACCCTGGCCAAGGTGGCGAACGGCCTGACCGACAACCTCACTTCGCGTGCCGCCCACGTGGCGTTGAAGGAGCGGCGCCCGCTCCTGCTGGTCGTCAGGGAAGCCCCGTACTCGCGCCCGATGATCGCGAACATGCTGGCCGCCGCCGACGCCGGCGCCGTGATCGTGCCTGCTTCTCCCGGCTTCTACCACCGGCCTGAGACGATCGACGACCTGGTCGGGAGCGTGACGGCGCGGCTACTCGACCACCTCGGGATCGACAACGAGCGCGTGCGGCGGTGGGGCGAGCCGTGAGCGGTCGCGTCGCGGCCCTGATCGCGGCCGCCGGCACGGGCGACCGGCTGGGGATGGGGCCCAAGGCGCTCGTCACCGTGGGCGGCAAGACCCTGCTGGACATCGCCCTGGAGGCGCTGGCGCCGCTCGTAGACGAGGTGGTCGTCGCCGTGCCGGCGAGCGCGGTGGGCCGTTGGCCCGGTCGCGGTGGCGTCACCTACGTGGCGGGCGGCGCTACCCGGCAGGACTCGGTGTCGGCCATGTTGACCGCGACGACCGCCGAGCATGTTCTGGTTCACGACGTCGCGCGCCCGTTCCTGCCTGAAGAGGTCGTCACGCGTGTGCTCGCGGCGGCGGTGCGGCACGGCGCCGCGACGGCCGCGGTAGGCATAGCGGACACGGTCGTGACGGCGGAGGGCGGCGAGCTGGACAGGTCTACGCTGCGGGCCGTACAGACGCCGCAAGCCTTCGCCCGAGAGCTGTTGCTGGCCGCGCACGACGCGGCACGCTCCGGCGGCCACGAGGCCACCGACGACGCCGGCCTGGTGCGGCGCCTGGGCAGGCACGTCGAGCTGGTCGAGGGCAGCCCGTGGCTCATCAAGGTGACGCGCCCGGAAGACCTGGAGTTGGCAGAGGCGCTGGCCACACGCCTACAGGCGGCAACGCGTTGAGGGTCGCTGCGCCGGCGAAGGTGAACCTGGGCCTGGCGGTGCTCGCCAGGCGCGGTGACGGCTTCCACGAGGTCGAGACCCTCATGGCTCGGCTCGACCTGGCTGACGAGGTCACGGTGAGGTTGCTGGAGGACCGGCCCGGTGAGGTGACGCTGGAGGTGCAGCCGGAGGCGGCCGCCGGGGACCCCGCCTGGCACGCGGCGGCGCTGGCCGCCGTCCCCACCGGTGACGGGAACCTCGCCGTGAGGGCGGCGGCCGCCTACCAGCGTGAGTTCGAGGGTAAGACCGGCGCCGCTGCGCCGGGCGTAGGTATCGGCCTCGTGAAGAGGGTGCCGGTCGCGGCCGGCCTGGGCGGCGGCTCGTCGGACGCAGCCGCGGTGCTGCGGGCCATGGAGGCGCACCTGGAAGGCGGGCTCGAGCTCGAGCAGATCGCGGCGCGCCTGGGGTCCGATGTGCCGTTCTTCGTCTCGGGCGCCGCGGCTGCCCTCGCGCGCGGTCGAGGCGAGCGCCTCAGTCAGGCACAGGTGCCGCGCCTGGCGCTCGTGCTGGCCAAGCCGGAGACCACCGTCTCGGCGGCGGACGCCTACGCTGCCTTGGTCGGGTTCACCCCGCGCCTCAAGCACGAGGCCGCCCTGGCGGCGCTGGCCTCAGGCGAGGAGCCGCGGTGGCGCAACGGCCTGCAGGCAGGAGTAGCGCGTGCGCACCCGGAGCTGAGGGCCCTCCTTGAGGCGATGAGAGGTGCCGGCCTGCGCGGGGTGCTCATGTCAGGGAGCGGCCCCACCTGCTTCGGGGTCGCGGACGACCTGGCGGCCGCGGAGCAGGTGTCCCGCGAGATCGCGGGGCGGTTCCCGGACCTGTGGGTCAGGGTGGCGAGTACCGCCTAGCCGCCCTTGAGCTGCCGGCTGAACTCGTCGTCCTCCTGGACCAAGAAGTCCTCCCCGGCCAACGACTCGACGTGATGCTTGAGCTCGTGGGTGAGCGTCTCCCAGGCCTCGTCTTCCCAGTCGAACTCGGGGTCCTGGCTGGCGATCGCCCGGAACGAGCCGTAGTAGATGGCGACGTGCCTGCCGATGCCGTCGCCCGAGCCGAGGAAATCCTCGGGTCCGGGGTCCATGTACTCGCCCATGCGGAAGACGTCCTCGTCGTAGCCCTCCTCGCGGCGGGCCTCCGGCAGCACGTGAACGCCCTGGAGACCGCGCATGAACTCGGCGGGGACCTCGTCGACCATCTCGGCGATGAGGTGCTCGAACTCCTCGAACGTCACGGTGTCGCCAAGGCTTCCTCGAAGGTGTCTGGTGCGTCCCTGAGGCGCACGACGTTGCCCTCGGCCGCGCTGGCGTACGCGGCCAGGATGAGGCGCACGGCCTCGCGGCCGTCCTCGCCCGAGCACACGACGGGACCCTCGCCCCGGACCGCGGCGACGAACGCGATCACGTGTGCCGTGTGGGGCTTGTAGCCGCCGAAGCTGTAGGTGGCCAGGTCGGTGACGTCCCAGGTGCCGCCCGGCGTGCCGCGGTAGTAGTGCCGCAGCCAGGGGGGACCGAAGCGGTTCGTGGACTCGAGGGCCCCTTCCGTGCCGTAGATCCAGAAGCCTTCCTCCCACCCCGTCGCGGTCCAGGCGGTCTCGATCGTCCCGATGGCGCCGTCGGCGAACGCGAGCGAGACGTTGGCGGTGTCCTCGACCTCGATCTCGTAGGCGAGCGTGGCAACGCGGGCGTAGACCTCGCGCACCCTGCCACCGAAGAACCGCGCCAGGTCCGCGAGGTGACAGCCGTTGTCGAGCAGGGTGCCGCCGCCTGAGCTGGCTTTCGTGGCGAAGGACGGGCGCACGCCCTGGCCGCCCCAGTCGTGGGCCTGCCGCAGGCGCAGGTGGGTGTCCCGGCCGATCGCACCGGCCTCGATGAGCTCGCGCGCCTTCTTGGCCGGGGCGGAGGACCGCAACTGGTGGTTGACGACGAGCTTCACGCCTGCCTCGGCGCAGGCGGCGATCATCTCGTCGGCGAGCGACAGGTCGAGGGCGATGGGCTTCTCGACCAGCACGTGGACGCCGGCCCTGGCCGCGGCCATGGTGGCCGGGTGGTGCACGGCCGTGGGCGCCGCGATCGACACGGCGTCGATGCCCCCAGCGGCGAACATCTCGCCGTAATCGGAGTAGGTCCTGTCCACGCCCCAGGCCGTCGCCCTGGCCGCCAGTTGGACGGGGTTGACGTCGCAGACGGCGACGACGTTGGCTCCCGCGGCCTTGAAGCCGTCGTAGTGCGCCTGGGAGATGCTGCCAGTGCCGATGATCCCGACGCGCAGAGGTCCTTCGGCGATCATGAGCGCTTGAGCACGTGCTCTTTCGCTGGGTTGGGCACCGGCTCGAGAGCGGCCGGGTTGGGGCAGCTCGAGTCGTCGCGCCTGATCGTGCGGGCGGCGTAGGCGGCGGCGTTGGCCACGATGCGCCTGACGTCGGGGTGGTGGTAGGTGGGGTAGGTCTCGTGACCGGGACGGAAGTACACCACGCGGCCGTGCCCGCGGCGCCAGGTCATCAGGCTGCGGAAGACCTCGCCGCCTTGGAACCACGAGATCATCAGTAGCTCCTCAGGCTCGGGGACATCGAACCGCTCGCCGTACATCTCCTCCTGCGGCAGCTCGACGTGATCCGGCACGCCCGCGAGGATGGGATGGGCAGGAGCCAGGTTCCACAGCCGCTCCTTCTCGTCGGCCTCGCGCCACTTGAGCGACCCGTGGGTGCCCAGCAGGCGCAGGAACGGTTTCGAGAGGTGCCCGGAGTGCAGGACGACGAGGCCCATGCCGGCCAGGACGGCCTGCTGCACGCGCTCCGCGACCGCGTCCGAGACGTCGCCGTGGGCCTTGTGGCCCCACCACAGCATGACGTCGGTGTCGTCGACGACCTCTTGGGTGAGGCCGTGCTCGGGCTCCCTGAGGGTGGCGCTGCGTACCTCGGCGCCGGGCACGTGCTCCTTCACGGCTGACGCGACGGCCGCGTGGATCCCCTGGGGGTAGACACCCGCGACGCGCTCGTCCTCCAGCTCGTGCAGGTACTCGTTGAAGACGGTGACCTTCAAGGTGGACCTACCTCCGGCGAGGCGTCAATCGGTCACCGCACCGACGGACGCGCTGGACACGAGCTTGGCGTACTTGGCCAACACGCCGGTAGTGTAGCGCGGGGTCGGCGGCCGCCACGCAGCGCGGCGCCGGGCCAGCTCGGCCTCGTCCACCTCCAGCTGGAGGAGGTTGGTCGCGGCGTCTATCGTGATGAGATCACCGTCCTGCACGAGACCGATAGGTCCGCCCACCGCCGCCTCCGGAGCGACGTGACCGACCACGAGGCCGTAGGTGCCGCCCGAGAACCTGCCGTCCGTGATGAGGGCCACGGAGTCGCCCAGGCCCTGGCCGATGATCGCGCTCGTCGGCGCCAACATCTCCCGCATGCCGGGCCCGCCCTTGGGGCCCTCGTAGCGGATCACCACGACGTCGCCCGGGACTATCGACCGCGACAGGATCGCCGCCATGGCGGCTTCCTCGCCGTCGAACACGCGGGCTGGACCCGTGATGTGGGTGCTCTTGAGACCGGTCGTCTTCGCGACGGCGCCCTCCGGCGCCAGGTTGCCACGCAGCACGTTGAGGTGCCCGACGCCGTACAGCGGGTCCGTGATGGGGTGCACCACGTCCTGACCGGCGGGCGGCGTGCTGGCCACGTTGGCCAGGTTCTCCGCCACCGTCCGTCCGGTCACCGTCAGGCAGTCACCGTGCAGCAGCCCGGCGTCGAGGAGCATGCGCATGACGAGCGGTATCCCGCCGACGGCGTGGAGGTCGGTCGCCACGTAGCGGCCGGACGGCTTGAGGTCGCACAACACGGGGGTCGTCAAGCGCAGGCGCTCGAAGTCGTCGATGCCGAGCTCGACGCCCATCGAGTGAGCGATGGCGAGCAGGTGCAGCACGGCGTTGGTGCTGCCCCCTACGGCCATGACGACCCGGATCGCGTTCTCGAAGGCGTGCCTCGTCATGATCCGGCTGGGGCGCAGGTCCTGGGCCACAAGACGCACCAGCGCCTCCCCACTATCGTGCGCGCTGGTGACCTTCTCGTCGTCCTCGGCAGCCATCGTGCTCGAGTAGGGGAGGCTCATGCCCAGCGCCTCGATCGCCGAGGACATGGTGTTCGCGGTGTACATGCCGCCACAGGAGCCCGGGCCGGGGCACGCGGACGCCTCGATCGCCTGCAGCGTCTCCAGCTCGATGCGGCCGGCCGCCCTGGCCCCCACGGCCTCGAAGACGCTGACGATCGTCAGGTCCTCGCCCGCCAGCCGACCCGGCTTGATCGTGCCGCCGTAGACGTAGATCGAGGGCACGTCGAGCCTGGCCAGGGCGATCATGCCGCCGGGCATGTTCTTGTCGCAGCCGCCCACGACGAGCATGGCGTCCATGCTCTGCCCGCGTCCCACCGTCTCGATGGAGTCGGCGATGACCTCCCGTGAGACGAGGCTGCACTTCATGCCCTCGGTCCCCATCGAGATGCCGTCGGAGATCGTGATGGTGCCGAACGTCTGTGGCATCCCGCCGGCGCCAGCTACCGCCGCCGCGGCCGCGTCAGCGAGCCGCCTGAGGCCCGAGTTGCAGGGCGTGATCGTCGAATGACCGTCGGCGATGCCCACGATGGGCTTGCCGAAATCCTCTTCCTTGAAACCGACGGCGCGGAGCATCGCGCGGTTGGGGGCGCGTTCGTCGCCGGTCGTGACTACCGCGCTGCGCCGGTTGAGCTTCGTCTCGGCTGTCGCCTCAGTTGTTGACAAGTTCGGTCCTCCGGGAGATCGCGTCGATAACCGCTGTGGTGAAGGCGCGCGTGTCGCGGGACCCACCAAGGTCGCGAGTCGGGTCCTCGGCGAGCGCGTCCTGCACGGCGCCCTCCAGCGCGTGCGCGGCGTGGGGCGCGTCCAAGCTGTGCCGCAGCATCATGGCGACCGAGAGCATGGTGCCAGTCGGGTTCGCCACCCCCTGGCCGGCGATGTCTGGCGCGCTGCCGTGCACAGGCTCGTAGAGCCCGACGCTGCCGCCCAGGCTGGCGGACGGCAGGACACCCAGCGAGCCCGGGATGACTCCTCCCAGGTCGGACAGGATGTCGCCGAAGAGGTTGCCCATGACCAGCACGTCGAACGCCGTCGGATCTCGCACGAGCTGCATGGCGGCGTTGTCGACGTAGAGGTGGTTCAGCTCGACGTCTGGGAACTCGCGGGCGTGCAGGTCGACCACGACGTCGCGCCAGAACTGAGACACGTCCAGCACGTTCGACTTGTCGACGTTCGTGACGCGGTTGCGCCTGTCCCTGGCGGTCGCGAACGCCAACCGCGCGATGCGCTCCACCTCATGGCGCTGGTAGACCATCGTCGAGAGGCCCTCGTCCTCCCGGTTGTGAGACGGCTTGCCGAAGTAGATGCCGCCCGTGAGCTCGCGGAAGATCACCATGTCGGTGCCGGCGGCCCGCTCGGGGCGTAGGGGAGAGAGGTGCTCCAACCCAGGGAATACCTTCACCGGCCTGAGGTTCGCGAACACGCCCAAGTGGCGCCTGAGGTTCAGGATCGCGGTCTCGATGCGCTTCTCGCGCGGCAGGCGGTTCCAAGGGTGATCGCCGACGGGGCCCCCCACCGAGCCGAGCAGCACCGCGTCGGCCTCGGAGACGGCCCGCATCGTCTCCGCGGGGAACGCGTCGCCGTGCGCCTCGAAGGCTTTGCCGCCGAACGGCAGGGTGCTCAGCTCGAGGTCGAGCCCGAAGGGCGCGCTCAGGGCGTCCAACGCCTCCAGAGCGGCCGCGACGACCTCCGGCCCGACGAAGTCACCGGGCAGGACCGCGACCTTCACGCGACGCGAGCCTTGGCTGCGGCCCGGCGTCACGCGCCGGCCCCGTGGCCCAAACGAGCGGCGACGGCCTTCGTCTCGGTCAGCCCCTCGAGCAGCTCGGAGAGGGGGTCGTAGGTTCCTCCCAGCAGGGCGGTCCTGGCGCTATCCGGCATGGACGCAGCGTAACTCCGGTCGCCCGCTTCGACGCGCAGCGATGCCAGGTCTACCGTGACCTCGAGGCTGGGGTCGGCGAGCACGGCGGCTGTCAGCTCCGCCAGGTCACCCCGCGCCAGCGACACGCAGGGGAGGCCCAGGCCGGTGGCGTTGCCGAAGAAGATCTCCGAGAAGCTGCCGGCCGCGACCGCCTGGAACCCCGCCTTGGCGATGGCCCTCGGTGCGTGCTCGCGGCTGGAGCCGCAGCCGAAGTTGACGCCCGTCACCAGGACGGAGGCGCCGGCCCTGGCCGGCTCGTCGAGCGGGTGGCCCTTGGGCGCGCCGGACTCGTCGAAGCGCTCGTCGTAGAAGAGCTGGTCGCCTAGGTCGTCGAAGGTGACGGCCTTGAGGAAGCGCGCCGGGATGACTCGGTCGGTGTCGATGTCGTCAGCGGGTAGCGCGACGGCCCGGCCCGTCACGCGCGTCACGGGTTGGAAGGCGGTCATGCCACGACCTCGCGGCCCACCCCGAACACCTCGCGCGCGTCGGACACGACGCCCGTCACGGCGGCGGCCGCCACCATCACCGGGCTCATGAGCACGGTGCGGCCGGTCGGCGAGCCCTGGCGGCCCTTGAAGTTGCGGTTAGACGAGGAGGCGCACAGCTGATCGCCCTCGAGCCTGTCCGGGTTCATGGCGAGGCACATGGAACAGCCGGCGGCGCGCCACTCGAACCCGGCGGCCTTGAGGATGCGGTCTATGCCGCGGGTCTCGCACTCGCGCTTGACGCGCTCGGAGCCAGGCACCGCGATGGCCTTGACGCCGGGGTGCACACGCCTGCCTTCCAGGAACCTGGCGACCTCCACGAAGTCGGACAGGCGAGCGTTGGTGCACGAGCCCAGGAAGGCCACGTCGATCTTCGTGCCGGTCATGGGCGTGCCGCCCTGGAGCCGCATGTGCGCCAGTGCCTCCTCTACGGCCGGGCGCTCGTTCGCCGGCACGGAGTCCGGCGTGGGTACTGGTTCGTGGATCGCCACGGACTGGCCGGGGTTGAGGCCCCACGTGACCGTGGGCGGCACGTCCTCGGCCCGGAGCGTCACGACGTCGTCGTAATCGCAGTCGGGGTCGGAGCGGTAGGAGAGCCAGCGCTCCACGGCGGGCTCCCAGGCGTCACCGGCCGGCGCGTACTCCCGGCCGCGCAGGTACTCCACGGTGGTCGCGTCAGGATTGACGTATCCGAAGCGCGCCCCGCCCTCGATGGACATGTTGCAGACGGTCATGCGCTCCTCCATGCTCATCGCGTCGAAGACGTCGCCGCCGTACTCGTAGGCGTAGCCGACCCCGCCCTTCACGCCCAGCGTCCTGATGATGTGGAGGATCACGTCCTTGGCGTACACGCCGGGGCCCAGGTGGCCGTTGACCTCGATGCGGCGCAGCTTCGGCTTGGAGAGCGCGAGGGTCTGGGTCGCCAGGACGTCACGCACCTCGCGAGTACCGATCCCGAACGCTATGGCGCCGAACGCGCCGTGTGTGCTGGTGTGGCTGTCGCCGCAGACGATCGTCGTGCCGGGCTGCGTGATCCCGAGCTCGGGCCCCACCATGTGGACGATGCCCTGGCTGCCGGAGCCCACGTCGAAGAACGGGACGGCATGCCCTGCCACGTTGCGTCTCAGCGCCGTGATCATCGCCTGCGCCATCGGATCGTCGAACGGCTCCGCACGCGTGTGCGTCGGCAGGATGTGGTCGACGGTGGCGAAGGTCCGGTGCGGCATCAGCACGCCCAGTCCCAGGTCCTCGAGCATCGCGAAGGCTTGCGGGCTCGTCACCTCGTGGACCAGGTGGGTGTCGATGAAGAGCTGCGTCTGGCCGTTCCCCAAGGTGCGCACCGCGTGGGTCTCCCACACCTTGTCGAGGAGGCTTCTCGGTCTTGGCATCCGTATCCTCTCGCCCGCGCTGTCAAGAAGAAGACCCCCGGCCGCGGGTGGGCCGGGGGTCGCTGGAGATCCTTGGTTCGCTCCCACGAGGGGAGGCGCTCCCGGGTCGCCTAAGCCCCCGTTCCGGCTAGTAGCGAGGTGTCGCCACGAGCGGAGTCAGCGAGGTCGTGCTGGCGGCCGCGAAGCATGACCGGAAGTATAAGTTCGGTCTCCGAAGGGCGTCAACCAAGGCGCCCGAAGTGGTTACGCCGACCTGCCCCCTCGGCCGATGGCGGGCGGTCCACCCATGCGGCCCACCTCGGGGCCGACGCGCGTGGGCACCGTCGTCGTGCCGTTGTTGGGGCGCTCCTGGCCGGCGATGCCACCGCTGGTCACGAGGCGCTCGAACTCCTTCTGGTCGACGCTGCGCGCCAGGCCCATCTCGAACGAGATCATCTTCTTCAGATGCAGCTCGGCGAGGCAGGCGTCCATCGTGATCATGCCGATCTGGCCGCTCGTCTGGATGGAGCCGGGGATCTGGTGCGACTTGCCCTCGCGGATCTGGTTGCGGATGGCAGGGGTCGCCAGCAGGAACTCGTAGGCCAGCACGCGGCCTTCGCCGTTCATGCGCGGGACCAGCTGCTGGGTGAGGATCGCCTGCAGGTTGTTGGCGAGCTGTACGCGCACCTGCTCCTGCTGAGCGTCGGGGAACACGTCGATGATGCGGTCGATGGCCTCGGAGGCGGAGTTCGTGTGAAGCGTCGCCATGACGAGGTGACCGGTCTCGGCCGCGGTCACGGCGGCGCCGATCGTCTCGTGGTCTCGCATCTCACCCACGAGGATCACGTCGGGAGCCTGCCGGAGCACGCTCCTGAGCGCGTTGTTGAAGTTCTGGGTGTCCTCGCCGACCTCGCGCTGGTTGATGATCGACTGCTTGTGGCGGTGGAAGAACTCGATCGGGTCCTCGATCGTGACGATGTGCTTGGGGTACTCGGTGTTGATGAGGTCGATCATCGTCGCGAGCGTCGTCGACTTGCCCGAGCCCGTGGGGCCGGTGACCAGCACCAGGCCGCGCGGCAGCCGCGCGACGTCCGCCACCTCGTCGGGCAGACCCAGCTCGGCGAAGCTGAGGACCTCCTCCGAGATCGTGCGCATGACCCCACCCACGGAGCCGCGCTGCACGAAGACGTTGACGCGGAAGCGGCCGTGCCCGGAGAGGCTGAACGAGAAGTCGAGGTCCTTCTTCTCCTCGAAGTTGCGCTGCTTCTTCTCGTCCATGAGCGCGTACATCAAGCGGCGCGTCATGGTGGGCGTCAGGGTCTCGTGCTCGGTGGGCCGCCACTCGCCGTGGATACGGAGCATGGGCGGGAGCCCGACGGTGAGCAGGAGGTCGGACGCCTTCCGCTCGATGGCGATCTTCAACAGGTCGACGATGTCGGCCTGTATCTGCGTGGATCTGATCTGGTCAGCCATAGGGTTCGAAGCGTCCTCTCGCTGTCGTCACGCTAGCGCGGGCAC
This sequence comes from Deinococcaceae bacterium, assembly GCA_040256005.1. Taxonomy (GTDB): domain Bacteria; phylum Deinococcota; class Deinococci; order Deinococcales; family Trueperaceae; genus DASRWD01. Next base: position 7,542 of record JBDZWC010000027.1, on the reverse strand, counting down.
ACTCACGGGGCTCTGACGAATCACACATCGCCCCCAGCGGGCTCATTCGGACGTGCGGGCGAGGACCTCTTCCAGCGTCGTGATGCCCTGCAGCGCCTTGTTGATGCCGTCGTCCCTGAGGGTGTGCATGCCGCGCTCGATGGCCAGCTCGCGGATCTCGAACGCCGACGCCTCCTTGACGATGGCGGTGCGGATCTCGTCGTCTATGACGAGCAGCTCGTGGATCGCGTAGCGGCCGTTGTACCCGCTGCCGCCGCACTTCTCGCAGCCCACGCCGCGGTAGAGGACCTTGCCCTTGATCTCGTCGTCCTTCATGCCGAGGCGACGCAGGACGTCCGGTTCCGGGGTGGAGGCCACCTTGCAGTCCTTACACACCTTCCTGACGAGGCGCTGGGCCAGCACGCCGAGGAGCGAGGCGGAGACGTTGAACGGCTCGATGCCCATCTCGGTGAGGCGCGTGACGGCGCCGGCGGCGTCGTTGGTGTGCAGGGTGGCGATGAGGAGGTGACCGGTGAGGGCGGCCTCCATCGAGATCTTGGCCGTCTCGTGGTCGCGGATCTCGCCGACCATGATGATGTCGGGGTCCTGGCGCAGGAAGGATCGCAGCGCCCTGGCGAAGTCGAGGCCCGCCTTGACGTTCACCTGGGTCTGGTTGATGCCGGGGATCTCGTACTCGACCGGGTCTTCGATCGTCGTGACGTTGACGTCTGGTGTGGCGATGCGCTTGAGGATAGAGAACGTCGTGAACGACTTGCCCGAGCCGGTGGGCCCGGTGATCAGGAACATGCCGTACGGCTTCTGGATGATGTCCTCGAAGCTCTGGAAGTTGTAGTCGGCGAAGCCGAGCTCCTCGATCTCGGGGATGTCGGTCGCTTTCTTCAGGATGCGCATAACGGTCTTCTCGCCGTAGACGGTGGGAAGGGTCGAGAGGCGCAGGTCGACCTCGAGGTTGCGGTCCTTGAACCGGACGCGGCCGTCCTGAGGCAGCCGGCGCTCGGCGATGTTGAGGCCACCCATGATCTTGATGCGTGAGGACAGCGCGGGCGCGGTGACCTTGGGCATCGTCATGTACTCGCGCAGCGAGCCGTCCTTGCGCACGCGGACGATGACGCGCTCGGGGCGAGGCTCGATGTGGATGTCGGAGATGTCGTTGATGATGGCGTCGCGGATGATGTTGTTGACGACGCGCACGAGCGCGTTGTCGTCGATCGCCGAGCTGTCGTCCTCTTCCTGCTCCTTGCCGGTGGCGCCGGCGACCTCCTCCACGACCGCCCGCGCCAGCTCGTCCATGTCGGCGCCGTCGCGGTAGTAGCGGTTGAGCAGGCGGGTCAGGGTCTCCTCGGTGGAGACGGCCGGCTGGATCTCACGGCCCGTGATCAGTTGGATGTCGTCGAGCGCGAACACGTGGCGGGGGTCTTTCATGGCCACGACGAGCGTGTTGCCTTCCAGCCTCACCGGCATGGCCGTGTAGCGCCTGGCTGTCGCCTCCGGCACCAGGCTCACCGCGTACGGGTCGACCTGGACGTTCTCCTCGACGAACGGGAAGCCCAACTGCATCGCCAGGCTCCGCGCCAGCATGTCGGGGCTGATCTTGCCGGACTGGACCAGCGTGTCCTCGAGGCGACCGCCACCTGCCCGCTGCTTGTTGAGCGCCTCGTCGACGTCGCCCTGCGTCACGTAGCCGAGGTCCACGAGGATCTCGCCGAGCGGCTTGACGCTGCCCAGCTTGGTCTGCTCCTCGAGGGCGCGCCGCAGCTGCTCGCGCTTGAGGCGTCGGCTCTGCAGCAGCGTCTCGCCCAGGCGGCCCTTGTCGTCGGCGTAGAGCCGGTCGATGCGCTTCTGGACGGCGCCCTCGGGTGCCGCCACGAACCTGACCTTGCGGTTGACGATGGCCTCGATGTCGGGCATCCGCCTGGGGTCGGCGATGGCCACGACGAGCTCGTCGTCCTCGAACCGGTACGGCACCGCCGAGAACTGGACGGCGTCGAGCCGTAGCAGGGTCGTGCCGAGCTTGTCCGAAACGGGCTCGTCGTCGAGGTTGGAGACGTACTCGATGTTCATCTGCTCGGCGAGGAGCTGCGCCAGCTCCTCCTCGCCGATGTGGCCCATCTGGACGAGGATGCGGCCCAACAGACCGCCTGTGCGCTGCTGCTCGGCGATGGCGTCCTCGAGCTGTTGCTCTGTCAGGAGCCCCTTGCCGACGGCCAGGTTGCCGAGCCGCTGACTGATGTCGACGTCGACATCGACGGGTGGCTCGAGGCCCAGCTCGGGGTAGTACGTGGCGAGGGCCCACTGGATCTCCTTATGGAGAGCCTGGTAGGGCTCGACCAGGCAACCGGAAGCGTCTTCCACCTCTTCTATGAGGAGGGCGTCGAGGGGGTCAACGAAGGCCACGCGGAGGCGGTCGCCGTCGAGCGCGAACGGCATGGCCAGCAGCTCGGCTGCCAGGGTGCCTGGCAACTTCGCGAGCGCGTCGCCCATCACGTCGACGCGGGGGAGGTTGACGAGCGGGATGCCGATCGACTCCTCGACGGCCCTGGCGATGCGCTGCTCCGAGATCACGCCGAGCTGCATGAGGATCTCGGCCAGGCGGCCACCCACCTCCGAATGGCGGGCGATCGCCTGTTGGAGCGCGTCGTCGGTGACGTATCCACGCTCCAGCAGAACGGCGCCAAGGCGCTTGTCGCCGATCGAGAGAACTGCCAAGGTCAACGCTCCTCGAGGATCATTCTCTCAAGCCGCCTGGCGAACCTGGTATGAGGAAGCTTACCCTTCGTCAGGGGCCGCACCAGGACCGTCGCCATGCCGGCACGCTTGGCGCCCAACACGTCTGTGAACAGTTGATCTCCCACCATCGCCGTGTTGGACGGTTCCGCGCCGGGCAGTAGCTTGAGGGCGCGCCTGAAGGCCCAGGCGAACGGCTTGCCCGCCAAGGCGATACCAGGCACGTCCAACAGCTTACCCAGCCTCATCACCCGCTCATGTGTGCCGTTGGACAGTATGGCCACGCCCAGCCCCGCCGCCCGGAGCCTGTGGACGGCGTCGCTGGCGCCGGCCTCGAGGTCATCGCGGTCCGATGCCACGAGGGTGTCGTCGAGGTCGAGAAGCACGTGGCGGGCACCGAGGCCGATCAGAAGCTCGGGCGTCACCTGGTCGAACGAGTCCAGACGGACGTCCGGGCGCAGCATCGGCGGAGGATAGCACGGGCTCTCTGACGGTCCGCTTACGACTAGGCTCGTTGCGTGCGGGCCTAATCGGCAGCCGATGGCGGCGGGGCTCAGGCGGCGGGGCCGGTCGGCGTCAGGTGGCGGGTCCCGGCGGCCCGAGGGCTTCCCTCAGCGTGGCTCCGAAGCCCTCGTCGTCGATCC